>JAMFRW010000054.1 GCA_026224975.1 Rhodoferax sp. | reverse complement strand
GTGTAGGTGACGCTGGGCGTGTCGCCATCGAAGCCGTGCAGCGCCACGTTCGAGGCCTGGTAAACCGTTTGCAGACCCGCGCCATGACGCGCTTCCATCAGGTCGCGCGTGACCTCGGTCTGGCCGTAGACGACCACGTTCTTGCCGCCGGTGAGGCCGTTCAAGTCGATGCGGTGGCGCGCGCCGTCGAAGCACAACTCCACCCCGCCGTGCACCATCCCTTCGGCATGCATGCGGGCGCCCACGCCGGCTTCGTCGAGCAGATCGCACGTGGTCTGCTCCAGCACGCCGGCGCGGATGCGGCCCAGCACGTAGTCGCCGGTCTGCCGCTCGATGATCACGTTGGCAATGCCGGCGCGGTGCAGCAACTGGCCGAGCAGCAGGCCCGAAGGGCCGGCGCCGATGATCGCGACTTGCGTGCGGTGGGTGGTCATGAGGTGTCTCCGGGTAATGGTGTTTTGTGCTGCTCTTGTGTGGCGATTCGACGTGACAGTGCCGGGTTCGCCCGCAGCTTCACAGTCTGCGGCGACGGTGTGCGCCAGTCCAGTGATGTGAACTGGTTATTGTGCGATTGTCGAATTGATGGTGCGTTTATCGCACATCAACTTCTGCTGCCCCTCTCCGAGCGGGGTGCCAGCAGCGCTTCGAGCAGCCTCTGACCCGTTCTTGACAAACTGCCGCGTGCCGACAAATATTCATGCCGCTGGAGACACCCCATGACCTCACCGACACCCGCTCTGACATCAACCGATCTGGTCGGCCATGCCGTCGTCTCGCGCGACGAATGGATCGCCGCCCGCAAGCGCCACCTCGTCCACGAAAAAGAGCTGACGCGCATGCGCGACCGCCTTGCCGAAGAGCGCCGCGCGCTGCCGTGGGTGAAAGTCGACAAGCTCTATGTCTTCGACACCGACGACGGCCAACGCACGCTCGCCGATCTCTTCGGCATCAACAGCCAACTGCTGGTCTACCACTTCATGCTGGCGCCGGGCGACGAGCAAGGCTGCCTCGGCTGCTCCTTCCTCACCGACCACATCGAGGGCGCAGTGCCGCACCTGGAGCATCACGATGTCAGCGTGGTGTTAGCGTCACGCGCATCGCTGGCCGAGATTCATCGCTACCGCGATCACATGGGCTGGGACGTCGAATGGGTGTCGTCGGGCGGCAGCGATTTCAACTACGACTTCGGCGTGTCGTTCACGCCGGAACAAGTCGCCTCGGGCCAGGTCACCTACAACTACAAGGCCATCACGCCCTGGGGCGAAGACGCGCACGGCACGAGCATCTTCTACAAGGATGCGCAGGGCGACATCTTCCACACCTATTCGACCTATGGCCGCGGCGGCGAGGCCTTCGTCGGCGCCTACGCGCTGCTCGACATGACGCCCAAGGGCCGCGCGGAAGGGCCGGGAAAGATGGGCGAATGGGTCAAGCGGCACGACGAGTACGAAGGCGTCGCAACGCCTGCGCACGACTGCTGCGGCTGAAGACCTCAGCCCTTGTCGGCCGCGCTCCGCACCGCTTCGGCCAACTGCCTGCGCCGGTATTCCCCCTGGCGCTCGAACATCCAGCCCGGGTATTCGGCGGGCAGTTGGCTCACCGCATCGATCGCTAGCAGATCATCGGCACTCAGGCCGACCTGCGTGGCCGCAAGGTTGTCGGCCAACTGTTCCGGCCGCTTGGCGCCGACGATGACGCTGGTGACCTGCGGCTGGTGCAGCAGCCAGGCGAGCGCGATCTGCGCGACCGAGACACCGCGCGCTTCGGCCATCGGCCGCATGGCATCGATGCAGTCATAGGCGCGGTCGCGGTCGACGGGCGGGAAGTCGAAGGTGGTGCGCCGGCTGCCCTTTTCGCCTTGCTGCTCGCGCCCGTACTTGCCGCTCAGCAAACCACCTGCGAGTGGGCTCCACACCATCAAGCCGACGCCTTCGCTGGCGAGCATCGGCACGATCTCGCGCTCCAGATCACGCCCGGCCACCGTGTAATAGGCCTGCAGCGATTCGAAGCGCGACAGCCCCAGCCGCTCCGAGATGCCGAGCGCCTTGGTGATCTGCCACGCCGCCCAGTTGGAGACGCCGATGTAGCGCACATGCCCGTGCCGCACAAGCTGGTCGAGCGCACGCAAGGTCTCTTCGATCGGCGTGGCCGGGTCGAAGCCATGCACCTGGTAGAGATCGACATGGTCGAGTTGCAGCCGCTTCAAGCTCGCCTTGACGCCATCGAGAATGTGGTTGCGCGACAAGCCCCGCGTGTTCGCCCCCGGGGCCGTTTCGCCGAAAACCTTGGTCGCCACGACGACGCTCTCGCGCGGCACCTTGAGGTTCTTGAGTGCCTGGCCGGTGATCTGCTCCGAAACGCCACCGGCGTACACATCGGCCGTGTCGATGAAGTTGATGCCCGCATCGATCGCCTGACCCACCAGCCGTTCCGCATCGGCCTGCTGCAGATCCCCGATCTGCCCCCACATGCCGCCGCTGCCTCCGAAGGTCATGGTACCGAGACAAAGCTCCGACACGAAGAGGCCGGTTCGGCCGAATGGTTTGGTGCGCATGGTGTTGGACTCCTTGCAATGGAAATGAACGAGGCTCAGGCCCGGGATTTGCGTCAAGCATACGCACGCTGCCCGGACGGCGTCGATCGCATGTTCGAAGACACCGGGCGGGACTGGCTCAGGCAAGTCGTAGACGGGCAGCCGGCACGTTTACCTTGCGATACATTCATGGAGAATCGCGGTCAAAGCAATACACATGTTGTCCATGGATTTCGTACCTGCGCACCAAAGATTCGACCCTGTTACAGCGCCCGCGGTCCTTTCGCGCCGCTGCCGCTTGAGCGTGCTTTTTTGCGACCTGTGCGATTCCACGGCGCTCAGCGGGAGAGTGGAGGCAGAAGAGTACGGGGACGTGCTCGCGTCCTTGCGCGCGCTTTACGAATCGGTTGTTGCACAACATGGCGGCACGGTGGTGCGATTGCAGGGTGACGGCATGCTCGCCATCTTCGGCTTTCCTCAGCCTCGCGAAGGAGATGGGCGGCGCGCGGTCGAGGCCGCGTTGCAATTGCATGGGGCCGCCGCGGAATTGCATGCACCCGGCCCGGACGGCCGAGAGCAACAATTGCGCTTGCACAGCGGAATTCACGCCGGCATGGTTCTTGTGCAGGGCGGTGATCTCATCACCGGCCGCCTCGAGTTGCTGGGCGTGATCCCCAACCTCGCCGCGAGAGTGGCCGGTGCCGCGGAGTCCGATGAGATTCTGGTCACGGAAGAAACCCTGGGACCGGACCGGTTCTGCTTTCGAACGGGTGAGCTTCGCGTGTTGCACGCCAAGGGCCATGACGACCCCATGAACTGTTGGCCTGTCGTCGGCCGGTCCGCCGGGATTTCGTCGTTCGAGGCGCGGATCAGGCGCGGGCTGCACCCCTTTGTGGGCCGTCAGGATGAGTTTCTTCGGCTTGACGAGCGTCTCGGTGAAGCCCTGGCGGGCGCAACGCGACACGTGGCCATTTCGGGCTCGCCGGGGTTGGGAAAGACACGCCTTGCCGAGGAGTTCCTGGTTCGAGCGGCCTGGAAGGGTTGTCGTGTGCTGAAAGGCTATTGCGACAGCGAGCTCGATGCGATGCCCTTGCAACCGCTCCTGCAGATGGCCCGCAGCGCGCTATCGATCGCTCCGGGGGCTTCGCCCGCCGAGGTGGCGGAAGCGTTGTCACGCGTGCTCGGGCCACTGGGACTGGAAAGTTTTGCCTCGGCGCTGCTCCGGATCGTCGCGCCCTCCGCAGAGACTGCGGGCACGATGCGCTCTGCCATCGCGGAGGAGGCGCTGCAAGGGCTCTCGCGCTTTTTCACGGCCATGGCCGAACGCCAGCCTCTCGTGCTGTTCATCGACGATTGGCAATGGTCCGACGCCGCCACACGCCAGGCGCTGGCAGCCATTTGTGCCGCATCGGAACACAGCGCCTTGCTGGTGCTCTATTCCACGCGCGGCATGGATGCCAGCGACGCGACCATGCTCCAGGTCGATGTGATCCACCTCGAGCCCTTCTCGAAAGAAGAAACAAAGTCGTCGATCCGCGCGCTGCTGCCCCATGTGGACCCTTTCGTCGCCGACGACATCTATCGATACTCGGGAGGCAATGCGCTGTTCATCGAAGAGCTGTGCCACTCGGCCGGCCAGGGCAAAACAAGACTGGCGGGCTATCAGACGGGGGTGGCCTGGCTTCAGGTACTGATCGAATCGCGCGTGAGCCGGCTGTCCCCGGCTCTTGCCGGCTGGCTGCGCACCTTGTCTGTGATGGGCAACCTCGTTCCGGCATGGCTGCTGCTGGAGGTCACCAACCTGCGGCCCGACGATGGGGTGATGCAAGCCTTGGTCGAGAAGGACTTCATCTACCACGATGCCACGGGCAGCCTTCACTTCAAGCACGGCCTGACACGCGATGTCATCTACGAATCGGTCGGTCTGCGCGAGCGCCGCGAACTGCACCTGAGAATCGCGCACGCGCTGCTGCGTCACGCGGCGCAGGGCCACGAGGAGCCACATGAAGCGCTCGCCTACCACTATGGCGCGGCCGGTTGCCCGGCCGAATCTGCGCACCATGCCGAACTCGCCGGTGACCGCGCGGCAGCCGTGTCCGCACTGGATTTTGCGAAGACCCTCTACCACTCGGCGTTGGCCCGTTTGCAAGCTGCAGGGCTGGAGGAGACCAGCATCGACCGCTGGTTGACCATCGCGAACAAGCTGGGGCTAATATGCGTCTTCGATGCCTCGCGCAAGGATCTGCCGGTGTTCGAGCGCGCAGTGGCGCTGGCCGGCAGGCAGGCGGACACCTCGCTCCAGGCTCGCGCGTCGTATTGGCTCGGCTACATCCTCTACGCGCTCGGCCAGTCGCGCGATGCGGTGGCCCATTGCGAGCGCGCATCGGCTCTGGCCGGTACGGGCGACCATCCGCTGGCGGTGCAGATTCGTGCGACGCTGGGCCAGGTCAAGGCGGCCGTGGGCGACTACGCCGGCGCATTGCCGCTGCTGGAGGACGCCGTTGCCATCAAGCGCGCGCACCGCCGCAGTTCCCGGCCTGCTGTCGGCCTGGCTTATTCGTTGGTCTGCCTCGCCTCGGTCGTGGGCGACCGAGGCGATTTTTCGCGGGCGCACGAATGCTTCGACGAAGCCTGGGCTCTGCTCGACAGCAGCCCGCACGAGATCGGCGCCTCGATCCAGGGCTGGCGCGCGGTGGTGTCGATCTGGCAGGGACGATGGGCCGACGCGGCAGCAGCGGCGCAGGAATCGACCCGCATTGCCGAGCAGACGCACAGCCTCTTCCAGTTCTGCCAAGGCAGGGCGACCGCAGCCTATGCCGAGTGGATGCTGTCGGGCGAGGCGCGGTCCATCGCGATTCTCGAAGAGTCCACGCTGTGGCTCGAGCCGCGTGAGAGCGGTTTGTTCCGGTCGCTGGACCATGGCTGGCTGGCCGAGGGCCAGTTCGCGCGCGGCGAGACCGCCGCCGCCCGACGGCATGCCGCGCTCGCGCTGCAGCGCTCGCGTGCCGGCGACCTGATCGGCGTGGCGGTGGCCTACCGCGCTTTGGCGCGTGACGCCGCGGCCCGGCACGACGTCGAACGCGCGCAGCGATACCTGGCGGCAGCCCGGCACATCGGCGTGCGGCGCGAGTCGGCCCACGAGGCGGCGGTAAACGAGCTGTGCGCATCGCAGATCGCGCTCTCCGCCGACGCCCTGCGCCTCGCGCGCCGGCACGCCGATGCCGCGCTGGCGGGCTTCGAGGCGATGGAGATGCACTGGCATGCCGCCCAGGCGCGCGCGGTGTTGTCGCACGCGTAAGGCCATCGCGCGCTCGTCACCGCACGAGCGTGAGGATCGTGGTCGATGGCGTCCTGCGCAACGTGCCCGAGAGCAGCAGGGTCGAGATGATGCCCAGCAGCACGCCGGTGGCCATGCCGTGGCCCGGGCATGCGTGGATGGTGTGCAGCGGGCTCTTCGTGTTGCGTGAGCCGCCGAACATCAGGGCTTCCGCATCCGCGTCGGCCATCATGCCGTGGAGCCCGACCACCGTCTTGGCGGGTTCGACATCTGGAGGAACAGGCTCGGGGCCAGGCGTCTCCCGCCAGATGACGGAAGGCACCGGCTCCCGGCACATCTGCTTGATGAGGGGCGCGCGCAGGGCGTTCCTGACTTGCTCGTATTTCAATGACGTCGAGGGCGAGGTGTCCTCCGCCAACAGCCGGGTCTGCAAATCCCAGATCGATGGCGTGTCGGGCTCGTCCACCTCCACCCATTCGCGCATCACGTTGACATAGTGGAGGTGCACCGACGGGCCGAAGCCGACCATCACGCCGCCGATGGTGTCGATGACCTCCGTGCAATCCAGGCCCGTGGGCGTCGTCTTGACCAGCTTGTCGTAGATCTTCTTCGACAAGTCGACGAGATCGCCGGGTTTGGTGCTTTCGACGTAGCTTTTGACCGCCCTGCGGATCGCCTGCCCGCGAAGCGTTCCCTTCTCGATCTCCTGCTGCGAAGGGTGCGGCCCGAAGGTGTAGCGCGCGACGTAGAAGAAGTCGCGTGGGCAGCACGCCTGGTCTGTGGCCATGTCGACGATCCGGTCCGCAGCGAATCCGACCCGCATGTGCTTCTCGGGTCTATCGGGCAGCCCGAACCAACGCCTGTAGAGCGCGGCGATCACGCGTTCGCTCAGTCGAACGACGTCCACCGGCGACTCCTGGCCCGATCCGTCGCTTCCCGGCGCATACAGGGCCAAGACACCCCTGGTTTCCTCCCGCGCAGCCTCGAAGGCCTTTTCCTCGGTGATGTCGACGATCGCTTGATTGATGCCAGACGTCTCGGCCAGCCTCGTGTGGCCTTTGGCCGGGTCCATGCCCAGATAGCCCGGCCCTACCGACTTTTCGAAGCGCCGGCCGTATCCGCACACCGAGTGCGAAGTTCCGTTGTCTTTCAGGATGCCCATCGCCTTGTCCGTTTTCGACACCAACCGCCCGTAATCTGTTTGCAGGTCCCCTCCCGATTTGTCACGGACGCTTTTCCACAAGAGATCGCGCTCACGTGGCGTGCCTTGTATGAGCCGCTTGCAGCGATCGAAGTCCGACGCTTTCGCCGGGGGCGGATCGGTGTCGGGTTGCTGCGAAGAAGGCGCCTTGCTGGCCACAGTCAGCGCCGTGAGCCCGATGGTCGAAGGCGCAAACAAGTACACGCCCCATTCCAGTTCGGCCAGCGGTTCGTCGCCGAGGTCGACGCGCTCGACCTTTCCATCGGGCCCCAGCCATTGGAAAGAGCGCGGCACGCCTTTTTGCGGCACGCCCAGCATCGGGTCGCTGTGAGAGGCCAGTGTGCCGCTGCTGTTGCCGCCGGCAATCCAGCGCTGGATGACTTCGAACTGCTCGGCGATGCTGCCGCAATAGGCCATGAAGTAGAGACCGCGCTCTGCGGTGGCATCGGTTTCCCAGCGCGGACCGTAGGACATGCCGCGGCGCACCAGACGCGGCGTCTTGCGTTTGCCATCGGCCAGTGTGCGCGGATTGGCGCGCCGGATGTGCGACTGGAACGGGCAGCGCGAGCCGGCCGGGTCGGCGTCGTAGTTGAAGTCGTTGCCGGACCCCAGCTCCGGGTCGAGCACCGGCGTGCCGTCGGGCTGGCGACCCATCATCATCGACGCGATGCGGGTTCTGGCCTTCTCCTGCTCGGCTGGCGTGCGGGACTCGACCTGGGGATCGTGCACCAGCGCCGCATCCCGCAGCACCCCGCGCCAGCGAGGAAGGTGCTGGCGAAGCTTGCGGATCACGAGGAAGCTGCCGTTGTCCATCACCGGGTTGGCTTTGGCCGGGAAACGATGGTCGTTCCGGTCGGTAGGATGGCCCATGAAAAGTTCGCCCGCCGCCACGGTGTCGTCGAAAGCGGCTGGACCCATTGTGTCGACGCCATCGGGCCTGGGCGTGGGTTGGCTGAACCCGTCCTGAAATCCGAAGTGTTCGGTCGTGATGTTCTCGTTGTTCGGGTAGCTCCGCATGGCTTCCGTGCTCAGCAAGCGCAGTCCGTTTTCTTCCCCATCCACGTCGTTCGCCAATTGCGCGAGGATCGGATGCAAGGCCTTGTCCAGGTCGGTGTTCGACACCAATCGATACTGCACGACCACATGAACAGACGCGATGTCGATCTCCCTGCCCTTGAAGCGCGGCCGCCGCCAGTGCTCAGGGTGATTGCCCCTGACATCGCCGAGCAAGCCGGCGCGCGCCTCCATGCCGTCGATGAATTCCTGGGGGAAGATGTCGAGCGCCTCGGCACTCTGGCCGATCGCGCGCAGGCCTTGCGGGCTGAAAGCGATGTTCCAGTGCAAGGTGCTGCCGATCTTCTTTTGGCGTTGTTCCGTGTCGGTCCGGAGCTTGCCGATCCACTGGCGGGCCTTGGCCGGATCCGTCACCGCGAGCAACAGCAGGCAACCATGCGTGACGCCGACGAAACGCGTCAAGATACCGGCTTGTATTTCTGATTCGTCGAACGCTGCGGGGCCGTCCGGCTTTTGGCCTCCGGGCCACTCCGGCACCACCGGCGGTGGCGTTTGCAACAGCCAGTCGATCTGCTCTCGATAGGGAGCCAATTGGTCCCTGCGCAGCAGAACGAAGGCGCGAAACTCCGGCAGCGAGCCGCGTGAGAACCTCAGCAGGCAGTCATCGTCGTGGCGGGCGTTGGCCGGGTAGAGCGCCCGGAGGTCGTAGAGGCCCTTGAGCGCTCTGAGGTTGTTGCGGAGCACTTCTTCCTGCGTCTGCTCATCCGCCGCGGCAAACCGTCCCAGGGCCTGGAGCACATCGGGCGGCGCTTTCAGAGACAGGCCGGCGATCATCTCGCGGGCGCGAGCCGGGTCGGGCTCGTGCCGCTGGATTCGTTCCACGGCCTCGAGGTAGCGCTGGTCGAGCACCGACATCGACGAATCGGTGTAGAACAGCCCGACCGGAATCTCCTGGCGGCGCACCCAGCGGATGTATTCGTCGTAGGTGTGAGTGGCGCTCGGCGTGTAGCCATCGCAATTGCCGAAGATCAGGTCGAGCAACGGCCCCAAATCACGGTAGATGACCCGCATGTACGGCTCCCAACCGCCGTCGAAGGTGACGTTCAGGTACAGGCGAAACACGCCAGCGCTCAACTCGTCTTCAGGCCCCTTCGCTTCGCCATCAGACCCGATCTCCGGCGGGATGAGCGCATAGCGAAAGGAGTGCAGGATGCCCCAGCGGCCCAACGCATCCGGCAACGGGTTCTGGAACTTGGCGGACTCGCGGGCACCGAGCCGGATCGCGTTGAGTGTCTTGAACATCACCTCCAGCCGCTTGGCATACGTGTAGGTGTCGGCACCGGGAATGAACCCGGACCTGACAGGGGCCATGAGTGCCAGATTGGCGATGCCGCCGAGTTGGGTGCTTTTAATGTCGGGACGCATTTTGTTTTTTCCTCCAAGTCCTCGATTCCGCCACACGCGGCGCGGCCGCGCATCATCCGAATTGACGAGTGCGCCAACGTGCCCTGGCCAGGGTCGCCCCGTTTGCGTCGCGCGGCTGCCCCCATCACGAATCCCCAAGCTTCGGTACGATCCCCGCAATGGACAATTCCCTCACCGACATTCCGACGCCCGCGCCGGTCCGCGTGCCGCTGATCTACCCGTTCGAAGCGCCGCCGCCGCGCGGCGAAACGCTCGAAGTGGCGCCCGGGGTGCTGTGGATTCGCATGCCGCTGCCGTTCAAGCTGGACCACATCAACCTGTGGGCGATCGACGATGGCGAGGGTTGGGCAGTGGTCGACACGGGGGTGCGAAGCGAAGACTCGATCGCCACCTGGCGTACGCTGTTCGATCGCTCCACCGATGGCCGGCCGATCAGCCGCGTATTCGTGACGCACATGCACCCCGACCACGTGGGCATGGCCGGCTGGTTGACGCGCAAGTTCGGTTGCCGCTTGTGGATGACGCGGCTGGAGTACTTGAACTGCCGCGCGCTCGTCGCCGATACCGGCCGGGAGGCGCCTGCCGATGCGCTCGCGTTCTACCGCCGTGCCGGCTGGAGCGAGACAGCCGCCGAGTCCTACAAGACGCGCTTCGGTGACTTCGGCAAGATGATCTATGCGCTGCCCGACAGCTACCGCCGCATCCATGATGGCGAGGTGGTGCGCATCGGCCAGCATGACTGGCGCGTGATCGTCGGCAGCGGGCATTGCCCCGAACACGCGTGCCTGTATTCCGCCGAGTTGAAGCTGCTGATCTCGGGCGACCAGATCCTGCCGCGCATCTCGTCGAATGTGTCGGTGTACCCGATGGAGCCCGATTCGAACCCGATGGCCGAGTGGCTGGCGTCGCTCGACAAGATCGAGCGTGAGGTGCCTGACGATGTGCTGGTGCTGCCGTCGCACAACGAGTGTTTTCGCGGGCTGCATGCGCGCATCGCGCATCTTCGCAAGGGTCAGCACACGGCGCTCGATCGCCTGCGCCGCCGGCTCGAAGAACCGCGCCGTGCGGTCGATGTGTTCGTGTCGCTGTTCGGCAGGCCGATCGACGAAGCCAACGTGCCGTTGCTGGGCATGGCGACCGGTGAAGCGCTGGCCTGCCTCAACTATTTGCTGGCCCGCGGCGATGCGGTGTGCAAGTGCGATGCCAATGGCGTGGCCTGGTATCACTTGAGCGATCGGGCGCGCGACGATCAAACAATGGAGGCCGAGGCAGGAGCCAGCGCCAGCGATGTCGGCTAGCGCCTCCACCTGGCAGCCGCTGCGCCGCCCGGAGTTCCGCGCGGTGTTCTCGGGCGTCTTGTGCATGCACACGGCGACCTGGGTCAACCAGGTGGGCGGAGCGACGCTGATGAGCGCGCTCACGCCGTCGCCGTTGATGACAGCGCTGGTGCAAACGGCGGCCAGCCTGCCGGTCGTCCTGCTCGGCTTGCCGGCCGGTGCGATCGCCGATCTGGTCGACCGCCGGCGCTGGATGATGGGCATCCAGATCGGCATGCTCGCAGCCGCGCTGGTGGCGGCGCTGGTCGTGGCACTCGGCGCGCTCTCGCCCGCGGTGCTGTTGATGTTGACCGGGCTCGTCGGCATCGGCCTGGCCTTGCAGGCGCCTGCCGCGCAGGCGGTGTATGGCGAGGTGGTGCCACGCGACGAACTCGCCGTGGCGATGGCGCTCGGCAGTATGAGCTTCAACCTCTCGCGCGTCGTCGGTCCGGCGCTGGCCGGTGCGGTGCTGGGCGCGGCCGGCGGCATCGGGCTCTACGGCACGCTGGCGCTGTGCAGCGGCCTGGCGATGGTGAGCCTCACACGCTGGCGCTCGCGCGGCGAACGCAGCCGGCTCGCGCCCGAGCGCCTGTGGAGCGCACTGCGCGGCGGCATGCGCTATGTGCGGCACTCGCCCGATTGCCATCGGCCTTTGCTCTACACGCTGGTCTACATGAGTTGCGGCAGTGCCGCCTGGGCGCTGCTGCCGGTGCTGGCGCGCGATGCCTATCACCTCGGCTCGGGCGGCTACGGGCTGCTGCTGGGCTCCTTCGGCATCGGCGGGCTGGTGGGCGTGGTGCTGATGCCGACGGTGCGCGAGCGCTTGTCGCTGCCGCGCATCGTGGTGGCCTCG
>JAMFRW010000438.1 GCA_026224975.1 Rhodoferax sp. | reverse complement strand
GACGATCAACACCTCGCAATCGGCACCGAACTCGTCCATCAGCGCCTGAAAGTAGCGCTTGGGCATGGCGGGCGTGCCGTGGCGATGCACGTTGTCGGCGTAGAGCGCGAAGAAGCGTTCCACGCCGACGTCGATCTCGCTCGTGAGGCCGTTCTTGATGCCCTTGCGAACCATCGCACGCTGCTTGCGCGGGATGGCCAACATGTTGGCTTCTTCCTCCGCCAGGATCTCCTTGCGGAAGGTCACATACAAGTCCTGCGTCGGCCATTCGGGATGGCGCGGCGCGACATTGCGCAATTCGAGATGGTCGACGCCCAGGCGCTTGGCCAGTTGCTGCGCCTCTTGCTCCAGCGCCAGCCCAGCGTCTTCGTTCGTGGCCGCTACACCTCCGTACACGGTGAACGGCAGGCTCACCAGCGAGTTGCCGAACAGCATGCTGTTGACGTGCGCCAGCGGCAGAACGCCTTCAATGCGGCCCTCGATCTGCACGTACAGGAAGTAGGTGTCGTGGCGAAACACCTCGCGAATGATCTTGTCCCAGCCGGCGCGATGAAAGAACGTCGCACCGGGGCAGGTCATCACGAAGGCGTCCCAACGCTTGGCGGTCGGCAGATCCTGCGGCGTGAGCCGCTCGACGGTCATCACGGGCGGGTTCACGCCGCGGCCAGGGCGCGAACGCCGGCGCCAACGCCGACGCCACTGCGGCCGAGGAAGATGTCGTCCATCCGCCCCCAGCGGAAGTCGCTGAGCAGTTGGCCCAGGCGGCTTTCCATGCGCGGGATGTTCACGTAGTGGCGAAAGCGCGTCTTGCGGCTGATGCCGGCAACGCGCGGCTGTTCGGCATCGATTTCCCACGGGTGAAAGTAGAAGATCGCCGCCTGCTGGTCGCCCGCGTTGACCTGCCGCAGCATCCAGCGCGACAAGCCGTAGGGGAAGAGGCGAAAGTACCCGCCGCCGCTCGACGGGAAGTTCTTGTTGAGCAGGCGCATCGTCGTGACCGGGATTTCGAGCAGGCCTTCGCGCACCTCATGCGCAAAGCGCGGTGCATCGGGCATGCCGTAGTGGTCGTGCTGGATCGGGTAGATGCTGGAGCTGTAGCGGTAGCCGGCGTCGCGCAGGCAATCGAAGGCCCAGAGGTTGCCAGTGCCGATCGAAAAACTCGGCGCGCGATAGCCGCGGACCTCGAGGCCCGACAGGTCTTCGAGGATGTTCTTGGCCGAGCGGATGTCTTGCGAGAAGGCCTCGGGCGTCAGCTCGCTGGCACGTTGATGGCCGTAGCCGTGGCTGGCGAGTTCATGGCCGCGGGCCACGATGTCGCGGATCACATGCGGGTAGCGTTCGGCAATCCAGCCCAGCGTGAAGAACGTAGCTTTCGTGCTGTGGGTGTCGAGCAGGTCGAGAATGCGGGCTACGTTGCGCTCGACGCGGCATTCAAGCTGGTCCCAATCGCCGCGCTCGATGTACGGCGCGAACGCCGAGACCTGAAAGTAGTCTTCGACGTCGATCGTCAGTGCGTTGGTGATGGGCAAGGCGGTTGGTGTTTGCATCTCGATCGCCTCAGCCTGCGTGCACAGGCGCGCGCGGCAGCCATCGCCACAGATCCGCCGCAATGCGTTGCGCGGCATGGCCGTCCCAGAATTCGGGCACCCGGCCTCGTTTGCCCCGGCCGCTCAGCACACCTTCCAGGCCGTTCAGGATCGCCGCGCGATCACGACCGACCAGCGTGTTCGTGCCTTGTTCGATGGTGATCGGGCGTTCGGTGTTTTCGCGTAGCGTCAGGCAGGGCACGCCGAGGGCCGTCGTTTCTTCCTGCAAGCCGCCGGAATCGGTGAGCACGAGCGTCGCCTTGGCCATCAGGCCGAGCATCTCGAGGTAGCCCTGCGGCGGCAACACCGCGGTGCGCGACGGGTCCATCAAGCCGTTGAGGGCGAATCGATCGATGTTGTTGCGCGTGCGCGGGTGCAGCGCAAAAACGAGCGGCAGGCGCGCGGCGACTTCGGCCAGAACGCAAAGCAGCGCACGCAGCGTGGCTTCGTCGTCTACATTCGACGGGCGATGCAAGGTCACGAGGCCGTAGCCCGCACCATGCGCGACCAGCGATGCGTCGGCGCCATGGGCGCGCAGCGTGTCGGCGGCTGCGCGCGCTTTGGGCAGGTTGGACAACAGCGAATCGATCATCACGTTGCCGGCGAAGCAGACGCGGTCCCCCGGAACGCCTTCGAGCCGCAGATTGGCTTCGGCGCTGCGCTCGGTGGTGTAGAGGCGGTCGGCCAACTGGTCGGTCACGACGCGGTTGATCTCTTCGGGCATCTTGCGGTCATAGCTGCGCAAACCGGCCTCCACATGCACGACCGGCACGCCCTTCTTGGCTGCGACCAGCGTGCAGGCGAGCGTGGAGTTCACGTCGCCGACGACCACGACGCACGATGGCCGGTGCTCGTCGAGCGCGGGTTCGAACCGGCGCATGACCTCGGCCGTTTGCACCGCATGGCTGCCGGCACCGACTTCGAGATTGAGGTCCGGCAAGGGCAAGCCCAGGTCATCGAACAACTGGCCGCTCATGCCCTGGTCGTAGTGCTGCCCGGTGTGGACCAGCAGCGCCGGCATGGGCGGCGTGTGGGCGGCCAGCGCACGAAGGATTGGCGCCATCTTCATGAAGTTGGGCCGGGCGCCGACCACGCACATGACCGGCCCGGTCAAGCTTTCATTCGCGGGCGCGGTCATTGATTGCTTTCTTCTGATTGCTTCTGGACCGCTTCGACCAGCTTTTGCAGCATCGACAAGGTCTGCAGATTGATGCGCTCCAGGCGAAGCATGCTTCGCTCCAGGCGCCGCAGGCAGTCACCGTTCTGTTCCGCACCCAGTGCGGCCAGTTGGCGCGACATGCCGTGGGCATCGCCGGGGCCGACACGCAGCTTGGTGAGATCGACATCCAGCGGAACGCCCGGCGAGGTGGTCCGGCCGAAATCTTCGTCGGAGGATGATTCGAGCACGGGCTTCTTGGCCGGAACATCCGCTTCCTGAGCGAATTCACGCACCACCTCGTTCGCATCCGCGACCGTCAGGTGTGTCTTGTTGGCCAGAAAGCCGAGCAGCAGCAGCCGATCGCAGATGGCGTTGATGCGCCGGGGAATGCCACCGCTCGCCTTGAAGATTGTCTCGAACACCTCGGGCTCGAAATCCGGCTTGCCGGTCGAACCCGCGCACTTGAGGCGGTGCTCGATGTAGCCGTGCGTTTCTTCCAGATCGAGCGGGCCGATGTGGCAGGTGGCCGCCACCCGCTGGCGGAATTGCTCCATCTCCGGCCGCTGAAGAATCTCGCGAAACTCCGGCTGGCCCACGAGAAAACTCTGCAGCAGCGACTGGTTGCCGAGCTGAAAGTTCGAGAGCATGCGCAGTTCTTCCACCGCGCGCGCAGTCAGGTTTTGCGCCTCGTCGACGATTAGCAGGCAACGCTTGCCTTGCGTCATCTGCGTCAGCAAAAAGGCTTCGAGCGAGATCAGCAACTCGGACTTGGGCACGTCCTTGACGTTGAAGCCGAAGGCCGCGCCAACCATGCGCAGCGTGTCCTCGGCGTCCAGTTGCGTGGTGACCAAGTGGCCCACGACCACGTCGCTGTGCGCCAGGCTCTCCAGCAGGCCGCGCAGGATCGTCGTCTTGCCCACACCGATTTCGCCGGTGATGACGATGAAGCCTTCGTTGCGCTGAACGCCGTAGTCGAGGTACGCCTTGGCGCGGCGATGCTGCTTGCTGCCGAAGTAGAAGTTCGGGTCCGGGTTGAGCTTGAAGGGCTTGCTGGTCAGCCCATAAAACGCTTCATACATGAGTCAAAACTTTAGCTGGAGACTGGCCGTCAGCGCATTTTCGGTGTACGGCTCGGTCACGCTTGTGAATTTGGCGTGACGCGCGCTCACCGAAACGTTGGTGCGGCTGCTGACCCGACCCGACCACAGGACGACGTAGGACCGCAGCGTGGTCGATTGCGCCGTCGAGCTACCCATCGATTTTTGCTGCGACACGATCAGGTTGATGGAGGAGTCTGGCGTCAAGCGATGCGATGCGTCGGCTGAATAGACCAGCTGGCGGATGTTGTCGCCGTTCGAAAGATCGTCGGTTGTCGTCGTGAGGGTGTCGATCCGCCGACTCGACGTGCGCGTCGCGGAAAACGTGACGGTGTCGCGCAGGCCGAGAAGCCCGAACGACAGGATCTGGCTGCGCGTCAGCGTCACCCCCGAGGTCTGGAACCCGCCGATGATCTGGCTGGTGGGGCTGATGTTGCGCGCTCGCAGGTAGTCGTTGACCATTTGCGCGCGGAGGATGGGGTCGGGGTAAGCGGACGCGAACTGGGTAAAGAACAAGTCGTAGGCGCTTCCGGTGCTGCCGGCCGAGGGCTGGTCGCTGCCGCTCGAAATGTCTTGTGAATCGCTGTACATCCACACCGTTCGTGGCGTGCGGTGTTCGAAACTCAGGCGGTGCGAGTTGCCGAAAAACCGGCGTTCGCCTTCGGCCACGAACTTGGTGCGTTCCGTTGGCTGCCATTTGAGCGATGCGCCGCTCGTCCAGTGGCTTTCCTTGTCGACGCTCGTCAGGTTGTTGGCTTCGCGCCCACCACTCAACGACAACTGCAATTCGGTGCTCATGGCGTAGGTCAGGGACAGCTTGAGACCGTCGATCTCGCTGCGCCGGCCGCCCTGAAAATCGATCGATTGGCTGGACGCATCGGTTGCCCAGGTGAGCCTGCCGAGCGGCGTGCCGGCACCAAGGTGCAAACGCCCTTCGGTCGTGGAGGAATCCGAGTTGCCTACGCTATTGCTTTTGGTGTCGCTCTTGGTGCCGCTCTGGGTCAGGCGGGCTTCGTAGTTGCCGGTCTCGAGAAAGCGACCCCGCAGGTACGGAGACAGGCTGTAGGACGCAACTTCGGTCCGGTTGCTGTTGTTCAGCGCCGGATCGACTGTCTGTTTGCCGAATGCCGAAATGGCCTGCTGGGAGACCGTTGCCGCCACGTCCACAAACGCAAAATTCTCGATCGCTTCGGCCGTCGCGAGCGCGCTCAGAGTGTTCTGGAGCCCGTTCTTCTGCGTACCGTTCGCGTAGAGGTAACCGGTCAACGAGTAATCGACGCTGCCGCGAATCCGCCCGGCATTGCTGGCCAGATGTACGCCCGCGCTGATTTGTGAGATGAACTCCGACTCCTTGTTCGTCGACACCAGGCCGGTGTTGTCGGTGAAGGTCTCGGTGAGTGACAAGCTCGGGACGAGAGAGAACGCGCGCCCGGAAGTCGCGGCCTGCGCTTCCTGTGCTCGCGCCGGCCCGCCAACGGTGGCCATCACCATCAGCCCGAAAAGCGGAACCCCGACGGCACGCTTGCGCGTGGGGCGCATCGAGAGGGATCGAGGTGTCAGGTCGGCTCGCAAGGATCAGGCCTTCTCGGGCTCGGCGCCGTAGCCGTAGCCGTACCCATAGCCGTATCCGTAGCCGGTGCCGGAATCGGTTCTTGCCTGGTTGAGCAGCATCATCTTCACCGGGCAGTTTTCGATGGTGGACAAAGCGTGCTGAACATCGGCCTGCAAGGTCTTGCCGGCATGCACCACGATCACGATCTGGCCCATGTGGGTCGCCAGCACGCGAGACTCCGTGGTGAGCAGCAGCGGCGGCGAATCGAAGATGATGATGCGGTCGGGGTAGCGCGTTGCCATGTCGTCCAGCAACTGCCGCATGGCATCACTGGCCAGCAGTTCGGTGGCACGCGCGTGCTGCCGGCCGCTGGGCAGAATGGTCAGCTTGTCGACGTTGGTCCGCAGCAACACGTCGGACATGTCGGCCGATGATTCGAGCAAGTCCAGCAGCCCGGGGCCGGGCGGCAGGCCAAGCATGCGCAACACCGAAGGGCGCGACACGTCCGCATCGACCAGCATCACGGTGTTGTCCATCTCGGCCGCGATGCTCATCGCGAGATTGATGGACGTGAAGCTCTTGCCTTCGCCGGCCACGGCGCTCGTCACCATGATCAGGTTGCCATGTTTCAGCGGCGCGGCGCCCTGGCCCATCGCGTTCTTGATCAACGGGCGTTTGATCACCCGGTATTGATCGGCCTTGTGCGAGCGCGGCGCGTTCGGCGTGATGATGCCGAGCTTGTCGAGAGCTTCCAGATTGAGATCGACTCGTTTGGACGTGATTGTGGGCGCAGGCGCCTCCACGACATGAGGCCGCGTTATCGCGGCAACCGCTGCAGGAGGGGGCCTGACCTCGGGCCGACCCGGTGCGAGAGGTTGATCGGCCGCACGGGAAAACTCTTGCGTCGACGCTCCGGCTTGCCGCAGTTGCGCCAAGCGTTCGGCTGCTTGCTCTATAAGCGTACTCATTTCAGGCGCCTCCGCGACTGGCGATGACCGACAGTGCGATCACGCCGACCATAAACACACCCACCAAGCTTGCGGAAGCAATCGAGAAGCGCACGATATCGATCTTTTCGCGGCGCCGGTCGGCATCGCTAAGCACCATAGAGACAACGCCCAGCAAGGGTAGTTCGATCTTGGAGCGCAAATCCGCAGCGTGGTGAAAAACCGGCCTTATCTGGCTGAGCGCAAAGGCTGCGAACAACCCGACTGCCAGGCCAGCGAGCAAGGCCATCGGGAACAACAGCAAGCGATTGGGGGACACAGGCTTGGGTGAAACCCGAGGTGGGTCAATTAGACGAAAATCGGCCACGCCGGAAGCGACGTCCAAATCACCTGTCATCTCGGCAGATTCGCGGCGCGTTACCAACGCTTCATAGTTTTTCTTGTTGATCTCGTAGTCACGATTCAACTGCGCGGACTCCGCCTCGAGTTGGGGCGATGTTTTCATCATGCTACGCGCTTGGTTATACCTTGCTGAATACTCCGCGACACGCGCCTGAAGCGAAGCCACCTGAACTTCGGAAGCGGCCAGCATTCGTGTCATTTCTTGCGATGCCAAACTCGCTCCCGGACCGCCCGACGAAACTGGCGCCATCATCGCGAGCTTTCGCAGCTCGACGACCTCTTTGCGCTTTTGATCTTCGAGTTCCTTGATCAATTTACGCGCACTGACAATATCTGGGTGCTGCTCGGTAAATCGCTGAAGCAAACCGTCGAGATTCTTCTTCTGCAGTTCGAGTGCTGCCGTGAGCG
>JAMFRW010000437.1 GCA_026224975.1 Rhodoferax sp. | reverse complement strand
GGCGTAGATCAGGTCGAACGCGTTGAAGTTGCCGACGAAGGTGAGGATGTTGACCAGCCCCAGCGTCGGCAGGATCAGCGGCAGGCGGATGCTCCAGAAGATGCGCCACGCGCTGGCGCCCTCCACCGCGGCCGCCTCGACCACTTCTTCGGGAATCGCGATCAGCGCCGCATAGATCAGCATCATCGGGATGCCGACGAACTGCCACACCGAGATCAGCGCGATCGTGGGTAGCGCGGTGTTCTCCTGGCCCAGCCACGGGCCGAACTGGTCGCCGAGCCCGATGGCGGTCATCAGCTTCTCGGTCACGCCCCACAGCGGCGACAGGATCAGCTGCCAGGTGAAGCCGATGATCACCACCGACAGCAGCGTCGGCAGGAACAGCACGGTGCGATAGGCCGCCGCCCCGCGCACGCCACGCAGCGACAGCAGCGCGGCCAGCAACAGCGCCACCGGGTTCTGCACGAGCGTGTGGATCGCGAAGAACTCGATGTTGTTGACCATCGCGTTGCGGAACGCGCCGAACCAGTGCGCGTCGAACAGCAGCTTGTGGAAGTTGTCGAGGCCGACGAAGCTCACGTGGCCGACGTCATCGGTGCCGTACAGGCCCAGCCGCAGCGTCGCGAGCAGCGGCCACGCGCTGAACGCCGTGTAGATGATCAGCGCAGGCGCCAGGAAGACGAGGGCCGGCCAGCCGGCCTTTTGCTTCATGCCTTGCAGGTCACTTCGAGGCGGCGGGCTTGTACCATTTTGCGAAGCCGGTCTGGATGCGCGTGGCGGCGTCCTGCGGCGTCATCTTGCCGTTGAGCACCTGCGAGTTGACGTTCCAGAGCTCGTTCTCCATGCTCGGCTCGCCACGGCTCATGATCTGCGCGTTCAGGCGGATCGTGGATTTGCACTGCAGCCGCCAGCCCACCATCTGCCGGGCGACCGGGTTCTGCACCTCGATCGGGAACTTCGACAACGAGAAGAAGCCGGTCGCCTTGTTCGTGTAGAGATCCGCGAACTCCCTGGACGCGATCCAGTCGAGGAAGACCTTGGCGTCCGCCTTGTTCTTGCTGGCCGTGTTGATGCCCATGCCGATGTCGGCGTGGTCGGAGATGTAGCACGGGTCGCCGGCCTTCTGCACCGGCGGCGCGAAGGCGCCGAAGTCGAGGCCGGCCTCCTTTTGATAGAACGCGATGTCCCACGATCCGGCCGCCACGATCGCGGCCTTGCCGGCGACGAACAGCGTCTGCGAGTCGCTGTAGGTCTGCGCCTGGTAGCCCTTGGACAGGTAGGGCGGCCACTTGGCCATCGTCTGCCACACGGCCACGAACTGCGGATCGGTGAACTTGGCCTTGCCGGCGATCAGCGCCTTGCGGCCCTCTTCGCCCCGCCAGTAATTCGGGCCAATGCCGGTGAAGACCACCTGGCTGGTGTCCCATTGGTCGGCGGTGCCCAACGACAGCGGCACGTACTTGCCGGACGCCTTCACCTTGTCGAGATCCGCGTAGAAATCGGCCTCGGTGGCGGGCGGCTTCAGGCCCAGTTCGCCGAAGATCTTCTTGTTGTAGAAGAAGCCGTGGATGACGGAGGCCATCGGCACGCAGTAGGTGTCCTTGCCGTCGTCGGTCTGCCACGCCACCTTGGCCGAGTCGGGGAAGTTGGCGAGCGCCGGGTTGCCGTTGAGTTTTTCGAGGTGGCCCTTCTTGTACAGGTCCAGCGAGACGTCGAACGGGCGGCACGTGATCAGGTCGCCGGCGCTGCCGGAGGCCAGGCGCGCGCTGACGACCGAGTTGTATTCGGGCGGCGCGGTGGGCGTGAACTTGACCGTGATGCCCGGATGGGCCTTCGTGAACGCGGGCAGCAGCACCGTGTCCCACAGCGTCTTGTCGTCGGTGCGCCAGCTTTCCAGCGTCAGCGTGCCGGCATCGGCGCGTGCCACGCAGGTCAGGGCGAGGGCGGCCAGGGCGGTCGATCGAAGCAGTGCGGTCATCGGGCGGATCCTTCAGGCGAGAGGGTGCGCGGGGTCGGTGCCCCGTGCGGCGTGGCGCAAGTTAGCATCGGGCCGCGCGTAACGCGAGCGTGCGACGCGACGCGCTTGCCGGCACGCAAGTGCTTGATCCGCAAGGTGGTTTCCAGCATTGCCAGGCGGTGCGCCTTACGCATCATTACGTTCACGCTCACACGCCCTGCAGGGCCCCATGCGATCCACGGAAACGGGCTTACAAAACATTGCAAAGCGCAGGCTTTCGACAGCCCGGCGCGCGCCTGCGCGCGCGCTCGGCGCACTGATACTGGGCGCCGTGCTGATCCCCTGCATGATTCCGAGCGCGCACGCCCAGCCCCTGAACGTGCTGCACTGGTGGACTTCCGACAGCGAACGCCAGGCCGCCGATCGCCTGGTGCAACAGCTCGCCAGCCAGGGCGTCGAGTGGCACGACGACGCGATCCCCGGCGGCGGCGGGGCCGCGATCAAGGTGCTGACCGGACGCGTGCTGGCCGGCGAGGCCCCCGATGTCGCCCAGGTGATCGGCCGCACGCTGACCGACTGGGCCGGCCTGGGCCTGGTGCTGTCGCTCGACGAGGTCGCGCAGCGCGGCCACTGGCGCCAGGCGATGTTCCCGGTGGTGCTGCAGACGGTCAGCCGCAACGGCAAGGTGATG
>JAMFRW010000436.1 GCA_026224975.1 Rhodoferax sp. | reverse complement strand
GATTTCTGGCTGCTCATGCCCGGCAGCCAGCGACCGTTGCGCATCACGCCGATGCAGAAGCTGCTGGGCGATGCCTCGACCGGCGATGTGGCCACGCTGAGCTGGGCCGATGACTACAGCGGCAGCGTGCTCGGTGACGAGCGCTGCGGCGAAGCACCGTGTCAGCACCTGAGCCTGAACGCCACGCGCAAGGGCGTGACCTACCAGCGCATCGAACTCTGGCTCGGCAAGACGCACCACGAGCCCATCAAGGCCGACCTCTACGTGCAATCCGACAAGCTCGCCAAGCAGGCGCGCTTCGTGATGGACAAGGTTGCCGTTCCCACTGCGGTCACCGAAATGGTCCTGCAAGACCAGCTCACCAACAAGAAGGAAACCCGCGTTCGCTACGTCAGCCGCAAGGAGCACACGGTGCCGGAGGCGTGGCTGAACCCGATGTTCCTGGCGCGCAATCCGGGCTTGGAGTGATCGGCGTGAAGCGTCTCATCGGCTTGGCCGCGGCCTTCCTCCTTACCAGCCCCTCCCACGCCGCTTTCGACCTCAGCGGCCAGGTCCGCCCCGAGTGGATCGATCAACAAGCCAACCCTCACGGCCCCATCGCACAAGCCGCAGCCCTGAACCCCGGCATCGTCCCCCTCCCACCCAGCGGCCCCATCCTCGAAACCGAGCTTCGCGCCAGCGGCCACGGCCTGAACGGCACGCTCACGGTCCAGCAGCATCACGGCGAAGCCACTGGCACGCCCGCCACCACGCACAACCGCGCCTGGGTCAACGAGCTGTACGCCTCGCACAGCGGCGCGAGCTGGCAGTTCGCGGCCGGCAAGCGGATCGTCGCGTGGGACGTCGGCTACGCCTTCCGGCCCAACGACGTGGTCGAGCAAGAAGTGCGGCGCACCTTGCTCAGCGTCACGCCCGAAGGTCGGCCGGTGCTGATGGCCGAACACTTCGACGCGAGCACCGCGTGGTCCTTCGTGCTCGTCAACCCGACCGCGCCGCATGCCCGGCGCGGGGCCGAGGAGCCCGCCTTCGCAGCGCGCGTTTACCGACGCGATGGCGCCGTCGATTGGCACGGCTTCGCGCGCGTCGGCGCGCACACCGGCGCGAGCGTGGGCGCGGCAGCCGCATGGGTCGCCAACGAATCGCTGGAGTTGCACGCCTCGCTGCGGCTGATGCACGAGGCCGACAGTCTCACGCTCGATCCGACCGCAGTCGGCCTCGTGCGCAACGACCCATGGCAGGCGACCCGCGTGCGCGGCACCGCGCAGGCGCTCGTCGGCGGCACCTGGACCAACATCGAGCAGATCAGCCTGCTGGCCGAAGCCTGGTGGGATGGCACGGCCTTGCCCGACTCGCGATGGGATGCATGGAACGCCCGCAACCGTCTGCTCGCCGGCGCGATCGGCAAGGCGCCTGCATCGGCAGTGGCCGGCAACTTCGCCTGGCAAGGCAGCGCCTTCAACGCATCCACCAGCCTGCGTCGCGCCAACCTCTACGCCCGCCTGAGCTGGCAGCACGATGCATGGCAACCGGTGATCGACATGCTCTACACGCCTGCCGATGCGGGCCGCGTGATCACTGCATCGATGGGCTGGCAAGGCGATCGTTTGCGGGTCGATGGGGGCGTGCGCTTCTACGGTGGGCCGGCCGATGCGGTGTTGGCGCAAGTGCCTGCACGACGCATCGTCTATCTTGCAGGGACGTGGACGTTTTGATCCATTGCGCGATCAAGCCGAGAGCCTTGTCGCCATCTCACCCGCGAGGATGCGAAACGCCTTGCTGAAGGGTGCATGCTCGGCGGCGCGCTGCCAGAACTCGATCGCCACGGTGAGAGGCGAAGTGCCGCCATCGGCTGCGGCCGAGCGCCGGCGTGAGGGCTCGAAGGGCGTGTAATCCTGCAGGCCGTGAAAGCCATCGGGGCGCCAGCGCATCGGCAGCATGTCGTAGAGCGGGGCGAGCGCGAAGCGGCCGGCGGCGGGGTCATCGGCCCACAGGCTCAGGTTGCCGAAGTGCATGTCGGTGTTGCCGATCATCTGGCCGAACTCGAGCAGCGCGCGCACCGCTTTGGCTTCGTCCGCGGCCAGCCGCTTTTGCGCCGCGAGCGCATCGCAGGTGGCGGCCCAGTTCTGCCGCGAACCCTGCACGAAGCGCGCATGCACCGCATCGAGCGAGACCACATGGCGCCGGCCCAGGCCGTGCGGGCCGATGCGGTCGAAGCGAACCGATTCGAGATAGGTGCGCGTGCCGCTCTCGAGGATGCGCGCCTGCGCCACGCTCACGCCGTGCTCGCCCAGCACCTGCAAGGCCAGCGCCTCGGCGTGCAGCAGATCGTGCCAGCGGTCACCGAACGGCGTACCGCGCGGCGGCGCGAACTTGACCAGCACCCGCTCGCCCGAGGCCAGCGCCGTGAGGAATTTCGATTGCTCGCCGCCTGCCGATGAGCCCGCCGGCAGCGTGGTCATCACGTCGGCCACAAGCCCCTCGTAGCGAGCGGCGCGCTCGACCGGATCGAGCGGCTGTTCTGGCAGCACCTCGCCCACCGGCTCGCCGAGAGAGATGGCGCCGGTCGGGTCATCGATGCTCAGCGCCGCAAAGAGGATCTTCGCCAGGCTCCAGCCCTCGGGGTCGCCATCGAGCGCGAGCCGCTTGGCCCATTCACGCCCCAGAAAACCTTGCACGCGCAGAGGCGTCAGGAACCACGGCAGCTCGCCGCGCGTGATCACATCGATGCCGGGCGCGGTCACGTGCAGCGCGTCGCCGGCGAGAAATGTCAGCGTGCCCCAGCGCTCGGTCACGCCGCGAGAATCGGTCCACCACAGGGTTTGCTGTGCGGCCGATTCGTGAATAGATTGGGTGACGGCATAACGGGTCGCTTTGCCGCGACCGAGTGCCACCACGCGGCCTGCCAGCGCGGCGAGTGCGCGTGACAGCGTCGGCTGGCTTTTGCCGGTGATTTTCTGCAGTTCCACCGAGGTGGAAGGCCCGCGCGATGCGAGCACGCCCAGCAGCGCGGCTTCGAAGGCGGTGTCTATGGAAGACATGGTGGTCGGCGTTGTAGTCGGCGCTGGAGTTGGTGTTCAACGCGAATGAAAAGTGAATAGTATATGAATATGAAACGAATAGAATCAAGCTAGCCAAAGCTCGAACCGCGTGCCGCCTTCCTCCCGGTTCGTGAGCGTCACGCGGCCGGGGCGCTCGGCGCTGCTGTGGGCTCGTGCAACGGCGTGGCAAAGCTCGGTGCCCAGACCGGTGGAGGTGGTGCACTCGGCGCTCTCGTCGCCACTGCCGCTGCCGCCCAATCCCGGCCCATCGTCCTCGATGGTGAAGACCAGCCAGCCCGCCTCCTGCCGTGTGCTGACCACGATCTGGGTGCGTGCGAAGCGCCAGGCGTTGTGCAGCGCGGCTTCCAGCGCCATGCGCACCAGGCGGAAGTCGAAGAACCAGAAGGGTGGCGCGTTGTCGCAATCGCCCAGGTGAACCAGCGCAGCGCCTTCGGGCCGGGCCACGAGCGTGAGCAGGCGGCGCAGGAAGCCCTGCGGCGATTCATCGGCGCAATGCGCGCGGATCTCGCCATCGGTGTTGTCGGCGCCGTAGAGCGTCAAAAACATCATGAAGCGCCGGCGCATCTCGGCGCACTGCAGATGCGCCTGGCCGGCGAGTGCGCGGCCGGGCTCGCGTTCCAGCGTGAGGAGTTGCGCTTCGAGAATGCCGAGCGCGTTCTTCAGGTCGTGGACGACCAGCGCTGCGAGTTCAGGGCGCATCGGTTTCGTTCGGCGCGGGTCAAGCCGCAGCGGCCACGGGCGTGGGGCCGAGACTGTGCAAGGTTTCGCGGTAGTAACGCTGCATCTGCGTGACGCGGTCGTGTTTGGGCATGAGCTTGTCGAGCCGGCCGAGGTAGATGCGAACGCGCTCCTGGATCGGCGCGTCCATCACCTTCTTCAACCGCAGCGACATGCAATTCATCTGCGCCGCCTGCAGCAATACCGCGGTGTTCTCGGGGAACTCGGCCACGGCCGCATCGATGGCTTCCAGCGCCTCGTCTATTCTGCTGTCGCGGAACAGGCGCTTGGCGTCGGTCACGAGCGACGACATCGCTGCCGTCGCCCCTTCGACCACTTGCGCCATCTGGTCTTCACGGCCAGTGTCACGCAACGCGTTGCGGATGAGTTGCTGCACGCGCGGGTTCTCGTGGTCGGCACTCATCACCTGCTGCATGAGCTTCAGGCCGGCCGATTCGTTGCCTGTGGCGAGTTCGGCCTTGGCGACGGCGATGGTGGCGAAATCGGGCCGCACCGCGCGCATGGCCGCACGTGCCTTCGCCGCTGCGGCGGCCGCGCCCTTCGCATCACCGGTGCGCGCCAGGCCTTGCGCGCGAATGGCCTGCGCCGTGCCTTCGTGCTGCGGCTCGTTGCGGTGCGCGTTGGCGTTGTCGTTGAGCACGGCGAGCGCCTGCTTGGGCTCGCCGAGGTCGATCAGCGTTTGCGAGAGCATCAGCGCGTCGAGCGGCTGCGAGGTCATCGAGCCCTTGGTCGCGGCGCACACCTTGGCCATGCAGGCCTTGG
>JAMFRW010000435.1 GCA_026224975.1 Rhodoferax sp. | reverse complement strand
GGAGTTGTGCGAGTAGCCGAAGTCTTCCGTCATGGCGTAACCCTCGATCAGGTTCAGGCCCAGGCGGCGGTACCAGGCGATCAGCTCCGCGGGAATGGGCGCCGAACCGCTGCCGGCCAGCAGGACGTGCTGCAGGCCCAGGCCTTCGAGCACCTTGCGGCCCACGATCCTGCCCAGGATGGGGATGCGCAGCAGCCGGTTCAGTTTCCCGGGTGGCATCCTGGCGAACACGCCTTGCTGGAACTTGAGCCACAGGCGCGGCACCGAGACGAAGGTGATCGGCCTGGCGCGGTTCAGGTCCTGGATGAAGGTGTCCAGCGATTCCGCGAAGAACAGTTGCGTGCGGCCATTGACCAGCGAGGCCGACTCCACCCAGGCGCGCTCGAACACGTGCGCCAGCGGCAGGTAGGACAGCATGCGGTTGCGGGTGTTGGCGCCGATGCGCGCCTGGGTATCTTTGTCGATGCCTTCGGCCGCTGCGGTGATGCGCTCGAAGCTGTGCATCACGCCCTTGGGTTGGCCGGTGGAGCCGGAGGTGTACATCAGGATGGCAACGTCTTTGCCGTCCCGCACGGGGTGGCCCGTCAAGGCTTGGGTGCGCGCGGTGACGGTATCCCAATCTTCGCCGCCGACCTTCGGGGCGAGCGGGAGGGCGATGATGGGCAGGCCGGCGGGAATGCCGGACTGCTGCTGGTCGAACGTATCGAGCTTGCCCACGAACAACAGACTGGCTTCGCTGTGCTCCAGCACGTAGCGCACGGTGGCGGCGGTCTCGGTGGGGAAGATGGCCACGGTGGTGCAGCCCGCCATCCAGATGGCCAGCTCCGCCATGATGAAGTGGGCGCAGTTCTTCGACAGGATGGCCACCCGCGCGCCTGGCTCCAGGTTCCGGGTCTGAAGGTGGCCAGCCATGCGGCGTGCCTGTTCCAGCGTTTGCTTCCACGTGTAGTCCACCACCGCGCCGCCCCCGGTGGGCTGGGTCAGGAAGACCTGGTCTGCGTGGTCGGTTTCGTGCGCGTAGACGTAGTCCAGCATGAGCTTGGGTCGAGTCATTCCTGTCGGCGCCTCACTGGAGGCGGCTGGCATCGAAGAGCTTCCCCAGCCTCTGCGCGAGCGTCATGTCGCCCTTGAGCTTCAGCCGGCCGGTGATGAAGGCCGTCACGCCATCGAGCTGGCCCCTCAGCAACCCGATCAGGTCGTCGTCCGAGAGCGTGAGCGCCAGATCGGGCGAGTCGGCACTTCCCTCCGAGACGTCGCAGACGCCCGTGTGAATGACGGCATAGGCCGGGGTTGAAATGTTGAACTGGATGGTGCAATGGGCGTTGGCGGCGGCGCCTTGATCCAGTGCGTGTGGCAGTTTCTTGATGAGGTCGAGTGCGTTCATGATTTGGTTCCAGGAATGACTAGGCGGCGGCCCAGGCGTGGCGGCCCGGCGCGCCGACGAACAGCTCGTGCGCCGCGGCTTCTTCGAGCGTGAGGACAGGCGTGACGCAGGCGTCTGCGGCGACGAACTGCGCGCTCCAGTGAACG
>JAMFRW010000434.1 GCA_026224975.1 Rhodoferax sp. | reverse complement strand
GTCGTCAATCTGCACGCGTGCCTTGCCGCCGCTGCGCAACTGCACATCGGCCGCGCCGCAGCTCGGCGGTTGGCCGGCCACGGTGCTCACGCACATCTGCGCGGCATAGTGGCCGGGTGCCGGCACGGCGAGGGCGGGCAGCGCCCAGGCCGCCGCAAGTCCGGCGCACAAAAACCGCAGGGCGTGCGTCACGCGGGCGGGCTCCCGCGGCCTGGTGCGAACGCGCGCCCGGCTGCAATCACTTGGTCAGGCCTTCGGCCTTCAAGGCTGCCTGCACCGCAGGGCGCGCGGCCACGCGGCCCATGTAGGCGTTCAGGTTGGCATAGGGCGCGCGGTCGATGCCGGCATGCGGGCACCAGTTGGCCACGGTGAACAGGTAGGCGTCGGCCACGGTGAAGGCGTCGCCCATCAGGAATTGCTTGCCTTCGAGCTGTTCGTCCAGCCACTTGAGGCGACTGTTGGCCCGCGCGCGCGCCACGACCTTGCCGTCTTCCGGCATCGCCGGGTTGAACATGGTGCCGATGCCCTTGTGCAGCTCGCTGGTGATGAAGTTGAGCCATTCCTGCAGGCGGTAGCGTTCCATCGTGCCGTTCGGTGGCGCGAGTTTCTTTTCGGGCACCTGGTCGGCGATGTACTGCACGATCACCGGGCCTTCGCCGATTCGCTCGCCGTTGTCGAGTTCGAGCAGCGGCACGTAGCCCTTGGAGTGGATGCCGTAGTAGTCGGTGCCGTCGGCCAGCTTGTGTTCCTTGAGATCGGCCTGGACGAGATCGAATGCGAGGCCGGCTTCGCGCAGCACGATGTGCGGGGAGAGCGAGCAGGCGCCGGGGCTGTAGTAGAGCTTCATGGGAGGCAGTCGTGAGTCATGGAGGAAACATTACACCGCTTTTCGAAGGTGGCGGACGCCCGGGTTTTCGGCCATGCAAACCTTTCGAACCCGACGTGCAAATGCATCGCCTTGCCCCGCTGCGCGATGCGCCTACATTGAATGCATGAACACAAACACTACCCTTTCCTCTCCTGTGATTCGACCCTCTTCGAATGTTGGTGCGAAAGCCTTCCGCTCGCGCAGCGTCGAGCGCCAGGTGCGCGGGCAGCCGACGTCGGACGGCGACGGCGTCAAGCTGACGCGTGTGTTGACGCAGCCGCTGCAAAAACGGCTCGATCCGTTCCTGATGCTCGATGCCTTCGGCAGCGATGCCGCGAGCGACTACATCGGCGGGTTTCCCAGCCACCCGCACCGCGGCTTCGAGACGGTGACCATCATGCTGGAAGGCCGCATGCGCCACCAAGACAGCGTGGGCAACGTCGGCCTGCTGGAGCCGGGCAGCGTGCAGTGGATGACCGCCGGGCGCGGGATCATCCACTCGGAAATGCCGGAGCAGGAAGAAGGCCGCATGGCGGGCTTTCAGCTCTGGGTCAACCTCGCCGCGAAGGACAAGATGACGGCACCGGCCTACCGCGATGTGCCGCCGGCGGGCGTGCCGATCGTGACGCTGCCGAACGGCGTGACGGTGCGCGTGATCGCGGGTGAGGCGCAAGGCGTCACCGGTGCCGTGACCCGGCCGACAACCGAGCCGCTGGTGCTCGACATCACGCTTCCGCCGAGCGCGAGCTTCGACGCGGTGCTGCCAGCCGGGCACAACGCCTTTGCCTATGTGTATGGTGATGGCGTGGTGGATATCGGCGAAGCAGGCGCTGACGGCGAGCCGGCGCGTGTCGAGACCGACCGCATGGCGATCCTCACCAACGACGCTGCGGCCGATGGCGTTCGCCTGACCGCGCTCGCCACGCTGGCCCAGCCGGCGCGCGTGTTGCTCGTGGCCGGCCAACCGCTGAACGAACCGATCGCGCAGTACGGCCCGTTCGTGATGAACACGACCGCGCAGATCCACGAAGCGGTGGCCGATTTCCAGCGCGGCGCGTTCGCGGCTTGACGTGAATCCACCGGGGCGCTGCCGCATGCCAGCAGCCCGCCCCGGCGCATGGGCTACCCTCGCCTCTTTGCGACCCCGTCGCCCAGAGGAATTCGATGCCCCGCCAGATTCTTGACGAGACCCGGTTGCACCCGGCGATCCGCGACACGGTTGCCAACCTGAACGCCGACATCGTGCACAACGTGCAGGCGGCCGCGGCGTCGAATCCGGTGCTTGTGGTCGGCATGGCGCAGAACCCGTTTTGCCGCGCCGCGCGCAAGGCGCTGGCTGCCGCCTCGGTGCCGCACCAGTACCTCGAATACGGCAGTTACTTCAGCCAGTGGCGCCAGCGCAATTCGCTGAAGATGTGGACCGGCTGGCCGACGTTTCCGATGGTCTTCGTCAAAGGCGCGCTGATCGGCGGCGACAGCGACCTGAAGCGCCTGATCGCGAGCGGCGAGTTGAACCGGTTGCTGGGCGAGTAGCCAGGGTGGCGGCAACGCCCATCCGCATCGCGGCGGCCTCGGCTTTGCTGATGTCGATGGCAGCGGCTTGGGCAACTTCCGACGGGGACGCTGCCTCGGCCACGTCGAGCGATCTGCTGAAAGAATGCCGCGTCCCCGGCCTGCGCAACAGTGTGCTCTGCGGCGTGGTGCGGCGCCCGCTGGACCCGGCGCGTGCTGGCAGCCCGACGATCGAAGTGCACTACGTCGTCGTGCCCGCGATGGCGCGGCGAAAGTTGCGCGACCCGGTGTTCCTGCTGGCGGGAGGACCGGGCCAGAGCGCGATCGACCTGGCACCTTCGGCGATGGGCTCCTTCGCGCGTCTCAACAATCGCCGCGACATCGTGTTCGTCGACCAGCGCGGCACCGGCCGCTCTGCGCCTCTCGATTGCGACGACACCACGCGCGAACCGCTGGCCGACCAATCCGACCCCGAACGGCAGTTTCAGCGGCTGATGGACTGCAAGGCGCGGCTGCTGAAGCTGCCATACATCCAGACGACGGCGGACCTGGGCACGTTCACCACCACGCTCGCGATGCAGGACCTGGACGCCGTGCGCCGGCAGCTCGGCGCCGAGCGCATCGATCTGGTCGGTGCGTCTTACGGCACGCGCGCCGCGCTCGAATACCAGCGGCAGTTCCCGGCTGCCGTGCGCCGCAGCGTGATCGACGGCGTGGCGCCGGCCGACATGGTGTTGCCGACGAGTTTTTCGATCGACGGCCAGGCGGCCTTCGATGCCGTGCTCGCCGCCTGCGAGCGCGAGGCGGCCTGCAAGAAGAGCTACCCCGCCCTGCGCAGCGACTGGGCCGCGCTGTTGGCGAGCCTACCGAAGGCCGTGACCGCCGCGCACCCGCTGACCGGCCAGCCCGAGCACTTCACACTGACCCGCGAGATGGTGCTTGGCGCCGTCCGCGGGCCGCTCTATGTGCCTTCGCTCGCGGCGGCGTTGCCGGCGGCGATCACCGAGGCGGCGCAGGGCCGCTTCGAGGGTTTGATGGGCGTGAGCGCGCTGCTTTCCTCGCGCAAGGGCACGCAGCTCGCGATGGGCATGCATTTTTCGGTGGTGTGCAGTGAAGACATGCCGTTGCTCGAAGCGCGCGGCGCGATACCTGAGGCAGGCGTTGGCGCCAAAGGCGATAAGGCCGACGCGAAGGCCGATGCCCGCGCGCGCGCCGTCGCTGGCCGGGTGGCGAAAGACGCGCCCGGCGCGGATTTCGGCGACGAGCAGGCGCGGCTTTATCAACGTGCCTGCGCCACTTGGCCGCGTGGCGCGGTGCCCGCTGCGTTCTACACCGTGCCCCGAAGCGCCTCGCCCGTGCTGCTGCTCAGCGGCGGGCTCGACCCCGCCACCCCGCCGCGCCATGCCGCCCGCGTGGCGCAGGCACTTGGCCCATTGGCGCAGCACGTGGTCGTGCCGAACGCCGGCCATGGCGTGATGAACATCGGCTGCATGCGCGATGTGGTCTACCGCTTCATCGATGCGGTGGACGATCGCGATGCGGTCGCGGTGGACGCGAGCTGCGTCAAGGCCATCCCGCGCCCGCCGGCGTTCCAGCCGCTGCGCTTGCCGGCCTCATCCTCGCCCGCCAGCGGAGCGTCCCGATGATCCGCATCGAGCACGTCGCCAAGCAATTCGCGGCGCCGCGCACCAAGACCAAAGGCTTGCCCGGCCTCACGCTCAAACGTTCCGAACCCAGGTTCGTGCAGGCGGTCAGCGACGTCAGTTTCACCGCTCCCGATGGCCACATTACCGGCCTGCTCGGCCCCAACGGCGCCGGCAAGACGACGACGCTGCGCATGCTCGCCGGCCTGATCGCGCCCGATGCCGGCACGCTCGTCGTCAATGGCATCGATGTGGTGAGCCGCCCGCGCGAGGCGTTGGCCAAGATGGGCGTGCTCTCGGATTCGCGCGGGCTTTACCCGCGGCTGAGTGCGCGCGAGAACATCGTCTACTACGGCCGGCTGCAAGGCATGAGCGCCGAGGCCGCCGACGCGCGCGCGCAAAGCCTGGCGCAGATGCTCGAAATGAGCGAGCTGCTCGACCGCCGCACCGAAGGCTTCAGCCAGGGCGAGCGCATGAAGACGGCGCTCGCCCGCGCGCTGGTGCACGACCCGGCGCACATCATCCTCGACGAGCCGACCAACGGGCTCGATGTGCTCGCGACGCGGGCGCTGCGCGAGAGCCTGCGCTGGCTGCGCACGCCTGCGGGCGGCGCCAAGTGCATCATATTTTCCACGCACATCATGCAAGAAGTGGAGAAACTCTGCGACAGCGTCGTCGTCGTCTCGCACGGCCGCACCGTGGCCGCCGGCACCGTGCCCGAGCTGCTGGCGCAGACGCAGGAGAGTGATTTCGAGGAGGCCTTCGTGAAGCTGGCCTTCGCCGCCGAGGCGCCTGAGACCGCACACCGATGAGCCACCTGCAAGTCATCTGGACCGTGCTGCGCAAGGAACTGACCGATGCGCTGCGCGACCGCCGCACGCTGCTCACCGTGCTCGTCTCGTCGGTACTGATGGGGCCGCTGGTGCTGATGGCGGTCTCGGCGCTGGTGGCGTCGCTGGAGGCCCGGGCCGAGCAGCGCGAAGTCTTCGTCGTGGGCATCGAACACGCGCCGAGCCTGAAGAACTTCTTCGAGCGGCAGACCTACACGGTGCGGGCCGCGCCAGCCGATTTCGAGGCGCAGCTCCGCAGCGCCAAGCTCGCCGATCCGGTCGTCGTGGTGCCGGCGGATTTCGAAGCGGCGTTGCTGCGTGGCGATGCGCCCATCGTCGAGATCGTTTCCGACAGCGCCAACCAGCGCTCGCAGGCCGGCGCAAATCGCGTGGAGCGCTTGCTGGGCGGTTTCAGCCGCGAGCGCGCGATGCTGAGCCTGGCGCTGCGCGGCGTCTCGACCGAGCTGCTGGAGCCGATGCGGGTCGAAGACCGCGACCTGGCCAGCACGCAGACCCGCGCCACACAGATCACCGGCATGCTGCCCTTCTTCGTGATGATGGCGGTGCTCTACGGCGCGCTCAACGCCGCGCTCGACACGACAGCCGGTGAGCGCGAGCGCGGTTCGCTGGAGCCGCTGCTGATGAACCCGGCCGAGCGCTGGGCGCTGGTGCTCGGCAAATGGGGCGCCGTGGCGAGCGTGAGCATGTTGATCGCCGTGCTGAGCTGCTTCAGCTTTCTGCCTGGGCAATGGCTGCTGCGCAGCGACACGCTGGCCGCGATGTTTCAGTACGGCGTGCGCGAGGCGGCACTCTTCCTCGTGGTGCTGCTGCCGTTCGCCGCGGCGCTTTCGGCGGTGCTGATGGCGGTGGCGATCCGCTGCAAGACCTTCAAGGAGGCGCAGGCCAGCGCGACCATCGTGATCCTCGGCGTCTCGCTGCTGCCGCTGGTGACGCTCTTCAACATGGGCGGTGAGGAGCCCTGGCACCTCTGGGTGCCGGCGCTGGCGCAGAACACGCTCATGACGCGCGTGCTCAAGGGCGAAGCCTTCGGCGCCGCGCAGGTGCTGATCCCGCTGGGCGTGTGCGTGCTGCTGACGACGCTGGGCGTGTGGTTCGTGGCGCGCACCTTGCGGAGTGCGGCGGTGCGGTGAGGAGTGAGTGGTCAAGGGTGCGCGGTGCGCGATCACGCGGCGCCTCGCGCCAGTCAGCGCGCGCTTGCTCGCCGTGCGCGGCTTGGGTCATCATCCGCGGATGACTTCTTCATCCCTTCCCTCGGCAGCCGAACTGAACTGGCGCTGGTGCGCGTTCGACGAACTCAGTGTGCACGAGCTGCAAAACATCTACATGGCGCGCCAGCAGGTGTTTTCGCTGGAGCAGCAATGCATCTACCTGGATGCCGATGGCTGCGACGAGGTCTCGTTCCACCTCGCCGCCTGGGCGCCGGGCCATCGGGTGCCCCTGGCCTACTCGCGATTGGTCGCACCCGGCGTGAAGTACGCGGAGCCATCGATCGGCCGCGTGATCACTACCTCGGCAGCGCGGGGGACGGGGTTGGGTCGTGAATTGGTGCGACGCACCATCGACCATTCGACGCGCGTTCACCCGGGGCTCGGCCTGCGGATTTCGGCCCAGACGCGGCTGGAGGCTTTCTACGCCGAGTTGGGGTTCGCGCCGACCGGCGAGCCCTACATGGAAGACGGCATCCCGCACACGGAGATGTGGCGGGCCTGACCCGCCAACGGATACTCGCCTGGCCTCCGGGGCCCCTTGCATCTCGTCCGGACCCCGCTATCCCTGACGCTCAACCGCCCGGCGCCGTCTCCCGCTCAACATGCCCCAGCCAAGCCATCGCCTGCTCCCGTGTCTCTCCGCACATGTCTGTCGACGGCATCAGCGAGCCGCACACAGCCGGCCGTTCGGGCCGGCCGAAGATGGCGCAGCGCTCATCGTCGGTGAGCTGAATGCAGCGCACGCCGGCCGGCTTGCCGTTCGGCATCCCGGGGATGGCGCTGCTGATCGACGGCGCAATGCAGCAGGCGGCGCAGCCGGCGCGGCAAAGCAGGGAATCGCGAGGGACTGAAGGATTCGGCATCGCCCCGAAGTTACCGCAAGTTGCCGCCGGGCTTTCTCAACCGGCCACCGTCTGCCGAAACGCCGGTCCGTTGGCTCGGCGCTCCGCTTCCAGCAGCCACAGGATGCACGCACCCCAAATGCAGCCGAAGAACGCGCCGATGGCGTCTGGCGCCAGGTCGGTGAGCCGCGCCTGATGGCCGATGACCGTGGTCTGGCCGAGTTCCCAACCGGCGCCTACCAATACGGTGATGGCAAACGCCACCCCCAGCCGATGCCGCCCGGTGCCGGTGACCGCCAGCAGCGCGAGCACCGCCGAGACGCCGATGTGCGGCCCCTTGACGATCGAGAATTCCCACGCCGCTCGCGTCAGGCTCCAATCGATATCGAAAGGCTTGCGGCCTTCGGGCGCGAGGAAGGCCACGGCGATGCTGAGCAGCGCGGCCGATGCCCACGGCAGCCAGCGCAGCACCGGCCAGTGGCGTTGCAGCCAGGCCGAAAACGAATCTTCCGAGCGATGGCGTGAATGCATGGGCGGAGGCGCAGAGAGCGGACGACAGGGCGTTATCGGCTGTTGCGCTCCAAGGCTGAAGCCCGACCTTGGGCGTGACGTGCCGGCCGCTGCTGCCTACAATTCCGGGTTGCCTAAAAATCGGGCAAGACACCCGGCCGGAAGACGTCGAAACATGACGTGGCCCCCACGAGGTAGAAGCGATGTTGTTTCCCAAACAGTTCGACGTGATCGTCGTCGGCGGCGGCCACGCCGGCACCGAGGCTGCACTCGCCGCGGCGCGCATGGGCGCGGCCACGCTGCTGCTCACACACAACATCGAAACGCTGGGGCAGATGAGCTGCAACCCGTCGATCGGAGGCATCGGCAAGGGCCACTTGGTGAAGGAGATCGATGCGCTGGGCGGCGCGATGGCACTCGCCACCGACGAAGCCGGCATCCAGTTCCGCATCCTCAACGGCTCCAAGGGACCCGCCGTGCGCGCCACCCGGGCGCAGGCCGACCGCGTGTTGTACCGCGCGGCCATTCGCCGCCGGATCGAAAACCAGCCCAATCTGTGGCTGTTCCAGGGTGCTTGCGATGACCTGATTCTGGAACGTGACCGTATCGCCGGTGCTGTGACGCAAATGGGCGTGCGCTTCGCGGCGCGCGCGGTCGTCCTGACGGCCGGTACTTTCCTCGACGGCAAGATCCACGTCGGCCTGCAAAGCCATTCGGCCGGCCGCGCTGGCGACCCGCCGGCGGTGGCGCTCTCGGCACGGTTGAAGGAATTGAAGCTGCCGCAAGGCCGGCTCAAGACCGGCACGCCACCGCGCATCGACGGCCGTTCCGTCGATTTCAGCGTGCTCACCGAGCAACCCGGCGACGGCATGCCCGGGCCGAACGGCGAGGCCGCCACAGGCCCGGTGCCGGTGTTCAGTTTCATGGGTGACAGGGCGATGCACCCGCAGCAACTGCCGTGCTGGATCACCCACACCAACGAGCGCACGCACGCGATCATCCGATCCGGTTTCGACCGCAGCCCGATGTTCACCGGCGTGATCGACGGCATCGGCCCGCGCTACTGCCCGAGCATCGAAGACAAGGTGAACCGGTTCGCCGACAAGGATTCGCACCAGATCTTTCTGGAGCCGGAAGGCCTGACGACGCACGAGTTCTACCCGAACGGCATTTCGACCTCCCTGCCCTTCGACATCCAACTCGCCGCCGTGCATTCCATGCGCGGGCTGGAAAACGCGCACATCCTGCGGCCAGGCTACGCCATTGAATACGACTACTTTGACCCACGCGGGTTGACGAGCAGTTTCGAGACCCGATCGATCGGTGGGCTGTTCTTTGCCGGGCAGATCAATGGGACCACGGGCTACGAAGAGGCTGGCGCACAAGGCCTGTTTGCCGGCATCAACGCCGCGCTGCAAGTGCAAGGCAAGTCGGCATGGCTGCCCCGCCGCGATCAGGCCTATCTGGGCGTGCTCGTCGATGACCTCATCACCAAGGGCGTGACCGAGCCGTACCGCATGTTCACCAGCCGGGCGGAGTTCCGGCTGCAACTGCGCGAAGACAATGCCGACATGCGTTTGACGGAAATCGGCCGCGAGTTCGGCTTGGTGGACGATGCGCGTTGGGATGCGTTCAACCGCAAGCGCGATGCTGTTTCACGTGAAACACAGCGGCTGCAATCGACCTGGGTCAACCCGGGCTCGCTGCCGGCAGCGGATGCGGAGCATTTGCTCGGGAAGGCGATCGAGCATGAATACAACTTGGCGGACTTTCTGCGCCGGCCGGGCTTGGGTTTCGATGAAGTCGCTTGCATCGATGCCGTCGCCCACCCGCAGGCCGTTGTTTCACGTGAAACACTGCGCGCTGAACTCGGTGCCGACTTGGCCGACGAAGTGATCGAGCAAGTGCAGATTGCCATCAAGTACGCCGGCTACATCGACAAGCAAAACGAGGAAGTCGAGCGCGCAGCACATTTCGAAGGGCTGAGCTTGCCGGCCGAGCTGGACTACGCGCAGGTCAAGGCGCTGTCTTTCGAGGTCCGGCAGAAACTGAGCAAGCACCGGCCGGAAACGCTGGGGCAGGCGTCGCGGATTTCCGGCGTCACGCCTGCTGCCATCTCGCTGCTGCTGGTGCATTTGAAAAAAGGCCGTGCCAAAGGCTTCGCGGCGAACGAAGCTGCACGTGAGGATGCTGCCGCATGATGACGGCCCCGGACGATGCGGTGCTGCGCGGCTCGATCAGCGAGATTTGCGGCGCGCTGGCGGTGGGTGCTTCGCTGGCGCAGGTCGATGACCTCGCCGACTTTCTGAGCCTGCTGCAGAAGTGGAATGCCACCTACAACCTGACAGCGGTGCGCGACCCGGCGCAGATGCTGGTGCAGCACTTGGCGGATTGCCTCGCGATGATCACGCCGCTGCGGCGTCGGTTGACTGAGTTGAGCGACGTATTCCCTCGCCGGCTCCTGGATGTGGGCAGCGGCGGCGGTTTGCCGGGCGCGGTGATCGCGATCATGCAGCCCGACCTCGACGTGACCTGCGTCGATACCGTCGGCAAGAAGGCGGCTTTCACGCGCCAGGTCGCCGGCGAGCTGACGCTGCGCAATCTGCATGCAGAGCACGCTCGCGTCGAGCAATTGACGGGACGGCCTTTCGATGTGATCACCTCGCGCGCTTTTGCTTCGCTGCAGGATTTCGTCAGCCTGACCCGCAAACACCTCGCCCCCGATGGCGTTTGGCTGGCGATGAAGGGCAAGCATCCTGAAGCGGAAATTGCCGGGCTGCCGGCGGACGTGACAGTGTTTCACGTGGAACAACTCAAGGTTCCCGGGCTGGATGCCGAGCGCTGCCTGATCTGGATGCGCCCCACCGCCTGATTGCCACAAGACGCGCCGACTGCGTTACCTATACTCGTTGCCTGCTCGCGGTGGACGCCGCGACATTCGCTTTCACACGAGAACTCGCATGGCCCGTATTTTTTGCATCGCCAACCAAAAAGGCGGCGTCGGCAAGACAACGACCACCGTCAATCTGGCAGCAGGGCTGGCCCGGATCGGCAAGCGGGTGTTGGTGGTGGATCTCGACCCCCAAGGCAATGCCACCATGGGCTCCGGCGTCGACAAGCGCGCACTCGAACTGACGGTGTACGACGTGCTGCTCGAAAACGCCTCGGTGGCCGAAGCCCGCCAGCGCAGCGAAAAAGCTGGCTACGACGTGCTTGGTGCCAACCGCGAACTGGCGGGTGCTGAGGTTGAACTGGTGCAGCTCGAACGCCGCAACCAGCGGCTCAAGACCGCGCTGGCCCCCGTCGACGCGGAATACGATTTCGTGCTGATCGATTGCCCGCCGTCGCTGAGCCTGCTCACGCTCAACGGTTTGTGCAGCGCCCACGGCGTGGTGGTGCCGATGCAGTGCGAATACTTCGCGCTCGAAGGCTTGAGCGATCTGGTCAACACCATCAAGCAGGTGCACGCCAACCTGAATCCGGATCTGCAGATCATCGGCCTTCTGCGCGTGATGTTCGACCCGCGCATCACCTTGCAGCAGCAGGTGAGCGAGCAGCTCAAGACGCACTTTTCCGACAAGGTGTTCGACACGGTGATTCCCCGTAACGTGCGCCTGGCGGAGGCGCCGAGCTACGGATTGCCGGGCGTTGTGTTCGATCCTTCGTCCAAGGGCGCGGTGGCGTTCATCGAGTTTGCCCGTGAGATGGCGGCGCGGATCGAACGCCTGTCTGCCTGACCTCTCTCATCCCACTTTTCTCGACCGCGACATGAAAGACGCCACCCTGCTCTCCCGCATCGAAGACGCCGGTTTGAATGCGAGCGCCGCTTGGCAACAGCGCTGGATGGACGGCTGGCTGGTGCGCTTTGCGCCGGTCAAGGCCAAGCGTGCGCGTTGCATCAACGCAGTGGCTGCCGGTCGTGCGACGATCGCGGAGAAGCTCAAGCTGTGTGCCGCGATTTATGCCGAGGCCGATTTGCCGTTGGTCATCCGCATCACGCCGTTTTCGCGGCCGGCCGATCTGGACGCGCAATTGACCGGCATCGGCATGGCGCGCATCGACGACACGCGCGTGATGGTGCTCGACTCGCTCGCGCCTGTATCGCACGCGCCGCCGCCCGCCGACTTGCCCGCTGGCTACCGCATCGAGGCGATCGGCCATGGGGCGTTCGCCCAACTTGTCGGCGCCCTGCGCGGATCACCGCAGGCGCAGCGCGATGCGCAGGCCGAGCGTCTGGCGCAATCGCCGGTGCCGTTTCAGGCGTTCCAGGTGGTCGGCGCCGACGGTGCGGCGGTGGCTTGCGGGCAGTTTGCGATTGAAGCCGAGCTGGTTGGGCTCTACGATGTGTTCACCGCACCGGCCGAGCGGGGCCGGGGACTAGCGCGTGTTTTGTGCGTGCAGATGTTAGTGGTCGCATACGCGCGAGGGGCACGGGTGGCTTATCTGCAGGTCGAAGGCGACAACCACCCAGCGCGCAAGATCTACCACAGGCTTGGGTTTGCCGATGCGTACGCGTACCACTATCGGACGTTCGAGCCGGCGAAAGCTTGAGCCGAGAACGCTACAGCCCCAGACCTTCGTCCAGTCCGAGGTGCACGTTCATCGCCTGAACCGCCGCGCCGCTGGCGCCCTTGCCCAGGTTGTCGAGCCGCGCCATGACGATCGCTTGCGTCTCGTTGGCGAAGACAAAGATGTCGACGCGGTTGGTGTCGTTGCAGGCTTGCACGTCGAAGAAACCGTGTTCCAGCGTGTCCGGGTCGCGCAGCGGCATGACGCGGATGAAGCGCTCGCCGGCATAACGCGTGGCGAAAGCGGCGTGCAGCTTTTCGGCGATGGTGCCGGGCGCGAGCTGTGAAAAGTCCAGCGGCACGTGCACCGACAAGCCCTTGTAGAACTTGCCGACGATGGGCATGAAGATCGGCCGGGCCGTGAGCCCGGTGTGGGCCTGCATCTCCGGCACGTGCTTGTGCGCGAGCGTCAGGCCGTAGGGGCGCGGTGAATCCAGCGAAGCATCGCCGCCGGCTTCGTACTGCTCGATCATCTTCTTGCCACCCCCGGAGTAGCCGGTGATCGACGTGGCGGTGACGGGCAGCGCGGCCGGCACCAGCCCCGCATCGACGAGTGGGCGCAGCAGCAGGATGAAGGCGGTGGCGTGGCAGCCCGGGTTGGCGATGCGCTTGCTGGCGCGAATGCGGTCGCGCTGGTCGGGCGCCAGCTCCGGCAGGCCGAAGGCCCAGGTCGAGAGTGTGCGGTGCGCCGTGCTGGCGTCGATCAGGCAGGTACTCGGGTTGGTGACGAGCGCGGCGGCTTCGCGGGCGGCTGCGTCGGGCAGGCACAGGAACGCCACGTCGGCGGCGTTGAGCAGGCGGGCGCGCTCGGTGGCGTCCTTGCGCTTGTCGGCATCGATGCGCAGGACTTCGATGTCGTCGCGCTGCGCGAGATACTCGTGGATGCGCAGGCCGGTGGTGCCCTCCTGACCATCGACAAACGCGCGGAATTTTTTCATCGCAACCCCTTCTTCGCTCAACAGCCTCAAGGATAAGCCAACACCATGACATTGGCCGACATGTCCCCGTCACCTCGCATCCTGCTGCTGCCCGGCTGGTTGAACTCGGGCGATTCGCATTGGCAAAGCCGCTGGGAAGCCCTGCACGGCCACCAGCGCGTCGAGCAGGACGACTGGACCTGGCCCAAGCGTGGCGACTGGATGGCGCGGCTCGACGACGTGCTGCTGGGCAGTGACGCGCCGACCGTGCTGGTCGGCCACAGCCTCGGCTGCCAGCTCGTCGCGGCCTGGGCAGCGCACTCGCAGCACACGGCGCGCGTGAAGGCGGCCATGCTGGTCGCGCCGCCAGACCCGGAGCGCGAAGACATGCCGCCCAACCTCTACAACTGGCGCCCGATCGTGCGCCAGCGTCTGCCCTTCGTGAGCCTGGGCGTGACGAGCAGCGACGACCCTTACTGCGCGCCAGAACGCGCCGCGCAGATGCTGGCCGACTGGGGCTGCGAGCACAAAAGCATCGGCGCGCGCGGCCACATCAATGGCGATTCCGGGCTCGGCGATTGGCCCGAGGGGTACGCGATGCTGCAGGCGCTGGTCTGGCGTTCGGTGGTGCTGCCCGGCCCGCGCGACGAGACTCCGGGCCGGCGATAACGCCGGCAGGCGCCGCCGGAGCCGCCGCATTTCATCCCCGACAATCCCTGCATGGTCACCAAGAAACCCAAAGGCCTCGGCCTCGGCCTCGAAGCCTTGCTCGGGCCGCGCGTCAAGGATGCCGGCGAGGCGCCCTCGCCCGTCGGCGACGGCATTCCGCACACGCTGAAGCTGGTGCAGCTCCAGCCTGGCAAGTACCAGCCGCGCACGCGCATGGACGAAGGCTCGCTCTACGAGCTGGCCGAAAGCATCAAGGCCCAAGGCGTGATGCAGCCCATCCTCGTGCGGCCGGTCGGGCCCGACCGCTACGAGATCATCGCCGGTGAGCGCCGCATGCGCGCCGCCAAGCTGGCCGGTCTCGACGAAGTACCGGTGCTCGTGCGCGAGGTGCCGGACGAATCGGCCGCCGCGATGGCGCTGATCGAAAACATTCAGCGCGAAGACCTGAACCCGCTAGAAGAAGCGCATGGCCTGAAGCGCCTCACCGACGAGTTCGGCCTGACGCACGAACAGGCCGCGCAAGCCGTCGGCCGCTCACGCAGCGCCGCCAGCAACCTGCTGCGCCTGCTGAACCTCACCGAGCCCGTGCAGCAGATGCTGATGGCCGGCGACATCGACATGGGCCACGCCCGTGCCTTGCTGCCACTCGAAGGTGCGCAGCAGATCCTCAACGCCAACGAGATCGCCTCCAAGAAGCTCAGCGTGCGCGAGGCCGAAAAGCTCGTGGCCCGCGCGTCGGCGTCATCGGGCCGGCAAGCGCCACTGCTGCGCACCGCCCATGCGAAGACGCGTGACATCCAACGCATCGAGCAGGAACTGTCGGACAAGTTGACAGCGGCGGTCGAGATCCGCGTGAAGAAGCGGACCAAGCATGGCGAGCAAGGTGAAGTGCTGATCCGCTTCGGGTCGCTCGATGAGCTCAATGGGCTGCTCGACAAGCTGGGCCTTGCACGCACTTGAAGCCACCGCGCTGAGCGGCTTCGAAGCCGCGTCAAGCCTGGCTTCGATCTGACGCATGACCTTCGTCGTTCTGCGATGTGCGGAACTTAACGCAAACGTGTACGCTCTTTCGATGTGATGGGTCAACGCGTGTCGAAGCGGCACGTTGTTTGCTAATCATGCCGGCATGGCCCGACGCCGAATTCGGCGGCAAAAGCCCTCTGTTTTCACGGCATCGAACGGAGCAGAATGAACGAAGCTTGATACACGGCATGATCAAACCAGCCGGCTGACCGACAAGGAAAGCTCTGATGGCGCCCACCGGGTTCCATCAGAACTTCCCCAAGGCGCTGAAGGACACCCCCTTCAGCGTCTCCTTGACGCACAGGAGATCAGCATGGATGTGATCAGCAACTTTGCCGCCCGCTTCGAGCGCAGCCGCGAAGAAGAACTCTCGATCGAGGAATACCTCGCCGAGTGCAAACGCAACCCCGTCGCCTACGCGACCGCCGCCGAGCGCATGCTCAAGGCGATCGGCGAGCCCAAGATGGTGGACACGCGCAACGACACGCGCATGTCGCGCCTGTTCGCGAACAAGGTCATCAAGATCTACCCCGCGTTCGCCGAGTTCTACGGCATGGAAGACGCCATCGAACAGGTGGTCTCGTACTTCCGCCATGCGGCGCAAGGCCTCGAAGAAAAGAAGCAGATCCTGTATTTGCTGGGCCCGGTCGGCGGTGGCAAGAGCTCGATCGCCGAGCGCCTCAAGCTGCTGATGGAACAGGTGCCGTTCTACGCGATCAAGGGCTCGCCGGTGAACGAATCGCCGCTCGGCCTGTTCGACACGGTCGAAGACGGCCCACTGCTCGAAAAGGAATACGGCATCCCGCCGCGCTACCTGAACCGCATCATGAGCCCGTGGGCCGTGAAGCGGCTCGAAGAGTTCGGCGGCGACATCCGCAAGTTTCGCATCGTCAAGCGCCTGCCCAGCGTGCTCAAGCAGATCGGCGTCTCCAAGACCGAGCCGGGCGACGAGAACAACCAGGACATCTCCGCCCTGGTCGGCAAGGTCGATATCCGCAAACTCGAAACCTTCGCGCAGGACGACCCGGACGCCTACAGCTTCTCCGGCGGCCTGTGCTTGGCGAACCAGGGCTTGCTCGAGTTCGTCGAAATGTTCAAGGCGCCGATCAAGGTGCTGCACCCGCTGTTGACGGCCACGCAAGAAGGCAACTTCAAAGGCACAGAAGGCTTCGGCGCGATCCCGTTCGACGGCATCGTGCTTGCGCACAGCAACGAGAGCGAGTGGAAGACCTTCCGCAACAACAAGAACAACGAGGCCTTCCTCGACCGCATCTACATCGTCAAGGTGCCGTACTGCCTGCGCGTCAGCGAAGAGGTCAAGATCTACGAAAAGCTGCTGCGCGGTTCCTCGCTGCTCGAGGCCAAATGCGCCCCCGGCACGCTCAAGATGATGAGCCAGTTCGCCATGTTGACGCGCCTGAAGGAGCCCGAAAACTCGTCGCTGTATTCGAAGATGCAAATCTACGATGGCGACAATTTGAAAGACAGCGACCCGCGCGCCAAGAGCTATCAGGAGTACCGAGATTACGCGGGTGTCGATGAAGGCATGAGCGGTGTCTCGACCCGCTTTGCGTTCAAGATTCTCTCCAAGGTCTTCAACTTCGACCCGGCCGAAGTCGCCGCCAACCCGGTGCACTTGATGTATGTGCTGGAGCAGCAGATCGAGCGCGAGCAATTCCCGGCGGAGCTGGAGCAGAAGTACCTGGGCTTCATCAAGGAGCACCTGTCGGCCCGCTATGCCGAATTCATCGGCAAGGAAATCCAGACGGCTTATTTGGAGAGCTACAGCGAATACGGCCAGAACATCTTCGACCGTTATGTGACGTATGCGGATTACTGGATTCAAGACCAGGAATACCGTGATACCGACACCGGCGAAGTCTTCGACCGCGCATCGCTGAATGCCGAATTGGAAAAGATCGAGAAGCCCGCGGGCATTTCGAATCCCAAGGACTTCCGCACCGAGATCGTCAATTTCGTGCTGCGCGCTCGCGCCAACAACGCCGGCAACAACCCGGTGTGGTCGAGCTACGAGAAGCTGCGCACGGTGATCGAGAAGAAGATGTTCTCCAACACCGAGGAGTTGCTGCCGGTCATCAGCTTCAACGCCAAGGCAAGCGCCGACGAGGCCAAGAAGCACGAGAACTTCGTCAATCGCATGGTGGACAAGGGCTACACCGCGAAGCAGGTTCGCTTGCTGTGCGAGTGGTACTTGCGAGTTCGGAAAAGCAGCTAACTCAATCGACCAAGACGCGAAGTAGACGAACGCGACCAACGGAGAACTCATGCTCCAGCAGATCATCGATCGGCGACTGGCGGGCAAGAACAAGTCCATCGGCAACCGCGAGCGCTTTCTGCGCCGCCACCACAATCAGGTGCGCGACGCGGTCAGGCGCGCCGTCGACAGCCGCGGCATTCGCGACATGGAGCGCGGGGAAGACATCCATATTCCGCGCAAGGACATCAGCGAACCGGTCTTCGGCCACGGTCAGGGCGGCACGCGCGAGATGGTCCACCCGGGCAACCAGGAATACGTGCGCGGCGACCAGATCGAGCGGCCCAAGGGCGGTGGTGGCAAAGGCAGCGGCAAGGGCGAAGCCGGTGATTCGGGCGAAGGTGAGGACGACTTCGTCTTCCACCTCAGCAAAGAAGAGTTCATGCAGATCTTCTTCGACGATCTGGCGTTGCCCCGCATGGAGCAGACGCAGCTCGCCGAAACACCGGAGTGGAAGAGCCACCGGGCCGGCTTCGTCAGCGACGGCACGCCGAGCAACCTGAGCGTGGTGCGCTCGATGCGCGGCGCGATCGGCCGGCGTTTGGCCATCGGCGCCGGCTCGCGCGGCGAGTTGCGCGAGTTGGAGGAGCAGCTCGCTGAATTGCTGCTGCAGCCGATCGGCATCGAACGCGAAGCCACGCGCAAGCTGCTCGAAGAACGCATCCAGACCTTGACGACGCGGCTCGAGCGCATCCCCTACCTCGACCCGATCGACCTGCGTTTTCGCAGCCGCGTGAGAGTGCCGGTGCCGACCACCAAGGCGGTGATGTTCTGCCTGATGGATGTGTCGGGCTCGATGGACGAAAGCCGCAAGGAG
>JAMFRW010000433.1 GCA_026224975.1 Rhodoferax sp. | reverse complement strand
GGCTTCGTTGAACGCATAGGCGGCCACGCCCAGTTCGCGGCACTGGATCTCGCCGGCATTCACAGGCAGGATCGGTGCGCAGGCCACAAAGCCCGAGGCGATGTCGGTGCCGCCGCTGATCGAGGCAATCCACAGGTCGGGCTTGACCGCGTCGTAGACCCATTCGTAGGCATCGACGGGCAACGGCGAGCCGGTGGCGTTGATCGCACGCAGGCTTTGCAGAGGGACCAGGTCGCGCGGGCGCAGACCGTCTTTCTTGCAGGCGATCAGGTAGGCCGCGCCGCAACCGAACAGCGTCACTTTCTGTTCGTCGATGAAGCGCCACAGCGCGCTGTTGTCCGGCCAGGCGGGGTTGCCGTCGTACAGCACGATGCTGGCGCCGGTGAGCAAGGCACCGATCTGGAGGTTCCAGACGATCCAGCCGGTGCCACCGAGGAACAAGAGGCGGTCGCCGGGCCGCAGGTCGTGCTGCAGCGCCATCGTCTTCAGGTGCGTCAGCACGATGCCGCCCTGGCTGTGGACGATGGCCTTGGGCAGGCCGGTGGTGCCCGACGAATAGACGATCCACAGCGGGTGCTCGAACGGCAGGCGCTCGAAGCTCAGCTCGGCATCTACGGAGATCGCGTCCGCCCAGCTCAGCCGGTCGCGCCAGGCGGGTGGCTTGTGCGAGGCCGCGCGGCAGACCGGGCCGGGCACATGGATGACATTGCGCACGCTCGGCAAACCGAGCAGCAGCTCATCGACCAGCTCGCGCCGGTCGTGGGTCTTGCCGTTGTAGCTGTAGCTGTCCACGGCCAGCAGCACTTTGGGTTCGATCTGGCGAAAGCGGTCCAGCACCACGGTCGCACCCATGTCCGGCGCGCAACTCGACCAGATGGCGCCGATGCTGGCGCAGGCCAGGAACGCCATCACGGTCTCTGGCCGGTTCGGCATGTACGAGGCCACGCGGTCGCCAGGGCCGACGCCAAGCTTGCGCAAATGGGCGGCAAAGGCGCCCGTGTCGCTCTTCAATTGGGCCCACGACACCTCGTGCGTGCCCGTGTCCTCGCTGCGGGCGATCAGCGCGGGCCTTTCGTCGGTGGCGGAGCGGAAGATGTGCTCCGCATAGTTCAGCCGCGCGTTCGGGTACCACTGCGCGCCGGGCATGGTCGATGTGCCCAGGACGGGATCGCAGGAGCCATCGGCCTGCACCTCGAAGAAGTCCCAGATTGATTGCCAGAACGGCTCGAGCTCATCGACCGACCAGCTCCACAGGTCGGGGTAGTTGTCGAAGTCCAGCCCGCGCTCGGTCTTCAGCCACTGCATGTAGGCTGCCAGACGGCTGGGTGCGATCTGGTCGGGGCGCGGTGTCCACAGCAGCGCGCCGGCTGCGTTCGGGTTGTCGGACGAACTCATTTCAGCATCTCCAATAGGCGATCGACACCGCTCAACGACAGGTGGGGCCGGCTTTGGATCGGCAGCCCGTCGAAGTCGGCGGCGTTGTTCAGCCCGGTGTGCACGCCGACCGAGAACGCACCGCCGCGCAATGCCATCGCGTTCTCCAGGCTGATGTCGTCGCCGACGATGGCCATGTGCGCCGGCTTGACGCCGCCCAAGCGCGTGCTCGCACAAGCCAGCGCCTGAGCCGACGGTTTGCCGACGACCACGGCGTTCTTGCCGGTGACGCTGCGCACGGCCGCAGCCAGCGCGCCGGACACCCCCAGCGTGCGGCCTTCGCGGCTGGCCAGATACGAGGCCTTGGAGACCGTGTACAGCGCTGCTCCGGCCCAGACGGCGCGGCAGGCGGCGTCCAGGTCGGCCAGCACGAAGCCGGGGTACCAGCCGATCAACACAGCATCGGCGTCGTCGGCGCGCTCGGGCGCACGCACGACATCGAAGCCTGCGTCCGCCAACGGCTTCCACACGCCTTCGCCGCCCAGCACCAGCACCCGCTTGTAGCCACGGCGCTTGAACAGGTCCAGCGCCACGCTGACCGGCGTGAGCATCTGCTGCACGTCGATCTCGATGCCGATGTCAGTCAGCGCTTTCGAGAGTTGTGCCGGCGTCTTGGCGCTGCCGTTGGTAAAGCCGACGTAAGGCATCTCGCGCTCGCGCAGCAGGGCCAGCAACTCACGGGCTCCGGGCAGGGGCTGGTAGCCGCTGAGGTTCTTGTCCGCGAGAGCGAGCGTTCCATCGACGTCGAACACGTAGCCACGCACGCCGGCCAGCGTCGGCGCCGATGCGTCCTTTGCCGTGGTGCTCATGCCGATGGACCCGGTGCGGAAGTCGCTCGATGCGAACGAAGATCGACGAGAAACCCGTCTCTCTCGAAGCGCGCATGGCTCACGTCGGGCCGCTTCGACAACTCGGTGATGAGCTTTTCGAGCGGGCTGGCAACTGCGCTGTAGGTCTCACGCGTCGGGCCCGCTGCCACCATGGCATCGACCTGTTCCGCGGGCATCGTGGCGCGCAACAGGAACTCCTCATCTGAGAGCCTGGCATCGAAGCGCCGCCGCAGCTCGGAAAGCTCCGGCATCGGCGCCTGCTTGGCCAGTTCGCGCGCGCGTGGCAACTGCTCGATGCGGTCGCGCACGTTCGGGTCCATCGGCGCGGGCGGTGTGCCGAACTTGCCGAGCACGTAGCGGATGACTTCGTCGGGCACGTTCGCATAACGCTCGGGTGCCAGCACGTTCATCACCGCCTGGGTGCCGACGACCTGCGAGAACGGCGTCACCATGATGGGGTAGCCCAGCTCGCGCCGAACGCGCTCCACTTCTTCGAACACATCCGGCAGGCGGTGCTCCTGGCGCATTTCGCGCAGTTGGCGCCGCATCGTGCCGATCATGCCGCCCGGCAACTGGTGCTGAAAGTAGCGCACGTCGTATTCCTGCGGCACGCCTGTCGCCAAGCCCTCGGCTGCGGCCAGCTTCTCGAAGTAGCTGCTGATGCGGGCGACCGCTTCCATGTCCAGATCGACAGCGACGCCCTTGCTGCGCAGATTGGCCACCACGTTCTCGATCGCCGGCTGGCTGCTGCCGTTGCCGAGCGGGCGCGCGGCGGTGTGCAGGGTTTGCACGCCCAGCTCCGGCGCTTCGGCATACGTGAAAGGCGCCAGACCGATCGTGCAATGCGAATGCAACTCGAGCGGCTTGCCACCCAGGGCCATATGCAGCGCCGGCAACAGCGTGCGTGCCCGCTCCGGGGTCAGCAGCCCGCCGGGGTCCTTGAGGTAGACACGCGTGATGCTCGGCAAGGTCGCCAGTTGGCGTGCCGCCGCAGCGAAGTGCGCGTCGTCGTGAATGGGGCTGACCGTGTAGACGATCGCACCGACGATCTCGCGCCCACCGGCCGCAGCGATCGCGTTGGCGCTGTCGGTCACGGCCTGCATGTTGTTCATGGGGTCCATTACCATGAAGCGCTCGATGCCGTTTCGCACCAGCAGTTTGTACGAGAGCGTCATCAGCTCCGGGTGCGCCGTCTCCCATGAGATGAAGCGCATGCCGGTGGACAGGAAGCTGAGCGGTGTGCGCGGCATGCGCGCCTTCATCAGCCGGATGCGCTCCCAGGGGTTCTCCTTGTGGAAGCGCACCGTGACGGCCATGTGCGTGCTGGTCGAGAAGTCGATCGCGCGGTAGCCCACGCGGTCGAGGTCGGCCGCGATCTCCAGCATCATCCCGGTGCGCAGGCCCACGGCGCCCCACAGGCTCTGGTTGCCGTCGCGCAGCGTGGTGTCGATGAAATCGAGGGGGGCGCTCATCAGCGTTTTCCTTGCACGGGTTGGATGAAGGCCGCAGCCTCGGGGCTGGCCAAAAAGCGGCCCAGGAATCCGGTGTCGAAACCGCCGGCGGTGAACTCGGGCGTGGCCAGCACTGCGCGGTGCAGCGCGATGTTGTTCAGCACGCCATCGACCCGCACGTCTTCGAGCGATGACAGCAGCAGGCGCCGCGCTTCATCGCGCGTCTGCCCGGTCGCGATCACCTTGGCGATCATCGAGTCGTAGTAGGGCGAGATCATCGCGCCGCTCTCGATGTGCGTGTCCACCCGCAAGCCTTCGCGCACGGGAAAGTTCGCATCGGTGATGCGGCCCGGCGCCGGGCGAAAGTCGTGCACAGGGTCTTCGGCATTGATGCGGCACTCGATCGCGTGGCCGGTCAGGCGCACATCGGCTTGCGTGAGCCTCAAGCGCTGCCCTTGCGCGACGGCGATCTGCTCGGCCACCAGGTCGAGGCCGGTGATCTGTTCCGTTACCGGGTGCTCCACCTGGATGCGCGCGTTCATCTCCAGAAAGTAGAAGCGCTGCCGCGCAATGTCGACCAGGAACTCGACCGTGCCCAGGCTGCGGTAGCCGATGTGCTTGGAGAAGCGCACCGCTGCCGCATGCAGGTCGCGGCGCATGGTTTCGTCCAGCGACGGCGCCGGCGCTTCTTCGATCAGCTTCTGGTAGCGCCGCTGCACCGAGCAGTCCCGGTCGCCGAGGTGGACGATATTTTCGCCGTCGCCGAGGATCTGCACTTCGACGTGGCGCCCTTGCGTGACGAAGCATTCGACGAACACCCGGCCGTCGCCGAAGGCGGCGAGGGCTTCGGAGCTGGCCATGTCGAACAAGGCGCTGAGGTCTTCGGGCGTGTTCGCCCGTTTCAGGCCGCGCCCACCACCGCCGCCCACGGCCTTGATCAGGACGGGGTAGCCGATGGACTCGGCCAGCGTGAGTGCAGCGGGCAGGCTGTCGACCGGGCCGCCCGGCGCGATCGGCACACCGGCTTCTTCGGCGCAGCGACGTGCCTCCAGCTTGTCGCCGACACGCTCGATTTGTGCAGAGGTCGGCCCGATGAAGATGACATCGTTGGCTTCGCACGCGGCGGCGAATGGAGCGCGCTCGGAGAGGAAGCCGTAGCCAGGATGAATCGCCTGCGCACCAACACCTTTGGCGGCCTCGATCAGCGTGCCAATCTGCAGGTAGCTGTCGGTGGCCCTGGCCGGCCCGATGCACACCGCGCGGTCTGCCAGGCGTGCGCCCAGCGTGTTGCGATCGGCGGCAGAGACGGCGAGCACCGACTCGATGCCCAGCTTCTTCAGCGTGCGGATGATGCGCACCGCGATCTCGCCCCGGTTGGCAACCAGCACGCGCTTGATCGGGCCGTCGGCCGCCATGTATGGAGTGTTGCTCATGGCCGCACTCACACCGGACGCACGCGCATCAACACCTGTTCGAATTCGACCAGATCACCGTCGCGCACCAGGACTTCGACCAGCACACCTTCGATACCGGCGGAGATCGAGTTCATCAGCTTCATGACTTCGATGATTCCCACGGCCGTGTCGGCGGTGATCCGGCCACCGATGGTGATGAAGGGGTCGGCGCCGGGCTTGGGCGCGCCGTAGAAGGTGCCCAGCATGGGCGCGCGGATCTCGAGCAGGGTCGGATCGTTGGCGGGCAGAGCCGCTGGTGCCGGAGCTGCGATCCGCGCAAGCGGTGCGCTGGGCGTTGCGGCGGTCGATATCGCCGGGGCCGGCGCGACGGATGGTGTGGCTGACGGCGCGCCATTGCGGCGCAAGCTCAGCTTGATTCCCTCGGCTTCGAGGTGCAGTTCGTCGAAGTGCGAACTGTCCAGAAGTTTGATCAGCCGTTGGACGTCGTCGTGTGAAAAGCTCATGTGCATGCTCCTTGGGCGCGCCGGCCCGATTCGTGTGAACGGGGACAGCGGGCGCCCGGCTGGCGGCCAGTGCATGCTTGTCTCCGATCACTTTTATGTTTCCCGTCTTGTGGTTCTCCGGGTGTGGCTGAAGTATTTGCGCCGACCGCGTTGGCCGGATAGCATCACGCATCAGGTTTTCTCCTGGTGAAACTCACGAGGTCACGACAAAGCCATGCGCGACTACAAGGTCAAGACGATCCGGGCTCTGGACCGTGGTCTCGAGGTGCTGACACATCTGCACCAAGCGCGCGCCGCCAGCCTTCACGACCTGTTCCTCGCAACGGGCCTGCCGAAGGCAACACTCACGAGGCTTATCGTCACCCTTGAAAAGCGCGGCATGGTGTGGCAGCGTCTCGCCGACGGCGCCTACATGGCGAGCCACACGCTGCAGCCGCGCGCGCCGCAACTCAGTGACGAAAACTATCTCGTCGAGGTTGCATCACCGGTCATGGAACGTCTGTGTCGCAAGGTCAACTGGCCTTCTGTGCTGGCTGTCCCCAGGCTCGATTGCATGGAGGTGATCGAGACCAATCGACCAAAGTCCTACTTCTCGAATGTGCCAGTGGGTCCGATTGGATTTCGGATCAATCTGCTGCGTTCGGCGACGGGGCGGGCCTACATCGCCTTTTGCACCGAAAGCGAGCGCCAGGCCATGCTTTTGCGTCTTGCCGCCAGCAATGAACCAGGCAACTTCATGGCCCGAAAGCCAGCGATGGTCGAGCGCTTGCTCGACGAGACAAGACGCTTGGGATATGGGCACCGAACACCCGATTTCGGCGGCCACTTCGACCAGACCCGGCGCGAGTGGAACGACGACCGAGACTCCATCGCTGTGCCCATCTGGGTTGGCGAGGAGGTGGTGG
>JAMFRW010000432.1 GCA_026224975.1 Rhodoferax sp. | reverse complement strand
GGTTGGACGAAGCCGCTACGCGGAGCAAGCCCAAGCCGCTCGGCTGTCTCGTAAGGTGGAGATTCACGCACTCGATTCTGAGGCGTGAATCAGAGCCACTCATCGAGGACTTTTCATCATGGCAGACTTTCCGGAGCATTTCGATCGGCAGTACCAGTCGCACCTGAAGCACCTCAAGCTCAAAGGCCTGCAGCCCAAGACGATCGACGCCTACGCGCGCGGCATGCGGCGCATCGGCGAGTATTTCGCGTACCAAGTCGACGCGCTCAGCCAGGACCAACTGGTGGAGTATTTCACCGATCTGATGGCCTCGCATTCGTGGAGCGGGGTCAAGCTCGATCTGTACGGGCTGAAGTTCTTCACCGAGCACGTGCTGCGCAAGCCCTGGACGATGCCCAAGTTCATTCGCCCGCCCAAGGTCAGTCGCCTGCCCGACATCGTCAGCGTGGCCGAGGCGCAGGCACTGTTCGGCGCCACGCGCGTGCTCAGCTACCGGGTGTTCTTCTTCACGCTGTACAGCCTGGGCCTGCGCCTGGGCGAGGGGCTGGCGCTGACGGTGGGCGACATCGATGGCGAGCGCATGCGCGTGCACGTGCGCGACGCCAAGGGCAACCGCGACCGGCTGGTGCCGCTGCCGCTGCAAACCCTGCAGGTACTGCGCGGTTACTGGCGCGTGCACCAGCACCCGCGGCTGCTGTTTCCCAACCGTGCCGGCGGCCTGCGCGGCGCCGCCGCGGCCACCAGCGCGCTCGACCGCGGCGGCGTGCAGCGCACGCTGCATCAGGTGGCGGCGGGCTGCGGGTTAAAAAAAACATCACCCCTCACAGTCTGAGACACAGCTATGCCACGCACCTGATCGAGGCCGGCGTGGACCTGCTGGAGGTGCAAAAGATCCTGGGCCACCACAGCATCCTGACCACTAGCCGCTACACCCATCTGACCAGCCACATCGCCGAGCACAGCAGCGCGCGCATCAACGACCTGATGAGCCGCTTCACCCTGCACTGGGGGACGGTGCTGTGATCGCGCTGGCCGAGTTGATCGAACGCTTCGAGCCGGCGCTGCTGCAACGCTACCGCGACCGGTTGCTGCCCAGCCAGCACCAGGCGCTGGCGGCGATGAAGCGCTGCCGCACCCGCTTTGCACCGCGCATGCTGGCGCAGTGCGCGGGCTGCGGCGAACAACTCTGCGTGCCCCACTCCTGCGGCCACCGTGCCTGCCCGCACTGCCAACACCACGAAGCCCAGGTCTGGCTGCAGCGCCAGCTTCAATCGCTGGTGCCGGCCACCTACTTCATGGTCACCTTCACGCTGCCGGCCGAGCTGCGTGGCCTGGCCTGGTGCCACCAGCGCCGGGTCTATGCGCTGCTGATGCAGTGCGCCTGGGACACGCTCGACACCTTCAGCCACAACGACGCCAAGCTGGGTGCCACGCCCGGCGCGGTGGGCGTGCTGCACACCCACAACCGGCGCCTGGACTTCCATCCGCACGTGCACATGGTGATGCCGGCGGCGGCGCTGGACACCAAGCGCAAGCTCTGGCGCACCAAGGTGCGTCGGACGCGCTCGCGACGCCAGGGCGGCAACGCCACGAACGCTGGCGGCTACCTGTTCAACCACAAGGCGCTGGCCAAGGTCTTCCGCGCCAAGGTACTCGATGCCATCGAGCGTGCGGGACTGGTGCTGCCCGACAAGCGGCCGGCGACCTGGGTGGTCGATTGCAAGTCGGTGGGCGATGGCAGCAAGGCGCTGCTGTACCTGGGCCGCTACCTGTACCGCGGCGTGATCCAGGAGCGCGACATCCTGCGCTGCGATGACAACGGCAACGTCACCTTCCAGTACCGCGACGCCAAGACCGACAAGATGGCCGTGCGCACTCTGCCCGGCGCCGACTTCCTGTGGCTGGTGCTGCAGCACGTGTTGCCAAAGGGCCTTCGCCGTTCGCGCAACTTCGGCTTCCTGCACCCCAACAGCGCCGCAGCCGTCCGTCTGATGCAGGTGCTGCACCTGCGCGCCGCGCCGCCCGCCCGAGTGGGGCCGGTGCCAGCACGCCCAGCCTGGCGATGCGCCTGTGGCGAGCCCATGCACGTGGTGCGCCGGCGCATGGCCGCTCTGCAGCCTCAGGACGGGCTCCAAGCCCAGCCTTGGCGCGTCAATCCGCCCGACCAGCCCGACGCAGTTCAGGCCGGCACCATGCACTGAAGACCTCCCGTCGCCACCCTTGGCAACGGGCTGAAAACCGGCCCGCTGCATCCGCTTGCCTGCAAATCGATCGCGCCCTCGGAAATCCCAGCCATCGATACTCGGCAACCACCGGCCAGCGCACTTAGCACCCTTGCCGGCTTCCCCAGCGCAGTTCTTGCGGCTGGACCCTTCGGATCTATTTGCAGTAGCTGGGCCACCGCCGAGCCGCTTGCCCCGGGCTTGTCCAACAAACGGATCAGATCGCGGCTTCGCGCGATCTATCCTTAATCGTTAGGCGGCGTGGCACGTGCGGACCTTTGTGGATTACGGGCGCGCACTTAGATACCTGAGCAGCACCTGAGTTTCGTGTGAAAACCTGGCCAATTCATTTTCTCCAATCAGGCCGAGCGCTTGCATGCGCATGAGTTGAACCACCATCTGTGATCGTCGGGGGTCGTTGAATGCGTCCGCGAGTTCTTTGTCTCGATCTTCAATTCGGCGATACACGTCAAGATAACGCTCATGATACGACCCGTTTGTTGCGGAAGTGAGTTGCTTCACTTCACCGAGGGTTCGCTCGCAAAACTTCTCGAGCGCCACCACGCGGAGTTCACGAAAGAGCTTCCAATCTGACTCTGGGATCTCGCGCATCATTTGGAACGACGCCTAACTTGGAGTAGGGAGACAGCCGCGTCCGGATAAAAGGTCGGCCTGTCGCCGTAAAACGGGAGCCGAGATCGGCTTGGAAGCCGCGTCCAGTCTAGGTTTTTGCTGCATCGCTGTGGTTGTAGACGGTACTAACAGATCCGACAAAAGCGGCAGTTTGAGTTTGCCATCTTTTGCGAGCTGTGACCTCGGGATCGGCCCGGAGAATGTGGAGGTGCTGCGGATCGGAGACAGGCTCGTTGCGTGCATCAATTGTTCCAATTGCCGGTTGGAAATGGTGACTTGGGGATCGAGGGCGGAGCGTATCGGGCCCTTCGACAGGCTCAGCCCGAACGGTGGTGACTCAACCCGAACGGTGGCGGCTCAGCCTGACCGGTGGTGACGACCCAAGCGGTGGTCACTCGACCTCAACGGTGAAGGCTCAGTCCGACTTTGATGACTCACCCCGACCGCTGATCGCTCGGCATCGCCGGCGACGACAACCTATGCATCCAACCGGCCGGCAGGGCATGGGGCCGCCGCCGGAGTGAATAAGAATTCCCTGAACGGAGGCGGCGGCCCCATGTCCTGCTGCGGGTGCCTCCGCAGCGATGAGCTACACGAACGCCGCGAGTCGCAATCGGCCTTAACGAGAAACGGGACCAGCAGCGTCGATGAACCCCACAACGTCATCCAACACAGGCGCCAACCACCGCAGCGGCCGCGCAAATGCACCGGCCAGCGTCACATGGCTCACCCGCTCGTAAAGCTTCACAGTGACCGGCACGCCAGCAGCCTGCAACTTGGTTGCCAACCCCACCGTATTCCGCTGCGGATTGACCAACGAATCCTTGATCGCCGCACCCAGAAACGTAGGCGGTGCAGCGGCCGTCACCAAGTCGATGGGCTGCGTGTTCGGCGGGTAGTTGGGGTGGAAGAACACCGGCTTCGCATCCGGGTTCTCGATCGGCAGGAAATCGTACGGCCCGGCCAGGCCGATGAAGCCGGCGAGTTCCTTGGGTGAGTGGCCAAGCTTGCCGAGCCAGCGAGGGTCTACCGCCAGCATCGCCGCGTTGTAGCCGCCGGCGCTGTGGCCCATCACGAACACGCGCGTCGGGTCACCGCCCAGCGTGCCGGCGTTCGTCAGGCCGTAGACCAGGGCCTGCGCGCTGTCTTCGAGGAACAGCGGGTAGCGCACCTCGGGGTAGAGGCGGTAATCGGCGACCAGGGTCATCACGCCGCGTGAGGCGAGCGCTTCGGCCACGAACTTGTAGTCGGCGCGTTCGCCGGTGTTCCAGGAGCCGCCGTAGAAGAACACGACGACCGGGTAGCCGGCTGCAGGCGCGGCGGTGGTCGGGCGATAGATGTCGAGCTTTTGTCGGGGCAGCGTGCCATAGGCGACGTCGGGCGTCAGCGTGTAGGTGTCGCGTGCGGCCAGCGCGTTGATGGTGCCGATGGGCGAGCAGGCGGTGAGCAGCAACAGCGCCGCGATCGGCAGGGCGCACCAGAGCAGAAGACGTTTGTGCATGGGGACAGCTTGTAGATCGAGTGGCGTCGACCGAGCCATGAGGGCCGCAAGGCCCTCATGGCTCGGTGTCAGTCGGGCAGTGCATCGTGCAGCGCCATGAATTCGAGCGTGAGCTTGTGGCGCGGGTCGAGGTGGATCATCGGCCGCGCCAGCTCATGCGATTCCTTGATCTTCACCGAGGCGCTGAGGTACGGTTGTAGGACAGGCAGCCCTTCGTCGATCAGCTCTTGCACCGTTCGCTGCGGCAGGTTGGCGCGCGGCTGGAACTGGTTCACGACGATGCCTTCGATCTTCAGGCCCTTGTTGTGGTCGGCCTGGATCTCGTTCACGTTCTCGATCAGCGAGTAGAGCGCGCGGCGCGAAAAATCGTCGCAGTCGAACGGGATCAGGCAGCGCTCGGCGGCGATCAACGCGGAGCGGGTGTAGAAGTTGAGCGCGGGCGGCGTGTCGATGTAGATCAGGTCATAGCTTGGCGCCAGCTCGAGCAGCGCCTCGCGCAGCTTGTAGATCTTGTGGCGCGATTCGAGCTTGCCTTGCAGCTCATCGAGTTGCGGGCTCGACGGCATCAAGTGCAGGTTCTCCCACGGCGATTCGACGATGAATTCGGCTGTGCCCTTGGGCCGCATGCTGAACTTGAGCGTTTGCTCGAAGAACTCGGCCACGGTCGGCAGATCGTCGGCGCGCGCGGCCTCGGCGCCCAGCAGGTATTGCGTCGAGTTGCCTTGCGGATCGAGATCGATCACCAGCGTGCGGTAGCCCTGGTGCGCGCTGATGGCGGCGAGGTTGCAGGTGATGGTGGACTTGCCGACGCCACCTTTCTGGTTGAACACGACGTAGCGCATGAGCGGGCCTTCGAAGGTGGATGGGGTGGCGGAATCGGACGCGCCGATTGTCGGGCACCCGCCCTGGCGAAATGCAGACGACCAATGCGTCGAGAAAAAAACGATAGAAATGCCGAAAACAGCCGACAACGCAAATACAGTCTGGTTTCGCGTGCGGCCCCGTCTGCGCGGGTGGCAGCTCAAACGTTCACTCACGCTGTGGAACCGCGAGCTCGATCGACACAACCGAGGTCAAGAAAAATGCAACTCAACGTGATGGATAAGGCAGAGATGGGCAAGCCGGTGCGGCCGAAGGTGATGTGGTTGCGCGTGGTCGCGGTGGTCGCGGTCATGGCGCTGTTGGCCGTGATGGCGCCACTCATCTGGGCAGCCGCGAGCGCGGGCGCCGGCTTGCTGGTGCTGGCGGGCCTCGGTTTGATCGGGGTCGGGATCTTCCAGGCTTTGCCATACCTCGGGCAACGGTTCGAAAACAAGTTGCTGGCAGCGCGAAAGGCGGAAGCGCGCGCGAACCCGATCGAGCAATTGCAAAACTTCCTGTTGGAGAAGAGGGCGCGGGTCGCGCAGTTCAAGTCTGCGGTGGCAGCCATCGGAACGCAGATCAAGTCGCTGTCCGACATGGTGAGTGACCGGAAAAAAGCCAAGCCGGGATACGACGCTTCGAAGCAGGAAAAGTCCATCCAGCAAATGACCGGCGCGCACCGGTTGCTGCAAACCAAATTTCAGAACGCCGAGATTGCGCTCGGCCAACTCGAGGACGCCATCGAAGACAAGAAGTTCGAGTGGCAATTCGGCAATGCAGGGCGGGCAGCCATCCAGAGCCTCAACGCGACGAGCGGGCAGGAGTTGCTGGACGAGATGCTGGCCGGGGAGGCCTTTTCGAGCGTGCGAGACAACTTCAATCAGGTCTTCTCGGAACTCGAGCTGGAGGCGAGCAAGTTGACGGAGTCGAAAGCGCTCGAGTTCGACAACGGCATGACGCTCGACCTGTCCGGCATCAACCTCGGCCATCTGACGCCGGTGGGCAAGTGACATGTTCTGGAAAGTCTTGAAGTGGGTGGCTTCGGTGCTGCTGGTCGTGTTGTGCGGGCTGGCGTATGTCGCAGCCGACGATGGTGTGGTGCGGCAGGCGCCCGGTGAGATACAGCCGGGTGCGCAAGCCGCCAAGAAGTTCAATTTTTGAGCTCCCGTTCAGGGGCAGAATTTAGGAGAGACGAGATGAAAAAACTGTTCTTGATCGCCGGTCTCGGTGCGGCGCTGGTGGGCAATGCATTCGCCGCGAAGTCGGTCGATTTGCCGGCCGCGGCTTGCGAGGGCATCAAGGTCGCGACCGGGCCTTCAGGCAAAGGTTATTCCAAGGTCTATCGCGACCTGGCGAAGGAGTGTGCCGTCGTGCCCACTTGCGAGGTGCAGACGACGGGTGGCCTCGACAACCTGAACGCGATGTCGACCAAGAAGGCCGACATCGGCGAAGCGCAACTCGACACTTGGCTCGCGATGAAAAACGTTGACGAGAACATCGGGAATCTGGTCGGTCTGATGGCGCTGAATTCCAATTACCTGCACACCGTCGTGGCCGCGGGCGGCTACACCGTCGTCGGCGAGAAGAAGTATGGGTTCCTCAAAGGCGACTCGACACAGGTCGTCATCCAGCGCTTTTCCGATTTGCGCGGCAAGCGAGTGGCGCTGGTCGGCTCGGCCCAATTGCTCGGTCGCCAGTTGAACAAGACGTTGGGTTATGCAATGGACATCGTGGATGTCGATACCGATGCGGCCGCTTTCGCGATGGTGAAGGCCGGCAGCGTGGCTGCGGCGTTCGCGGTGAGTGGCTGGCCGAGCGGCAGCATCGAGGCCTTGAAGCAGGATTCGGGGCTGTCGCTGGTGCCTTTCGACGCTGCCGTTTCGTCGCCCTATACGGTCAAGTCGATCAACTATCGAAACCTCGGCGTCTACAACAGCAACGCGCTGGCCATTTCGAACATACTGTTCACGCGGCCGTTCAAGGGGGATAAAGCGATCGAACTGACGCGCCTCAAGCAGTGCGTGGTCGCTAGGCTCGAAGCGCTCAAGGAGGGTGACTACGAGCCAGCCTGGAATGAGATCAAAAGCCTCGACAGCATGGGCGAGGTTCCGCCTTTCCAGACAGTCGGCGGACCGGTTGCAATCTCACGGGCGGCGCCTCCAGCGAAGTCCGTTGCAGCGCCGAGAAAGTAGATCGCGAGGAGTCGCGGCATGCGGCCGAGAATCGGCCGCATCACGACGCCCACCGCCGATAATCGGCCGCATGACGACGCCCGCCGCGCCCCATCCCGATCACCTGCCGCCGCCGCTGCTCGAAGCCATCGCCCGCCACGGCGGCACGCGCAGCTTTCAGACCCACGCGATCCTCATCAACGAGGGCGACACTGCTGATTCGCTCTACATCGTGCTGAGCGGCCGGCTGCAGGCCTATGCCAGCTCGGAAGACGGGCGCGAGGTGATCCTGGCCGAGCACGGGCCGGGCGAATACATCGGCGAACTTTCGCTCGATGGCGCCAAGCGCTCGGTCTCGGTCAAGGCACTGGAGCCGAGCGCCTGCATCGTGGTGCAGGGCCCCGAACTGCGGCAGTTTCTGGCCGACAACCCGGACTTTGCGGTGCACCTCTCGCACAAGCTCATCCGCATGGTGCGGCGCCTCACCGAGCAGGTGCGCAGCCTGGCGCTGCAGGATGTCTACGGCCGCATGGTGCGGGTGCTCAACGAGCTGTCGGACCCGGTCGGCGAGGAGCGCGTGCTGCGCCACAAGCTCACGCAGCAGGAGATTGCAAGCCGCGTGGGCTCGTCGCGCGAGATGGTCAACCGGGTGATGAAGGAGCTGACGGCGGGCGGTTATGTCTCGCTGCGCGACGGGCGCTACGTGATCCACCGCAAGTTGCCGGCGGCCTGGTAAAACCGCTCAGTTCGTGGTGACTGGCATCGCCGTGATGCCGCGGAAGTTGACCGAAGGCCGCCACACCAGCTCGTCGGGCGTGCCGACGAGCGCGAGCTTCGGAAAGCGCCGCAGCACCTGCTCCAGCGCGATGGCGAGTTCCATCAAGCCCATCTGCGTGCCGGGGCAGTAGTGCCGGCCGCTGCCGAAGGTGAGCGAGCGTTCGGTGCGGTGCATGTCGAACACCTCGGGCCGCTCGAACTTGCGCTCGTCGCGGTTCGCCGAACCGACGAGAGCCATTACCACCTGGCCGGGTTGCACGGCTTTTCCGAGCAGCGTGCCAGGCGCCTTGGTGAGGCGCACGAGGATCTGCACCGATGAATCGAAGCGCGCGAACTCGTCGGCGGCCGTGTGACATAGCGCCGGGTTCTTGACCAATTCGGCGAGCAGCTCCGGCCGGCGAAAGGCGACGTTCATCGCATTGCCGATCAGGTTGCTCGACGTCTCGTGCCCCGCCACCAGCAGGCCGACGCAGTGCGCGGGGAGTGAAACATTCAACGCGTGGTCCAGCGCGGCCGCATCCAACCCCAGCTCGTGCGTCTCGCGGATCATCTCGGAGATGGCGTCTTCCTGTGGCGTTTTCAGGCGCCGCGCGATGGCCTGCTGCAGGTGCCCGTAGAGCGCGAGCGTGGCGTCCTGTGCGCGCTTGGCGGATTCGAGAGAGGGGCCGACGGTCGAGACGAAGGCGCTGATGTCGCGCGCCCACACGGTGAATTGCTGGTGGTCGTCGACATCGGCGCCGAGCAGGTGGGCGATCACATGGATCGGCAGCAGGTTGGCGTAGTCGGCGACGAAGTCGAACTGCTCCTGGTCTTCCGCTGCATCGAGCAGTTGCTGCGCGAGCGTGGTGGTGATCGGCTTCAGCTCTTCCATGCGCGCGCGGGTGAAGGCCTTGAGCATGATGCGCCGCCACATGGTGTGGGCTGGCGGGTCGAGGAACATCATCGACTCGGCGAAGATCTCCTGGATGCGCTGCAACTGCGAGCGCTCTTCCGGCAGGTAGGGCGCGAACGAGACGCCGCTGCGGGCGGATGACAAGGAGAGGTCGGCGAGCACATTCGCTGCATCGTCGTAGCCCGGCACGATCCAGCCGCCCGACTTGCCCGTGCCCGGCGCAAAGTGGATGGCGCCGCCCGACCGCAGGCGTTTGTACAGCGGGTACGGATCGGTGAAGAACGATGCATCGAACATGGGGTACTTCGAGGTGAGGGAGTGGGTCGCCAGGCGGCGCGGTCAGCGGTAGAGCATGACAGAGGCCACACGCGTTTCGATGTCGGCGAGCACGCGGTTATAGGCTGGTGCGCCGATGCCGCCGAAGCGCGCCTTGAATTCCGCCTCTGGCATGTTCTCGGGCAGGTCGGCGGCGTGGGGCATGAAGTCGGCTTCGGCCACGCCGGCGGCGATCAGGCGCTGCAGCTTGGCGGGCGAGGTGATGGCCAGTTCGCCGAAGCGCGTGCCGGCGCGGTCGGCAGCGAGGTCGTTGAAGCTGAAGCCGCTGCCGCCGCGCGAGTCGTCGACTTCCTTGAAGAGCCCGATCGCGTTCGAGAGCGGCGAGCCGGCTTGCGAGGTGATCACGGCCGAGACCAGAAAGTGCAGCGGTGTGTCTGCACGGCCAGCCAGCAGCACGGTGCGCGGCGGCGGTGATTGCCATTCGTCGGCTTCGGGCGCGATGCGGTAGAGGCCCAGGTGGTTGGCGAAGAACGCGAGCACCAGGATGGCGGTGCGGTTCTCGGCCGCGGCATCGCCGCCCACCGAGCGCTGCTGCGCCAGCGTGAACATCGGCGGCAGGAGTTTGGCGAGCGAGACCGGCTGCGTGGGATCGAGCGAGGCGGCCAGCGCGGCCATGCGGTCCGAGTAGGCCTTGAGCCGCGTGTGGTCGCCCTTGGGCATCAGCGCCGAGATCATGTCCTTGGCGGCCTGCAGGCGCCAGTGGTAGACCACCTGCACGGTCGTGGCCTCGAAGCGAACGCTGCGGATCATCTCGCCGGCCAAAGCGGCTTCGTCGTCGGCCTGGAGGTGGATCAGCAGGCGCCGAATCGCGAAGTCGGCCACGAAAGCCGGCACCGGCACGCTGCCGATGTGCAGCTGCTCGAACACCGGCAGCCCGGCGGTTTGATGCAGCCAGGCTTGCACGTTGAGCCAATCGCCGAAGCCACGCCCACGCACCGGCACGCTCGCACGCAGGATCGCGCGGCCGGGCACGAGCACCACTTGCGCAGAGCCCTGCAGCATCTGATGCGCCGCGTAGTTGGCCAGCAGGTCGAGGTCGGCCTGCGACAGCACCAGCGTGCGCAGGCCGACGATGGGCGTCTTGTCGGGGTTGTGCGCGTCGATGATCTGCTTGGCGCGCGCGATCTGCTCGATGCCGATCTGCGCTTCGTGCGCGATCAGCGGCGTGCGCTGCAGGCTGAGTGTGAGCAGGGCAAGGGCGGTGAGCAGCAGGGCCAGGAGGGCGAGGGCCGTGACGGCGAGGAAGCGCTTCATGTCAGTTGGGGGTTGTCACCACCGTTCGCACCGAGCTTGCAATACCGCTCGCACCGAGCCTGTATTCCCGTTCGCACTGAGCCTGTCGAAGTGCCTGCCGCGAGTACCACTACAGGCTTCGACAGGCTCAGCCCGAACGGAAGGTGGCTCAGCCCGAACGGGAAGCGGCTCAGCCCGAACGGTTTGTGTCCTGCCAGTCGGACTATGCTCACTGCCCCAACCGCGCTCGATGCCGCGCCACCTGCGCGCGCACTTGCGCCGGCGCGGTGCCGCCGAGCACGTTGCGTGCGTTCAGTGAGCCGCGAAGGCTCAGCACCTCGAACACATCGGCATCGATCGCCGAGTTGAAGCCGCGCAGGGTTTCGAGCGGTAGCGCGCTCAGGTCCAGCCCCTCGCCGATCGCCATCTTCACCGCATGCGCCACCACCTCGTGCGCGTCGCGGAAGGGCAGGCCTTTCTTGACGAGGTAATCGGCCAAGTCGGTCGCGGTGGCATAACCACGCAGCGCGGCACGCTCCATCGCCTCGGGCTTGACGGTGATGCCGGCCACCAGTTCGCAGAAGATGCGCAGCGTGTCTTTCAGCGTGTCGACGGTGTCGAACAGCGGCTCCTTGTCTTCCTGGTTGTCCTTGTTGTAGGCGAGCGGCTGGCCCTTCATCAGCGTGATGAGGCCCATCAAATGGCCGACCACGCGGCCGGTCTTGCCGCGGGCGAGTTCGGGCACGTCCGGGTTCTTCTTCTGCGGCATGATCGACGAGCCGGTGCAAAAGCGGTCGGCCAGGTCGATGAAGCCGAAGTTCTGGCTCATCCACAGCACCAGCTCCTCGCTCATGCGCGAGAAGTGGATCATGCAGAGCGCAGCGGCGGCGGTGAACTCGATCGCGAAGTCACGGTCGCTCACCGCATCCAGGCTGTTCTGGCACACGGCCGGGTTGCCATCGGCATCGACCATGCCCAGCGTCTTGGCCACCCGCTCGCGGTCCAGCGGGTAGCTGGTGCCAGCCAGCGCGGCTGCGCCCAACGGCAGGCGATTGGTACGGCGAAACACATCGCCCATGCGCTCGGCATCGCGCGAGAACATCTCGACATAGGCCAGCAGGTGGTGGCCGAAGCTCACCGGCTGAGCCACCTGCAGGTGCGTGAAACCGGGCAGGATGACCTCGGCGTTTTTGTCGGCCACCTCGACCAGCGCGCGCTGCAACTCGGTCAGCAGCCCGCCGATCGCGGTGATCTCGTCGCGCAGCCAGAGGCGCACATCGGTCGCCACCTGGTCGTTGCGCGAGCGGCCGGTGTGCAGGCGCTTGCCAGCGTCGCCGACGATCTGCGTGAGGCGGGCTTCGATGTTGAGGTGCACGTCTTCCAGATCGAGCTTCCATTCGAAGCCGCCGGACTCGATCTCCTGCGTGATCTGCGCCATGCCGCGCTGGATGGCGGCGTGGTCATCGGCGCCGATGATTCCTTGCGCCGCGAGCATTTCGGCATGCGCCAGGCTGCCGGTGATGTCGGCCTGCCAGAGCCGCTGATCGAAGCCCACGCTTGCGGTGTAGCGCTTGACCAGATCGCTCATCGGCTCCGAAAACAGCGCGGACCAGGCTTGGGATTTTTTGTCGAGTTGGTTGGCGGACATGTGGGGTGCGAGGCAAGGCCAAAAGAAGCAGCAGAAGGGCGGCGGCAGGAGGGCGGCGGCAAGGGGCGACGACAGGGCGCTGTGCGGGCGCCGCGCCGTTGGCGACAATGCGCAGCAGCACCCGGGGCCGGAGCGATCGATTCTATCGACGCAGGCCCCGAAGACCCTTGTTCATCTCACCGGTTTCGAATCACGCGCGATGCCCCGCCCGCCACCCGACGTTTCTGCAATGGCCGCCGCCTCTGCGCGCGGTGTGGATGTGCGCGCCACAGGCTTCGGTCCCACAGGTTCAGGCACCACAGGCTTCGGTCCCACCGTCTTCGACTCGCTCGCATCGCCCGCCCCTGCCGGCCGGGGTGACGAGCCGGCGTCGGTCTTCGATGTGTGCCATGCCGGCGTGGCCTTGCGCGCCATCCTCTTCGTGCACGCTGTCGTGGCGATCGGTGTGCTGTTCACCGCGCCTTCGCTCACCGTCTGGCTCACGCAGGCCGCGCTCGGCGCCGGCATGGCGCTGCCGGGCGTGCTGATGTGGCTCCTGGCCGCGTGTGCGCTCAAGCGGCCGCTCGGCGGCCTGCCCACGGCCGGGCAATGGGCCGCGGCTGTTCTGCTGGGTGCCTTGTGCGGCGGGTTGGGCGCGGCACCCGGCTGGGTGCTGAGCGGCGAGCCCACGGGAGGCACCCCGGCCCTGGCGCCGGTGCTGGCGGGCGCGGGGCTGGCGGCGGTCATGTTCCAGTGGCTGCGCCTGCGCTCGCAGGCCACGCTGCCGGCCGACACGACCGCGCGGCTGGCCGAGCTGCAGTCGCGCATCCGCCCGCACTTTCTCTTCAACACACTCAACACCGCGCTGGTGCTGGTGCGGCTCGATCCGGCCCGCGCAGAAGCCGTGCTCGAAGACCTGGCCGAGCTCTTTCGCGTGGCCATCAGCGACAGCAGCGAATCGGTGACGCTCGCCGAAGAGGTCGCGCTCGCGCAACGCTATCTCGCGATCGAACAGATCCGCTTCGGCCAGCGCCTCACGGTCACCTGGGAACTGGACCCCGCCGCCGGCAACGCCCGCGTGCCGCCGCTGCTGCTGCAGCCGCTGGTCGAGAACGCGGTGCGCCACGGGTTGTAGCCGGCAGACGAGGGCTGCGTGATCCGGGTGCGAACGCGGGTGCGCAACGGCCGCGCCGTCGTCTCCGTCACCAATAGC
>JAMFRW010000431.1 GCA_026224975.1 Rhodoferax sp. | reverse complement strand
GTGCGGGTGATGTCATGGGTGCTCCTGAGTGCGATGCGTTTCGGCCGATTCTGATTCGAAGCCGCGCCGTCTGCCCGGGCGCAAATACCACGTCGGCGTGCACCTCGAAGCGCCATGCCCCCAAATGGTGTACATTCGCTGCACAGTTATACGCAAGACAGTGGTTGTTCGAGATTCTTCCCCCTACCTGTTGCGGTTCTCGCGGCGGGCATTGTTAGAAATCCCCCTGATCGTTTCTTGAGTGTTGCTGCATGCGCCTGCATGTGCGGCGCATTAATTTGTAGATAGGATTTTTTCCCATGACGACCCAAACCGGTACCGTGAAGTGGTTCAACGAGAGCAAGGGCTTCGGCTTCATCGCTCAAGACGCGGGCGGCGCCGACCTGTTCGCCCACTTCCGTGACATCACGGGCTCTGGCTTCAAGACCCTGCTGGAAAACCAGCGCGTCGAATTCGAAGTCAAGCAAGGCCAAAAGGGCCTGCAAGCAGCCAACATCAAGGTGCTGTAAGCCGAGGCGGCTTCGGCCGCTTCCGAATGAAACCGCAGCGTTTGCTGCGGTTTTTTTTCGTCTGCACTTTTTTCATCTGTCCTTAGGTGAATTCATTCGCTTGCCGCGGGCGTCACCCAAGAGACTGGTGCGGCTGGCCCCGCGGCCTAAGATGCTGCGCGTCCAACAACACCGGAGACACCCGATGACCACTGCCCTCGCCTCGCTCACCAACCACCAGATCCGCCTTGCCTCGCGCCCCGTGGGCATGGCAACGCGCGAGAACTGGGAATTCACCGCCGAGCCGGTCACCGAGCCCGAAGCCGGTGGGGTGCTGGTCAAGACGCTGGCGCTCTCGCTCGACCCCGCCATGCGCGGCTGGATGAACGAAGGCAAGAGCTACATCGCGCCAGTCGGCCTGGGCGAGGTCATGCGCGCAGGCGGCATCGGCGTAGTGATCGCATCGAAAAACCCGGCATTTGCGGTCGGTGACACGGTGAGCGGCACGCCCGGCGTGCAGGAATACAGCCTGGTCCGCGAGGCCGAGATCAAGCGCACCGGCCTGGCCAGGATCGACCTGACCATGGGCACGCCCACGCAGTGGCTCAACGTGCTCGGCATGCCCGGCATGACCGGCTACTTCGGCCTGATGGATGTGGGCCAGCCCAAAGCCGGCGAAACCGTGGTGGTCTCGGGCGCGGCCGGTGCCGTGGGCCAGACCGTCGGGCAGATGGCCAAGATCAAGGGCTGCCGCGTGGTCGGCATCGCCGGCGGCGCGGCCAAGTGCGAATGGGTCGTCAAGGAACTGGGCTTCGACGCCTGCATCGACTACAAGGCCCCCGCGCCCGAGGGTGCCAAGCGCTGGGATGCGGTGCGCGATGGCTTGAAGCGCCTGGTGCCCGAAGGTGTGGACATCTACTTCGACAACGTCGGCGGCGAAATGCTCGATGCGGTGCTGGCGCGCATCAACCGCAAGGCGCGCATCGTCATCTGCGGCGCGATCAGCCAGTACAACAACATGACGGCGGTGAAGGGTCCGGCCAACTACATGTCGCTGCTGGTCAACCGTGCGCGCATGGAAGGCATCGTGGTGTTCGACTACACCGAGCGCTTCCCCATCGCCATCCAGGAGATGGCTGGCTACCTGAAGGATGGCCGCATGAAGAGCAAGGAAGACGTGGTCGTCGGCCTGCAGACCTTCCCCGAAACGCTGCAAAAGCTCTTCAACGGCGAGAACTTCGGCAAGCTGGTGCTGGAAGTGGCCAAGGCCTGAAGTGCAAACGGCCTCGATGGGTGTCGATTCGAAAATGATGGGCTGAACTGCCTTTCGAACAGGGGCGGCGCGGACTAGACTTTCTGCGCCTCCACAGACGGCGCACACCGCGCCGCGCCCCTTGCCTTCCGAATGAGCGACAGCCCCGAAGACCCTTCGACCCGCCACGCACCCGAGGCCGACGAACTCGCGCTCTCGATAGACGCGACCAACGCCACGCTGCGCCTGGCCGTGGAGCTGGGCAACATCGCGCTCTGGCGCCAGAACCTCGCAACCGACCGGCTCTATTTCAACGACCGCGGTTACGCCATGGTGGGCATGGCCAGCAGCCCCGACGGCATTTCACTCGAAGAAACGCTCGCCTACATCCACCCGGACGACCTGCCGCGCGTGCGCGCCGCGGCACAGCAGGCGCTGGTCACCGAGCAGCCGACCGACATCGAAGCGCGATACCGCCGTGCCGACGGCAGCTGGCGGCGCATCCTGACGCGCCGGGTCGTGGAGCACGGCCCGAACGGCGAGGCGGTGGCCATCGTCGGTGTGGCGCTCGACGTGACCGAGCGGCAGGAAGCGCAAATGGCGCTGCGTGACGTGAGCGAGCGCTCGGCGCTGATCGCGCGGCATGCCGGCATTGGCACCTGGGAATATGACGTGCAAAGTGCGAATCCCGGCGCAGGCCCCACCGGCGAGTCACCGGCCGTCTTCGAACGCTGGGACGAGCAGATGTTCCGCCTGCGCGGCATGGAGCCGCGCGCGATCCCGCCGAACCGCGAAGAGCGTCTGGCGATGACACACCCCGACGACCGCCACCGCCTGCTCGACACCCGCCCCGACGAAGGCCGCACCGACCTCACGCTCTCGTACGACTTCCGCGTTCTCATGCCCGACGGCAGCTACCGCTGGCTCGCCTCGCGCTCGGCCACGCTGCGCAACGACGATGGCGATGTGGTGCGCCGCGTGGGCGTCAACTGGGATGTGACCGAGCGCAAGAACGCCGAGCTGGCGCAGCAGCAGAAGGCGCTGGCCGAGCGCGAGAGCCAGGCCAAATCGCAGTTCCTCTCGCGCATGAGCCATGAGCTGCGCACGCCGCTCAACGCGGTGCTGGGCTTCACGCAACTGTTGCAGCTCGAGGCCGCCGGCACGAGAGACGAACTCCGCAGCGACGACAAGCTCGCGCGCATCCGTCTGGCCGGCGAGCACCTGCTGGCGCTGATCGACGACGTGCTCGATCTCTCCAGCCTGGAAACGGGCCAGTTGCCGTTGGATCTGAGGGCCATCGACCTCGCCCTGCTGGCCGAGCAGACGCTGCCGATGGTGGAGGCGCTGGCGGCGCAGCACGGCGTGCTGGTGACGATCCTGCCGCCACGCGACACCGCGCCCAGCCTCGCGCTCGCCGACATGACGCGCGCGCGGCAGGTGCTCGTCAACCTGCTGACCAACGCGATCAAGTACAACCGGCCGAACGGCATCGTGCAGGTGGAATTTTTCACCGAAGGCGAGCGCGCCCGGCTGCGCGTGCGCGACACCGGCCGCGGCCTCACGCCCGAGCAACTGGCGCACCTCTTCGAGCCCTTCAACCGCCTGGGCATCGAAAGCGAAGGCATCGCCGGCACCGGCATCGGCCTCACCATCGTCAAGGCGCTGGTGCAGGGCATGGGCGGCACGATAGAGGCGGCCAGCGTGCCGGGCGAGGGGACGGTGTTCGACGTGAGCTTGCCTCGGGCCGCCGCGGGCGGCGAGGCCGGCGAACACCCGAGCGAAGACGTGGACGCGGGCACCAGCACCTTGGGCGAGCCCGCAGACACCACGCAGCCCACCTCCACCCCGCAAGCCGCGCCTCGGCGCGAGCGCAGTGGCCAGTTGCTCTACATCGAAGACAACAAGGTCAACGTGTTGCTGGTCGAAGAACTCATCAAAAGCGTGGTCGGCCTGCGGCTCGAATCCGAAGGCACCGGCCAAGCGGGAGTAGCCCGCGCACGCACACTTCGGCCCGATCTGATCCTGGTCGACATGCAATTGCCCGATTTCGACGGCTTCGAGGTGCTGCGCCGGCTGCGCGCCCAGCCCGAAACGGCCAACACGGTCTGCGTGGCGCTTTCGGCCAATGCGATGCCCGAAGACATCGAGCGCGGCCTGGCGGCCGGCTTCGACGACTACTGGACCAAGCCCATCGTCTTCAAGACCTTCCTGGCCGCACTGGAACGGATGTTCCCGCTGCGTTAGAACGCAGCGGGAGATCCATCAAGCCGCGTCTTCGACCAGCCCGCGCTGCTTGAGCATCGGCACGACCGTCGGCCCGCGCCCGCGGAACGCGCGGTAGGCCTCGGAAGGCTCCAACGAGTTGCCGGACGAATAGATGAACTGGCGCAAGCGCTGCGCCACGGCAGGGTCGAACGGGTCGCCAGCTTCGACGAAGGCGTCGTAGCCATCGGCATCCAGCACCTCGGCCCAGAGATAGACGTAGTAACCCGCCGCATAACTCGAGCCGGAGAACAGGTGCTGGAAGTGCGTGAGCCGGTGGTTGATGCCCACGCCGTCGGGCATGCCTATGCGCGCGAGTTCTTCGCGTTCGAAGGCGACGATGTCGGCTGGCGGCGTGGTCTGCGCATGCGCGGCCATGTCGACCAATGCCGAGGCGGTGTAGCGCACCGTCTCGTAGCCCTGGTTGAAGCGCTGCGCGGCTTGCAGCTTTTCGATCAGCGCATCGGGGATCGGCGCGTCGGACAGGTGGTGGCGTGCGTGGCGCTTGAGCACTTCCGGCTCGGCCAGCCAGTGCTCGAATATCTGCGAGGGTAGCTCCACAAAATCGCGCAGCACGTTGGTGCCCGAGAGGCGCTCGTAGGTCACGTTCGAGAGCAACCCGTGCAGGCCGTGGCCGAACTCGTGGAACAGCGTGTTCGCATCGTCGAAGCTCAGCAGCGTGGGCTCGCCGGGCGCGCCCTTGGCGAAGTTGTTGTTGTTGACGATCACCGGCAGCACCGCCTCCCCGTTTGCGCCGGTGTTGCGTGACTGGCTGCGGAACGAGCTCATCCACGCACCACTGCGCTTGGTGGCACGCGCGAAGTTGTCGTGCAGAAACACGCCGACCAACGCGTGGCCGGCGTCGCGCACCTCGTAGACCTTCACATCCGGGTGATAGGCCTGAACCTGCGGCTGGTGCGTGAAGCTCAGGCCGAAGAGGCGCTGTGCGCAATCGAACACTGCCTCGACCATGCGTGCGAGCGGGAAGTAGGGCTTGACCTGCGCTTCGTCCAGGTCGTAGCGCACCTGGCGCACCTTCTCGGCGTAGTAGCGCCAGTCCCAGGCCTCGAGCTGCGCCGCCTCGCCGCGCGAGAGCGCCAGCGCGGCCAGCGCCTCGCGCTCTTCGGCCAGCCGCGCCTTGGCGGGTGCCCACACCTGCGAGAGCAGCTCGGTGACGGCCGACTGCTTGCCGGCCATGGTGTCGGTCAGCGCGTGGTCGGCAAAGCTCGCGTGGCCGTGCAGGCGCGCCTGCTCGTTGCGCAGCGCCAGGATCTCGGCCGCGATGGGGCGGTTGTCGGTCTCGCCGGCGTGCTCGCCGCGCGTCGTCCAGGCCTTGTACGCCTGCTCGCGCAGGTCGCGCCGCTCGGAGAAGGTCAGGAAGGGCACGATGTGCGAGCGCGAAAGCGTGATGACCATCGCATCGTCGATTCCGCGCTCGACAGCCGCCTGCTTGGCCGCGGCGCGCACGAAGGCCGGCAGTCCCGCCGCATCGGCATCACCGCGCAGCACGAGGCGGTAGGCGGTTTCATCGGCGAGCACGTTCTGGCCGAAGCGCGTGGTCAGCTCGGCCAGGCGCTGCATGATCTGCGCATAGCGGGTCTGCTCCGCCGGGCCGAACCTGGCGCCTGCGCGCACGAAGTCCGCATGAAAGCGTTCCAGCAGGCGGCGCTGCTCGGCCGTGAGGCCCAGCGCCCCGCGCTCGGCATGCAGCGCGGCCAGGCGCGCGAACAGCGGCTTGTGCATCGAGACCCAACTGTCGTGCGCGGCCAGCAGCGGCGCCATGCGCGTCTGCACCGCTTGCAGCGCGGGCGAGGTTTCGCTCGACGTGAGGTTGTGGAACATGCCGCCGATGCGGTCGAGCAGGCGGCCCGAGCGGTCGAAGGCGGCCACGGTGTTCTCGAAGGTCGGCGGCTCGGCCAGCGCGCCGATGGCATCGACCTCGGCCCGGTGCGCCTTCAGCGCCTCGTCGAACGCCGGCTCGAAATGCTCGGCGCGGGCGTCGGCAAATGGCGGCAGACCGTAGGGCGTGGCCCAGGGCTGGAGGAGTGGGTTGCTTGTGGCAAGTGTCATGGGCGTCTCGTGGTGGGAGCAGACGCCGATTTTAGGACGCCGACCTTTTGGTCTTCGCCTGCCCCTCGGCCTTGTCCCTGCGGCGCGTTGGCGGGGCTGCGCAGGGCCTTCCAGCGCTCGGAGCTGGTGCGGTAGAGCACATGGCGACGCAGCGGGTGGGCTCCGGGCAGTCGGGGATGGTCGAACTCGATGGCGCGCTGCAGGCCGATGCGCTCCATCACGCGCGTCGAGGGGGTGTTGCTCAGGGCTGTGAACGAGACGACCTCATCGCGCTTCAGCACGCCAAACGCATGGTCGAGGACCAGTTGCGCGCCTTCGGTTGCGTAGCCGTGGCCCCAGGCCTCGCGCTTCAGTCGCCAGCCGATTTCGAGCACGGGGGCTTGCGGGTCGTTGAACGGTGCTTCGAAGCCGACAAAGGCCAGGCCGACGAAGCCGGCGAATTCGAAGTCGGCAGGTTCGCCGTCGTGTACCTCGATCGCCCGCACATCGATCGTCGGCACATCGAGCGCCCACAAACCGAAGCCGCGTTCGGAAAAGTTAGAACGGATGCGCGCGGCGAGTAAATCGCTTTCGTCGCGGTTCAGGGGCGAGACGAAAAACCGCATCGCCTCCTGATCGGCATTCAGCGCGGCGAACGGCGCCAGATCGTCGTCACCCCATGGCCGCAGGCGGACTCTCGGGCCGCTGAGGACGATGCCGGGATCGTGTGCCACGGTGTGCCGCTGTTCGCGCCTACTTGCCGCTCTTGATCGCGATCTCGTCTTTTTCGTCGTAGCGCCGGTTCTCGCAATCGGTGAGATACGCGCTGCGCTTGGCCTGCAGCGCTTCCACACGTGTGTTGACCGCCGCATTCGCTGCGTTGTAGGCATCGACGCGGGCATCACGCGCTTGGGCTTTTTCGTTGTATGCGGCCACAGCATCGGCGCTGGTGCGGTCCAGCGTGGCGAGCTGCTCCTGGAGCGCATCGCCCTGCTGAACGATCTGCACCTTGTCGGCCTCGTTGGCCGCTTGCAGCTTGCGAACCTCTTCCGATTCGGCCGCGATGCGTGCGGGCCGGGCCATGCATTCGCGCAACTCGGCCCGTGTCAGCAAGGGGCCGCTGCCCTTGCCCTTGGTAGCAGGTTTATCGGCGGCATGGGCAGCCGTGGCGGCGAGCAGAACGCAGGTGAAGATCGTGCGGAGGAATGTCGAAGCTGCGAGGGTCGAGGCTGGCATGGCGTGAAGTCGAATGAAAACGGGCACGATCATGCCACTCAGGAGACGACCGGCTCGCGCATGGTGACGAACTCCTCGGCCATGGTCGGGTGGATGCCGATGGTCGAATCGAAGACCGCCTTGGTCGCACCGGCGCGCATCGCCACCGCAAAGCCCTGGATGATCTCGCCGGCGTCCGCGCCCACCATGTGCAGGCCCACGACGCGGTCGCTCGCGGCATCGACCACCATCTTCATCAGCGTGCGTTCTGTGCTGCCGGAGAGCGTGTGCTTGAGCGCGCGGAAGTCGCTGCGGAAGATGCGCACCTCACCGTATTGTTCGCCCGCTTTTTCTTCCGAGAGGCCGACGGTGCCGATGCTGGGGTGCGTGAACACCGCCGTCGGGATCAGTTCGTAGTCGACCGAACGGCGGCCATCGCCAAAGAGGCTATCGACCACCGCCATCGCCTCGGCAAGCGCCACCGGCGTGAGCTGGATGCGGTCGGTCACGTCGCCGATGGCGAGGATGGACGGCACGTTGCTCGCGTAGTGCGCGTCGACGACAACCGCACCCTTGGCCGAGAGCGCGACGCCGGCTTCCGTCAGGCCCAGGCCGGCGGTGTTGGGGTGGCGGCCGGTCGCATAGAGCACCGTGTCGGCCTGCAGTTGGCTGCCGTCGCGCAAGGTGACGAGGATGGCGCCGGGGCTGGTCTCGGTGGCCGTGCCGGGCGCGCGCGAGAGGCTTTCCACATCACTGCCGGTGCGCAGATCGACGCCCTTCTTGCGCATCTCGTTGGCCACGAAATGCCGCACATCGTTGTCGAAGCCGCGCAGCACCTGTTCGCCGCGGTAGAGCTGCGTCACCTGCGCGCCCAGCCCTTCGAAGATCGAGGCGAATTCGCAGGCGATGTAGCCGCCGCCCACCACGACGAGCCGGCGCGGAAATTCGGGCAGATCGAAGATCTGGTCCGAGCTGATCGCGAGTTCGTGGCCGGGAATCGCCGGCAGCGTGGGCCGCCCGCCGGTCGCGACGAGGATGGTCCTGGCGTGATGAACCTGCACCTGGCCGTCGACGGTTACCTCGACTTCGTTCGCACCCACCACGCGCGCGCGGCCGGGGAACAGCGTCACGCCGGCATTGCCGAGCAGACCGCCGTAGATCGCGTTCAAGCGGGTGATTTCAGCGGCGCGATTGGCCTTGAGCCGCGGCCAGTCGAGCCCGGTGTTCGACACATCGAAGCCGTAGCCGTGCGCCTCCTCGAAGGCCTCGGCGTAGTGCGCCGCAAAGCTGTAGAGCTTCTTCGGAATACAGCCGAGGTTGACGCAGGTGCCGCCCAGCGGTGCGTCGTCAGCCACGGCCACGCGCGCGCCGCGTTGCGCGGCCATGCGGCTCGCGCGAACCCCGCCGCTACCGGCGCCGATGACGAACAGATCGAACTGCGATGGGGCCATGCCAGATCTCCGGGCGCTGCAAGCGCTTTGATGGTCTGGAGACTGTACGCGGCTTGGACGACCCAGGCTGGCGTCAGGGCATGTGGCAAGCGTTTGCAGGCGCGCCGTGACGAATTTCGCGAAGCGGCTGCCTTCTTTTGTTAGGCGTGAATTGCCTCACGGCCCGGGCGTGGCGCACCCCCGTGGTCGAGGGACGGCTGTTGCAACGCACGATGAAACACTTCGTTTCGCCCGCTCACGAGCCGTGCGCAAAGCAATACGAGCCAGTTCCTGTCAACGCCTTTTGCGATTTTTCTACTCACGAACCCGAACCATGAAAAACATCATCCTTGCCGCCGTCCTCGCCGCTTCTTTCGGTGGCGCCAACGCCGCCCTCGTCAATGGCAGCTTCGACGACCAAGTGCAGAACCCCGGCAGCTGGGGCGTGTACCAAAGCCTGCCGGGTTGGACGACCGCCAGCGGTTCGGGCATCGAAGTGCGCAACAGCGTCGAAGGCGGCTCGTATGACGGTGGCAACTACGTCGAACTCGATTCGTACAGCAACAGCTCGATGTCGCAATCGATCACCACGACCGCCGGCGCGCTCTACACGCTGTCGTTTGCCTACTCGGCGCGCCAAGGCGTTGCGTACGACAGCAATACCGTTCAGGCGCTGTGGAACGGCAGCTCGGTCGTAACCGTGTCGGCCGAAGGCAATGGCCAATCGGGCAATGTGTGGAACGTCTACAGCTACACCGTGACCGGCACCGGCCACGACACGCTGACCTTCGCCGCACTCGGCACCAACGACACGCTCGGCGGCTCGCTCGACGCCGTTTCGCTGACGGCCGCCGTACCGGAACCCTCGACCTGGGCGCTGATGCTCGGTGGCATGGGCATGATCGGCTTCTCGGCCCGTCGCCGCAACGCACGCTGATCCAGTCGATCTAAAGGAGCCGTGCAACGCGGCTCCTTCGCACCGCGCTCCGCGGTGCAGCGCAGGCGACAGCATCGCCCGGCGCTGGCAGATAAGCTTCACGCCTCGTCATCTGCCAGCGCCTTCGCCTTGTCACTTCCCATGTCCACCCTCACGCCTTTTTCCGCGATTCTTGCGGACCGCAGACGCGACGGAAGCCGCGTCGACTTCCACGTGCCGGATGACTGGCTGCAGGGCCGCACCTCGTTCGGCGGGCTGATATCGGCGATGGCCGCGCAGGCCATGCGTGACGTGGCCGGTGCGGCCTGGCCGGCAGAAGTCACCTTGCGCGCGCTGCAAACGAGCTTCGTCGCGCCGGTCGGTGTCGGCGCGGTGAGCGTCGTCGTCAAGGTATTGCGCGAAGGCAAAAGCGTGCGGCAGGTCCAGGCCGATGTGATGCAGGCCGGGCAAACGGCTGCGGTGATGCTGGGCGTCTACGCCGCCGACCGCGATTCGCGGCTGCCAGAGATCCACCCGACGCGCCCGGCTGCGGCCCGCGAGGCCGAGAGCATCGCGCAGATGCCGTTCCTCGAAGGCGTGATGCCGGCATTCCTGCGGCACTTCGACCGCCGCTGGGCCGATGGCCCGCTGCCTTTCAGCGGGGGCAAGGGCTCTTCCATCAGCCTTCACCTGCGCCCGATCGACCCGGCGCCGATCAGCGGCGAGGTGCTGACGGTGCTACTGGCCGACATGTCGCCGACGCCGTCGGTCGGCAGCCTGAGCAAGCTGGCGCCGTCGAGCTCTGTGTCATGGGCGCTGGAGTTGCGCCCAGTCGGCGCGCAGGACCCGCAAGGCTGGTGGCGCGCCGACACCGAGGCGCTGGTGGTCGGCGGCGGTTATGTCAATCAGGCCGGGCGGCTGTGGGCGCCGGATGGCAGCCTGGCCGCGCTGGCCTATCAGGTGGTGACGGTTTTCGCCTGAAGCAGTTGGAGCCGCGCCGGTTCGGGCCGGATCGGCTTGGATGATCCCGTCAAGCCAAGCCGCGCGCGAGCAAGTCTGCCACCAGCGCGTTCATCCCGCCCTCGAAGCCGGCCGCGCGCTCGTGCAGCGTCTTGACCAGATCGCCGGGCAGCTTGCAGGCAAACGGCACCAGCCCGGCCGCCGAATCGAGTCGGCGTTGCTCGCGCTTGTCGAGCGCACCTGCGGCGCCCTGGGCGAAACGGTCGGGTATGCCGGCCGCCTTCATCTTGCCGCCGATCTTCAGGCCGAGGTTCTTGTCGAGGTCTGACTTTTTCATGCTCATGGTGCTGCTTTCGGTCTGTATTCGGATCGGTCGATCGGCACGCATTGTCTCGCGGCGGCCGATTCACCTGAGGCGGGCGGCTCTGTTCTAATCCCGCACCTTCGCCCACCCAGCCCGCCGGGCCGCCCATGGCACTCAAAGCCACCATCTTCAAAGCCCATCTGCAGATCGCCGACATGGACCGCAATGTCTACGTCGACCGCGGCCTGACCCTCGCGCGCCACCCTTCGGAGACCGACGAGCGCATGATGATCCGGCTCCTGGCGCTGGCGCTCTACCTGCCGGCCGACGACCTGCAAGGCACGCTCGATTTCGCCAAGGGATTGTGGGACACCGACGAGCCCGATCTCTGGCACAAGGACTTGACAGGTCAGATCAAGCATTGGGTCGAAGTGGGCCAGCCCGACGACAAGCGCCTGATGAAAGCCGCCGGCCGCGCCGACCAGGTGACGGTGATGAGCTTCAGCCACAGCACGCCGATCTGGTGGGCCGGCATCGCGACCAAGATCACCCGCGCCCGCAACATCGCCGTCTGGCAGATCGAAGCGGCACAAAGCCAGGCGCTCGCCGAACTGGCGCAACGCAGCATGCAACTGCAGGTGACGGTACAGGACGGCACGACCTGGGTCGGTGACGGGCAGCGCTCGGTCGAGATCACGCCGATCCGTTTGAATCCGACCTGAATCCTGCCGGGCGCCCACACAGCCCTACGCCAGCAGCAGCGGCGAGGCTGGCCCACAATTCCAGGCATCGCCAACTTCGCGTCGCCACGCGCTGCCGCCATGCATCTGGACATTCAGCACCTGCCCGACCGCGGCCGTTTTCAGGCCATGGTCGACGGCCAGGTTTGTGTTGCCGACTACCGGCTCTCGAATGGCGTGATGGCCATCACCCACACCGAGGTGGCGCCCCAGCTCGAAGGCCAGGGCATCGCCGGCCAACTCGTGCAGGCCGTTCTGGACCACGCCCAGGCGCACGGCCTCAAGGTAAGCCCGCTGTGCTCGTATGCGCGTGTCTACATGCGCCGGCATCCCGAAACCCAGGCGCTGCTGGCCTGACGCAACACGCTCCCGAGCCATTCGTCCATGACCCGACATCCCGCGAGCCGCGTCGCGCTCGCAGCCCTTTTCGCGAGCCTTTGCCTCCACATGTCATCCGCTTCTTCACAGACACCTGCTGCAGCTTCGGCGTCCGCTGCGTCCGCAACCAACGATCCCTTCCTCTGGCTGGAAGACGTGCAAGGCGACGAGGCCCTCGCCTGGGTTCGCGCGCGCAATGCCGAATCGCAGAAGCTGCTCGAAGCGCGGCCCGACTACCCGGCCACGCGCGACCGCATGCTGGCGCTGCTGAACTCGAAAGACCGCATCCCGCAGATCACGCGACGCGGCAACGATTTCTACAACCTCTGGCAAGACGAAGACCATCAACGTGGCCTGTGGCGCCGCACCACGCTGGCCGAATACCGCAAGCCGCAACCGGCCTGGGAGACGGTGCTCGACCTCGACGCGCTCGCCACCGCCGAGAAGGAAAACTGGGTCTGGGCCGGCGCCAACTGCCTGCCGACCGACACCCGCCGTTGCCTGATCTCGCTCTCGCGCGGCGGCGCCGATGCGCATGTGGTGCGCGAGTTCGACACGGTTTCGAAGCGCTTCGTCGACGGCGGCTTCACGCTCGCCGAGGCCAAATCGCAGGTCGACTGGATCGATGCCGACACGCTCTATGTGGGCACCGATTTCGGCCACGGCTCCTTGACCGACTCGGGCTATGTGCGCGTCATCAAACGCTGGAGCCGCGGCACACCGCTATCCGCGGCAACGACAGTCTTCGAAGGCGACGTGAAAGACGTGGCCTCGGGCACCACGGTCGACCTCACGCCCGGCCACCAGCGCACCATGTTCTCGCGCTCGCTCGACTTCTATCGCAACAAGCACTTCCTGCTGCAGCCCGCAGCCGATGGCAAATCGGCGGACAAACTCGTCGAATTCGACGTGCCGGCCGACGCCTCGGTGAACTTCTGGAACCATGCCGGCAACCCTGTCGACACGTTGCTGCTGCGCCTGCGGAGCGATTGGGTTCTGCCCGGTCGCACCTACGCCAGCGGCTCGCTGCTGGCCGCGGACGCCACCGCCTACCTGGCCGGCAAGCGCGAGTTCACAGTCCTCTTCGAACCCACGCCGACTCGATCGCTCTCGGCTTACAGCACCACGCGCGACACGGTGCTGGTGAACGCCGTTGGCGGCGG
>JAMFRW010000430.1 GCA_026224975.1 Rhodoferax sp. | reverse complement strand
GCGTCGCGCCGGAAGACCTCGACGAAGCCGTGCTCAACCGCTACATGGCGCTGAGCCACGCGCCCGATCCCGATCTGTTCATCCGCACCGGCGGCGAGGTGCGCATCAGCAACTTCCTGCTGTGGCAAGCGGCATATTCCGAGCTGGTCTTCACCGAATGCCTGTGGCCCGAATTCGGGGACGCCGAGCTGGATTCGGCTTTTGCCGAATACGCGCGCCGTGATCGCCGCTTCGGCATGGTCAAGAACGTTCCGCCCTCGCTGGCTAACGGCGCTTGATCGGCGTCCCGCCCACCGCCCACCCCATGCTCAAACAACGTGTCATCACAGCCATCGTGCTGGTGGCCTTGCTGTTGCCCACGCTGTTTGCTGCGGCGCCTTGGCCCTTCGCCGTGTTGACGCTGGTGATGATCGGCGCCGCCGGCTGGGAATGGGGCCGGCTCAACGGCGCCGGTTCGGCATCGATCGCCATGGGCGTGCTGCTCGCACTCGCCTGCGCCGCGGCGCTCTGGGCCGGCTGGACGTTGGCCGCTCCGCCGATCGCCTGGTGGCTGGCGACGCTGGTCTGGGTGCTGGGTGGCGCCGCGGCCCTGCGCGGCGGACCGGCGGGCTGGCCTTCGGTGCCCAAGGCCTTGCGCTGGGCGCTCGGTCTGGCCTTGCTGTGGACCGCGTGGCTCGCGCTCGCCAGCGCCAAGGCCATCGGCATCAATTTCATCCTCTCGGTTTTTGCGCTGGTGTGGGTGGCCGATATTTCGGCTTACTTCGGCGGCCGCGCCTTCGGCAAACGCAAGCTCGCGCCGGCCATCAGCCCCGGCAAGAGCTGGGAAGGCGTGTGGAGCGGCATGCTCGGCGCGTTGATCCTGGCCGGCGTGTGGATTGCGGTCGACATGTCGTCTTTCGGCGTCGATTCGGCGAGCCTGTTCACTCGCATCGATCGGCGCTTCGGCGTGGCCGGGCTGATTTTGATCGTCGTCTTTCTCGCGATGATGAGCGTGGTCGGCGACCTGTTCGAATCGCTGGTCAAGCGCAGTGCCGGCGCCAAGGACAGCAGCGGTTTACTGCCGGGCCACGGCGGCGTGCTCGACCGGGTCGATGCGCTGCTGCCCACCTTCCCGATCGCGCTGGCGCTGGTCTCGCTTGCTGGTGCATCACCGATATGACGCTGCCATGACCGCTGCCGCCCGCACCGACCCACGCACCGCGCGACGCGAACGCGTCTGCATCCTCGGTTCGACCGGCTCGGTCGGCACCAGCACGCTCGATGTGCTCTCGCGCCACCCCGAACGCTTCGAGGTGTTTGCCCTCTCGGCGCACAGCCGGGTCGACGAGTTGTTCGAACAATGTGCGCGCTGGCAACCGCGCTTCGCCGTTTTGCCCGAAGCCGCGCAAGCCCGCGTCTTGAGTGATCGTCTGAAGGCACACGGCCTCGCGACCGAGGTGCTGGCCGGCGCGCAGGCGTTGTGCGAAATGGCGGCGCACGAGGAGGTCGATGCGGTGATGGCTGCCATCGTCGGCGCGGCCGGCCTGGCGCCGTGCCTGGCCGCGGCGCATGCCGGCAAGCGCCTGCTGCTGGCCAACAAGGAGGCGCTGGTCGTCGGTGGCGCGCTCTTCATGAACGCGGTGCGCACCGGTGGCGCCACGCTGCTACCGATCGACAGCGAGCATTCGGCGATCTTCCAGTGCCTGCCGCTGGACCGCGCGGGCTGGCCGGCGCACATCGACCATGTGCTGCTCACGTCATCCGGCGGGCCGTTCCGGCGCCGTGACCCGGCCACGATGTCGACCATCACGCCCGACGAAGCCTGCGCGCATCCCAACTTCGCGATGGGCCGCAAGATATCGGTCGACTCGGCGACGATGATGAACAAGGCGCTCGAAGTCATCGAGGCGCGCTGGCTCTTCGACCTGACGCCGGAGCAGATCCAGGTCGTGATCCACCCTCAGCAGATCGTGCACTCCATGGTCGTCTGCCGCGACAACTCGGTGCTGGCGCAACTCGGCACGCCCGACATGCGCGTGCCGATCGCCTACGGCCTTTCGTTCCCGGAGCGCATTGAATCGGGCGCGAGCCGGCTCGATTTCACGGCGCTTTCGGCGCTGACCTTCGAGGCGCCTGACTTCGCCCGCTACCCGGGCCTGGCGCTCGCCTGGGAAGCGCTGCGCGGCCCCGAGGGCTGCGCCACGGTGCTGAACGCGGCCAATGAAGTGGCCGTGGCCGCCTTCCTCGCCGGAACCATTCGCTTCGACGGGATTCACAGCGTCGTCGCCCACACCATCGATGCCGTGCTGCCCGAGCCGGAATCGCCGGGCTCCATCGGTGCGCTGCTCGAACTCGATGCGCGCGCCCGGCAACGCGCCGCGTTGTTCGTCAAAGGCTTGTCCGCATGATCACCACAGTACTCGCCTTCGTCTTCACGCTGGGCATCCTGATCGTCATCCACGAATACGGCCACTACCGCGTGGCGGTCGCGTGCGGCGTCAAGGTACTGCGCTTCTCGGTCGGTTTCGGCCGCGTGCTGTGGCGCCGCCAAGCCACGCCCGACAGCACCGAGTTCGTCTTGTGCGCGCTGCCGCTGGGCGGCTATGTGCGCATGCTCGACGAGCGTGAAGCGCCCGTCGCACCCGATCAGTTGAGCCGCGCCTTCAACCGCAAGCCGCTGCTGCAACGCACCGCCATCGTCGCCGCCGGGCCGGCCGCCAATCTGCTGCTCGCCGTGCTGCTCTATGCCGCGGCGCACTGGATCGGCATCGAAGAACCCAAGGCGGTGATGGGCCCGCCGGTGGCCTCCAGCCTGGCCGACAGCGCGGGCCTGCGTGCGGGCGATTGGGCGCGCGCCTATTCGACCGATGGCGTCGAATGGCAAGACCTGCGCTCCATGACCGACCTGCGCTGGGAAGTGACGCAGGCGGTGATGCGCGGTGAGGCTTTGCAATTGATGGTGACCGATCGTGATGGCCATGCGCAGCGCCGCGTCACGCTCGATTTGGCCACGCTGCAGACGAGCGAGGTCGATGCCAAGCTGATGCAGCGCATCGGCATCGGCAGCGCTTTCAGCGAGCCGGTGCTGGGTGAAGTCAAGCCCGGTGGCGCCGGCGCCAAGGCGGGTCTGCGCAGCGGCGACCGCGTGCTGAGCATCGATGGCGAGCCGGTGGCCGATGCCTCCAAGGTGCGCGACCTGATCCGCGGCAGCGCCGCCAATGGCGCGCCCAAGGCGATGCTCTGGCGCGTCGATCGGGCAGGGCGGCCGATCGAACTGGCGGTCACGCCCAAGGCTGCGGCCGAAGGTGATCGCCGGGTCGGCCGACTCGAGCTTTACCCAGGGCAACCGCCGGAGATGGTCACCGTGCGTTATGGTGTGGTCGACGGCTTCACGCAGGCGGTGTCGCAGACGTGGCAGATGTCGGCGATGACGCTGAAGATGCTGGGCAAGATGGTGATCGGCCAGGCTTCGCTGAAGAACCTCAGCGGCCCGCTCACCATCGCCGATTACGCCGGGCAGTCCGTACGGCTTGGCGTCGCTTATTACCTCGGGTTTCTCGCGGTGGTGAGCATCAGCCTCGGGGTGCTGAACCTGTTGCCGCTGCCGGTTCTGGACGGTGGGCACCTGATGTATTATCTTTTCGAGGGT
>JAMFRW010000429.1 GCA_026224975.1 Rhodoferax sp. | reverse complement strand
CGCCGCACGCTCCTCCATGTACGTCGATTCCCACTGCCACCTGAGCTTTCCCGAGCTCACCGCGCGGCTCCCTGAAATTCGCGCCGCCATGGCCGCGGCCGATGTGGACCGCGCGCTTTGCATCTGCACCACGCTCGAAGAATTCGAGAGCGTGCACGCGCTGGCTCTTGCCCATGACAACTTCTGGTGCAGCGCCGGCGTGCACCCCGACAACGAAGGCGTGCGCGAACCATCACTGGCTGACTTGCTGGCGCTCGCCGCGCTGCCGCGCGTGGTCGCCATCGGCGAAACCGGCCTCGATTACTACCGGCTCAACGGCCGCAGCATCGGCGAGATGGAATGGCAGCGCGAACGCTTTCGCACTCACATTCGCGCCGCCACGCAAACCGCGCTGCCGCTGGTCATCCACACCCGCAGTTCCTCGGACGACACGCTCGCCATCCTGCGTGAAGAGGGCGTCGGCCAACCCGGTGGCGCCACGGGCGTTTTCCATTGCTTCACCGAGACCGAAGCCGTAGCCCGCGCCGCGCTCGACCTGGGCTTCTTCATTTCGTTCTCCGGCATCCTGACCTTCAAGAACGCCGCGGACCTGCGCGAGGTTGCCCGCTTCGTGCCGCTCGACCGCTGCCTGATCGAGACCGACAGCCCCTACCTCGCCCCCGTGCCCTACCGGGGCAAGACCAACAACCCGTCTTATGTGCCTTACGTGGCGAAACAGATCGCCGAGCTGAAAGGTGTTTCCGTGGAAACCATTGCCGAGGCGACGAGTCACAACTTCGAGTTGCTCTTCTCGCGTACCCACTTCTCGAGCAACATTTCGCCCAAGGAAACCCCATGACGTTCGGCAGACTTTCACGCAGCGTTCGCACCGTGCTCGGCGCGGGGCTTCTTGCGTCGGCCATGGCCGCGCACGCCGGCTCCTACGAAGACTTTTTCATCGGCATCCAGAACGACAACGCTGGCGCCATCAATGGCCTGCTGCAGCGCGGCTTCGACCCCAACACCCGCGATCCCAAAGGCAACACCGGGCTGATCCTCGCCATCCGCAACCAGTCGCCCAAGGTGGCGAGTGCCTTGCTGGCGCAGAAGGGCATCGACATCGATGCGCTCAACACCTCTGGCGAATCGGCGTTGATGATGGCCGCGCTCAAGGGTGACCTGCCCGCCGTCAAGCTGCTGCTCGACCGCGGCGCGCGCGTCAACCAGCCCGGCTGGGCGCCGCTGCACTATGCGGCGACAGGGCCCGAGCTGAAAGTGATTGCGCTGCTGCTGGAGCGCGGCGCCGACATCAACGCCGCATCGCCCAACGGCACCACGCCGTTGATGATGGCTGCGCAGTACGGGCCGATGGATGGTGCGAGCCTGTTCATCGACAAGGGCGCCGATGTGAAGCGGCGCAACCAGAAGAACCTGGCTGCATCCGACTTTGCCAAGCTGGCGGGACGTGATGCGCTGGCGGCGAGTCTGGAGAAGCTGCAGCGTTGACATCGGTTGCAGGGCGCACGGTTTGGCGCGGCTGGCCGAGGCAGGCGGCCCTGGGGCCTACACAGCGAGCGGCATTTCACCGGCTTTGCGTCCGGCGGGCTGACGCGCTTTGTAAGGCCGCATCCGACACGCCGTTTGGCGCCGGCCCGACTGGGATTCCGAGGGCTGGGCACTAGAGTTCACTCATCGAATCATACCGATCGATGCAGCCCTCAGGAGCCTCACCATGCAACAGCAACAAATCGTCGCCAATCCGTTTGCCTTGATGATGGACCCCGCTGCCGTGTTCGCGGCCATGGAGCGCTCCGACCGCTTGAACCGCCTGCAGAGCCGCATCTGCCGCCCGCTCGACAAGCCCTTGCTCGGCCAGGCGCAAGACGATTCGAATGACTTCGACGATGCCCTGGACGCCATCGAGGTTTCGGAAGACAGCGCCGACTGAACCCAAACGCTGCGGCCACACGCGGCGCCTTGCCGCCACTGGCTGCGAGCCCCGGCACCGCGTATAACGGTGCCGATGACAAACATCCTGATTCTCGGTGGCTCCGGCTTCGTCGGCCGCAGCCTGTGTGACAAGCTCGTGGAGCGCTCTGGCGGCGCCGGTGGCAACATCGTCGTGCCCAGCCGGCGCCCGGCGCGCGCCAAGCACATTCAGCTCCTGCCGACGGTGCAGGTGCCGCCGGCCGACATCCACGACGAGACGCAGCTCACGCGCTTGCTGGCCGGCTGCGATGCGGTGATCAACCTCGTCGCGATCCTTCACGGCAGCCAGGCCGACTTCCAACACGTTCACGTCGAGTTGCCACGCAAGCTCGTGCGCGCCTGCCGCGCCGCGGGCGTGCGTCGCATGGTGCATGTGAGCGCGCTCGGCGCGAGCGAAGCTGCGCCCAGCCGCTACCTGCGTTCCAAGGCCGCCGGCGAAGCGGTGTTGATCGCCGCCGACAACCTCGACCTGACGCTGTTGCGCCCCTCGGTGATCTACGGCGAGCAGGATCACTTCATGAACCTGTTTGCGGCGCTGCAATCGGTGTTGCCGGTGTTTCCGCTCGCGGGTGCCGAGGCCAAGTTTCAGCCGGTGTGGGTGCAGGATGTGGCCGAAGCCATTGCACGTTGCATCGATGACCCGACCACGATCGGCCAGACCATCGAATCCACCGGGCCGGAAGTCTTCACGCTGAAGCAACTGGTGCAGCTCGCCGGTCGCGCTGCGGGGCATGAGCGGCCTGTGATCGCATTGCCGGATG
>JAMFRW010000428.1 GCA_026224975.1 Rhodoferax sp. | reverse complement strand
ACCGTTGTCGGGTCGCGCTGCTGAAGGTTTGCATTGCCCTTCAGTGGCGGGAAGTAACGCGGTACGCCGACGGCCTCCTCGCGATGGCAGGCTGCGCAAGCGTCCTGCCAGATTGCGCGGCCCTGCAGCAGCTGCACTTCTCCGGCAGCTGTGATGTCCATGATGGGCGAAGCGGGTTGATCCCCAAGATAAGCCACCACGGCTGACAGATCGCCATCGGTCATCTGAGATGTGGAGAAGCCCACCACCTCGCCCATTTCGCCTGACGCGGCGCTGTGAGCGTTGTCGCCCGCGCGCAGAAATTCGATCAACTCTTCGCGCTTCCAGTTGCCGATACCCACGCGAGCGTTGGGCGTGATGTCGGGCGCGAACCAGGTGTCAAACGCACCGCCGCGAAACGCTTCCCCCTTCTTGACGCCGCCCATCAAGTTGCGTGGCGTGTGGCAGGCCTGACAGTGCCCCAGCCCTTCGACGAGGTAGGCGCCGCGGTTCCATTCGGCGGATCGGCTGGCATCGACCACTTGCTGCGCCGGCCGGAAGTAGAGCGCGCGCCAGACTGCGAGCGCGGCTTGCTGGTCGAACGGGAAGCCCAGTTCGTGCGGCCGGTTGGCCTGCGCGGTCGGCGGCAGGCTGCGCAGGTAGGCGAGCAGCGCATCCGAATCGGCCCGCGTGATCTGCGTGTAGTTGGGGTACGGAAAGGCCGGGTAGAGCAAGCGCCCGTCGCGCGAGCGGCCGTTGTGCAGCGCGCGCCAGAAGTGCGCCTCGCTCCACTGGCCGATGCCGGTCGATGCATCAGGCGTAAGGTTGGGGGCGTGGACGTTGCCGAAGGGCGTGGCGATGGCGCGGCCGCCCGCATACGGCACGCCGCCGCGCGCGGTGTGGCAGCCCATGCAGTTGCCGGCGCGGGCGAGGTAGGCGCCGCGGGCGACGAGTTCGGCGGATGCGGGCGTGGTGGGTGCGGCGGCATCGGCGGCGATCTTGTCTTCGTCGCGGAAGTTGAGCGCCCAGACGGCACCGACGAGCACCAGCGCCACGAGCACGAGGACGGCGAGCAGGCGCTTCATGGCTTGCTCCCGCTGGCGGCGGGCGCGGGCGACAACACGTTGGCCGAACCGATCGTCGTGCCGCCCGGCAACCCCCCGCAAAGAATCGGCAACGCAGCCGGCAGCGAATCGGCAGGCTTCGTCAGCGCCGGCGTGGTCTGCGCTGCCAGCCATGACGAGATCGCGCTGATGTCTTGCGGCGTCAGCGCCTTCGCCACTTGCGCCATGCAGTCGGGTGCGTGTGCCTTGCGGTTGCCGGCCCTCCAGGCACCGAGCTGGCCGTTGACGTAGTCGCGCGGCAAACCCATCAGGCCGGGGATGCCGGGGGCGACGCCCGTGAGCGCCTGGCCGTGGCAGGCCACACAGGCGGGGATGTTGCGGGCGGTGTCGCCACGCGTCACCAGCGCTTCGCCGATGCTCAGGTCGGTCACGCTGGCTTTGGTGGGCTCGTGGGGTGGGTAGGGCACATCGAGTGACGCAAAGTGCTCGGCGATCTCGCGCAGGTAGGCATCGCTGAGCGGCGCGAGCAGGTTGCTCATCAGCGAATACTCGCGGCGCCCGTCGCGGAAGTTCAGCAACTGGTTGTAGAGGTAGCCTGCCGGCTTGCCTGCGATGCGCGGGTAGTAGCCGTCGGGCGCGGCGCGGCCTTGCGGGCCATGGCAGCCGGTGCAGGCCTGCACGCGCTGGGCGATGCTGTCTTCAACCTTGGGCGCGGCGCGCAACTGGAGGCTCGCGGCCATCAGCAGGAAGGCAATCGGAAGGGCGCGCGAGGTGAAGGAAGCGAAGGCGCGCATGCCGGAGCGGCTCCGGGGCACCGCGTCAGGGGAGCAGTGAGTCATGCATCGAGTCTGACACCGAATGCCCGCGGTTTACATCTGACAGATTGACCCGGGGAGCTCGAACCGACCCGGGTCAATCGGCGACCACCACCTTCGGCACCGCGCCCATGTCGATCAATCGCACATCCGGCAGCCGCACCACGAAAAATCCCGAGAGCAGCGCCACCGCCGCGCCTATCCACATCACCTGGCGAAAGGCCAGGTCATCGACCAGCGCCACGCCGGCCGGGTGCGCCATCTCCAGCATCGCGCCCAGCCCTTCGGCGCCCAGCCCATGCGCGCCCGCCGGCAGGTGCGCGCGCATCAGCAGCAGCGTGACCGAGCTGAGCACCGCAATGCCGACCGCGCCGCCCAGCAGGCGGAAGAACGCGGTGAACGAGGTGACCGTGCCCACCAGATGCCGTGGCACCGATTGCTGCACGGTGATCAGCGCCGTGGGCATCTGGCAGCCCATGCCGATGCCGACGATGATCAGCGCGACCATCCCGACCCAACCGGTCGCAGACGCAAAGCCGACAGCCGCCAGCGCCGGTGGCACCAGGAGCACGCCGAGGCGCTGCAGCGGCAACACGCGCCCGGTGCGCGAGAGGTAGCGCCCGCTCAGGAAGGCGGCCGTCGGTATCGCGAGCGTCATCGGCAGCAGACGCAGCGCCGAATCACCGGGCGAGAGGCCGGCCGCCATCTGCAGCCGCAGCGGTACCAGCACCGAGAGCGCGATGAAGTTGAAAAAACAGATGAAGAGCATCGCGCTGCAGGCCACGACGATCGGGTTGGCGAACAGCGCCATCGGCACGATGGGCTCGCTATGGCGCCGCTGCTGCGCCACGAACACCGCCAGCAGCGCGGCGGCCAGCGCCCACAGCGCCAGGCCCATGCCGTCGTTCCACGGCGTGCCCTGGCCGACACGCGTGATCGGGATCAGGAAGGCCGTGAGCCCGGCCAGCAGCAGGGCCGCACCCAGCCAGTCGATGCGCGGCGAACTGCGCCGCACCGGCAGGGCCTTGAGCGAGCGCCGTACCAGCACCAGCGCCAGCAGGCCCACCGGCAGGTTGATCCAGAAGATCCACGGCCACGAGAGGTATTCGGTCAGCACGCCGCCGATCACCGGCCCCAGCATGCTCGCCACCGCCCACACGATGCTGATGTAGCTCTGGTAGCGCCCGCGGTCGCGCAGCGGCACCACGTCGGCGATCACCGATTGCGCCATCGCGATCAGCCCGCCGCCGCCTGCGCCTTGCAGCACCCGCGCCAGCACAAGCTGAGGCAACGTCTGCGCCAGTGCACAGCCCACCGAGGCCACGAGGAACACGCCGATGGCGATGCTCATCACCTTGCGCCGGCCCACCATGTCGCTGAACCGCCCGTACAGCGGCGTGACCACGGTGGAGGCGATCAGGTAGCCCGAGATCACCCAGGCCATCCATTCGAAGCCGCCGAGCTGGCGCGCGATCGTGGGCACGGCCACGCTCACGATGGTCTGGTCGAGAGCCGCCAGGAGCATGGTCATCATCACCGCGGCAGTGGCGGCCCGCAGCTCGCTGGGCGTGAGGATGGACTCGGTCGAGGAGGGTGCGGCAGTGGCGGCAGCAGCGGATGAGGCGGTGGCAGAGGTCAAGGCGGTGCGGGCAACGGGTACGAGCCCAGGTGCGGGAGCGGGACGCGGAGCATGCCGCAAATCGCCAGTCCCTGCTGACGGGTCGGCTCCGCTCGCCGACCCATCCGAAGTGTCATTTTTGCGGGTTATCGATGGTCGATGGCATGTCGACTTGCGTCGATGCGGCCGTTCCGGGCTCGTTGGAGCAGCCGGCAAGGCCGCGCGCCTGAAACATTCGGGGCCTGGGGGCCGCCAGCGGCAGTCATGAAATTGCCTACACCGCCGCGCAGACGATCGACAGCAAGCGTACGGCGCTGCGCGTGCCTGCCACCGTAGCGGCCCACGCCGCGGATTCGAACCATGCGGTCCGCGCCGCGCTGACCAAACCCCGCCCTGTACAGCGATTCCCCACATCTTCTGTAACGGCAGCACGCGCCGCGTGAGTCGATGTAACGAATTGGCGACCCAAACAGCCGTTTATCGAATCTTGCCGAATCGCCCTTCAAGTTGAAATTCATCCGTCCGATATGTACGCGTACGGTTGCTGGAGAGAGCAGCCGTCGCGCGGTGGCTGGTTCGAATAAGAGGGTTGGAACATGACAAGCGATATGGGTCGGCTGGTTCACGCGGACTTGGCCTCGATCAAGACAGATGCACAAAATCTTCCCGCCGCGAGCCAGGTGCTGGCGCAGCCGCAAGACGGCGTGGAATCGAACGCCGGCTTCAGCTTTGCGGACAGCATGAAAAGCGCCGTGCACGGTGTGGACGCCAAGGAGCGCGTCGCGTCCGACAAGATGGCGGCCGTGGACAGCGGCAGCAGTGACGACCTCGTCGGCGCCATGCTGGCCAGCCAGGACGCCAGCCTGTCGTTCTCGATGCTCATGCAGGTGCGCAACAAGGTGATGGGCGCGGTCGAAGACCTCGTCAAGCTGCCGCTGTAAGCCGGGGCGCCCTTCGTGATCGCAACCCTCAAGACCGGGCTGGAGCGCATTCGCTCGCGCCCGGGCAGCGCGCTGGCCTTGCCGCCGGCCGTGCTGCGCAGCCTGATGCCGCTGATGGTGCTCGCCATCGGTGTGACCGCGCTGGTGCTGATGTATTTCTGGCACGACCAGTCGGCCTACAAGCCGGTGTTCGGTGCGCGCGAAAAAGTCGCCGTGTCAGACATGATCGCCGTGCTCGATGCCGAACACGTGCCCTACCGCCTGCACCCCGACAGCGGCCAGGTGCTGGTGCCCGAAGGCCAGCTCGGCAAGGTGCGCATGCTGCTCGCAGGCAAGGGCGTCACGGCCAAGCTGCCGGCCGGCCTGGAGCTGATGGACCGCAACGATCCGCTGGGCGTGAGCCAGTTCGTGCAGGACGTGCGCTTTCGCCGCGGGCTCGAAGGCGAGCTGGCGCAAAGCATCATGGCGCTCGATGCGGTCGATTCGGCCCGCGTGCATTTGTCCATTGCCAAATCGACCTCCTTCGTCACCAGCGACGGCGAGAAGAGTTCGGCCTCGGTGGTGCTTGCCCTCAAGGCCGGCCGCACGCTGGTGCCGGAGCAGATCGCCTCCATCGTCAACCTCGTGGCCGGCAGCGTGGCCAGCCTGACGCCGCAGCGCGTGAGCCTGGTCGATCAGGCCGGCAACCTGCTGTCGTCGCGCATCGATCTGGCCGATGGCAACTTCGATTCGACCAGCGGCAACGAAGGCGCGAAGCGCTTTCAGGACGAAACGCGCCGCAACGTGCACGACCTGCTCGCGCCGGTGCTCGGCGACGACAACTTCAAGACCAGCGTGACGGCGGTGGTCGACAACGACCGCGTCGAAGAAACGCTCGAAAAATACGGCGAAGCGCCCAAGGTCACCAGCGAAGCCACGCGCGAAGAACAAGACCGCAACCGCCTCGCGATGGGCGTGCCGGGCTCGCTCAGCAACCGGCCTGTCGCCGTGGCTGCGCCGGCCTCCGGCCCCGACGAAGGCAGTGCCGCGCGCAAGAACGCCACCACCCGCCAGTACGCCTACGACCGCAGCATCACGCAGATCAAGCACGGCCGCGGCGGCCTGCAAAAGCTCAGCGTCGCCGTGGTGCTCAACAGCGCCGCCGCGCCCACGCCCAAGACGGGCTGGAGCCCGGCCGAGATCGCCAACATCGAGAAGATCCTGCGCAACGGCCTGGGCATCGATGCCAAGCGTGGTGACAACCTCATGGTGTCGGCGCTCTCGTTCCCGGTGCCGCAACCGCCGCTGGCCTGGTGGCAGCAGCGCGACAACCAGATCGACATCGGCACCTGGGTGGTCTACCTCGTCGGCACGCTGCTGGGCTACTTCCTTGTCGTGCGCCCGCTGATGCGCAGCGTGCAGCTTCGCCTGGCCACGCCGGACCGGCGCACCCGCGCTGTCAATGAACCTGTGGCTGCCAACGGCACCGAAGCACCTGCCTTGCGTGCGCCCGAAGTCCATGCATCGCCCGCTCTCGCGCTGAGCGGCGGTGCACACGCCACCGCTCAGGCCACGGCGCAGATGCCGGTCGTGCCGCTGCTGGAGAACTACGACCTGCCGCCCCCGGGCTCGCCGGTCGATGTGATGGTCGAGCACTTGAAGGTGCTGGCCGGCAAGGAGCCCGAACGGGTTGCGGAAGTCGTCAAGCAATGGGTACAAAAAAATGGCCGATCCGAATAGCCCCGACTATGCACCGTCCGCGACCAGCGGGCTGGAGCAGGCTGCGATCGTCCTGCTGAGCATGGGCGAAGAGCCGGCCGCTGCCGTGCTGCGCTGCCTCTCGCGTGACGAGCTGCTGGAGGTCACCCAGGTCATGTCGCGCATGAGCGGCATCAAGGTCGACACGGTGAAGATTGCGATGCAGCACTTCTTCGACGACTACCGCGAGCAGAGCGGCGTGCATGGCGCCTCGCGCTCGTACCTGAAGCGCTCGCTCGATCTGGCGCTCGGCGGCGATGTGGCCAACAGCGTGCTCAACAGCATCTACGGCGATGCCATCCGCCCCAAGATGGCGCGGCTGCAATGGGCTTCGCCCAAGTATCTGGCCGATTTGATCGCCAGCGAGCATGTGCGCATGCAGGCGGTGTTCCTCGCCTTTCTGCCCTCGGCGCTTGCCGGCAAGGTCATCGAAGCGCTGCCGCTCGACGGCCGCGAGATGGTGCTGCTGAACGTGGCGCGCCTGAACGAAGTCGACAGCGAACTGCTGGTCGAACTCGATGAGCTCGTCGGCCGCTGCCTTGGCAGCCTGGGCCTGCAAAGCACCAGCGTCGAAGGCGTGCGCCAAGCCGCCGAAATTCTCAACAGATTGCCAGGCAACCGCCAGCAATTGGTGGAGGCGATGCGCGCTCGCGATGCCACGGTGGCGTCGGAGATCGAGCTCAGCATGTACGACTTCTTCATCCTCGGCAGCCAGACCGAGCCGACCCTCACGCGCATCATCGAAGAGGTGCCGCTGGAGCAGTGGGCCATTGCGCTCAAGGGCGCCGAGCCGGCGATCCGCAACGCCGTGCTGCAGACCATGCCCAAGCGCCAGGCGCAGGGCTTCGAGGACCTGATGCGCCGCTCCGGCCCGGTGCCGATGAGCCGCATCGAGCAGGCGCGCCGCGAGATCATGGCGCAGGTCAAGGAACTGGCCGACGCCGGCGACATCGAAGTGCAGCTCTTCGCCGAAGCGGTGGTGGAATGAAGGGTTTCCTGCCGCATCGCTTTCCGCCGCTGTCGCAGTTCGTGCGGCCGGACGGTTCGCGCGCTTCCACCTCGGCAGGTTGGCAGGGCGCGGTGAGCGATGGCTTCCAGCAAGGCATGGCCGAAGGCCATCGCCAGGGCCATGAACTCGGCCTGGCCGATGGCCGCGCGGAAGGTCTGGCGGAAGGCCGTGCGGAAGGTTTGCGGTTGGGCAGCGAAGACGGCCACCGCCAGACGCTGCTCTCGTTCGAAACGCTCGCCCGCCCGTTCGAGGCGATGCTGAAATCGATCAAGCGGCTGCAGGCCGATTACCAGCGTGCTCAGCGCGAAGAGGTGGTCGATCTCGTCGCAAAGGTGGCGCGCCAGGTCATTCGCGCGGAGCTGGCCTTGCAGCCGGTGCAGCTCCTCGCACTCGTCGATGAAACCCTGGCCGCGATGCCGGCCGGCAAGGCCGAGATCGAGGTCTACCTGAACCCGGAAGAACTCGCCCGAATCCGCGAACTCGACCCCAAGCGCGCCAAGCGCTGGACGCTGATCGCAGATGCCAAGCTCGAAGCCGGCGAATGCCGCGTGAAGTCGGGCCACCATGAAGTCGATGCCGGTTGCCAGCAGCGCCTTGCCGCGGTGATGGAGCAGGTCAAGACGCAGTTGCTCGAATCGGTTCCGGAATCCGACGGGGTGGCCGCATGATCGCCAGCGCCCTGCGCAAGCTCGAACTCGGCACCGTGCCGGTCGCCACGCCGACCGGCCGCCTGGTCGGCGCCTCCGGCCTGCTGCTGGAAGCAGCGGGTTGCCCGCTCTACACCGGTCAGCGCTGCCAGATCGAAACCGCTTCCGGCGAATGGCTGGATGCGCAAGTCGTTGGCTTTCGCGACCAGCTTTCCTTCCTCATGCCGTTCAAGAAGCCCACCGGCTTGACCACCGGCGCGCGTGTGCTGCCGTGTGCCGACAAGGCCGGCTTGATGATCGGCCCTTCGTGGCTAGGCCGCATGGTCAATGGCCTGGGCGAACCGATCGATGGCCTCGGCCGCCTGACCGGCGAACATCCGCTGGAAGCGCAGCCGCCCAAGGTTCATCCGCTCAAGAAGAAGCGCGTGAGCGAGCCGCTCGATGTGGGCGTGCGCGCCATCAACGCCATGCTCACCCTCGGCAAGGGCCAGCGCGTGGGCCTGATGGCCGGCAGCGGCGTGGGCAAGAGCGTGCTGCTCGGGCTCATCACGCGGCAGACGGTGGTCGATGTGGTCGTGGTCGGCCTGATCGGCGAGCGTGGCCGCGAAGTGCGCGAATTCGTCGAACTCTCGCTCGGCAAGGAAGGTTTGGCCAAGGCGGTCGTGGTGATCGCGCCGGCCGATGAATCGCCGCTGATGCGCTTGATGGCGACCGAGCTGTGCCACTCGATCGCCGCGCACTATCGCGACCAGGGCAAGGATGTGCTGCTGCTCGTCGATTCGCTGACCCGCTATGCGATGGCGCGGCGTGAAGTGGCCTTGGCGCTCGGCGAACCGCCGGCCACCAAGGGCTACCCGCCGTCGGTCTTCTCGCTGCTGCCGCAGTTGGTGGAAAGCGCAGGCAATGGCGAGAACGAACAAGGCAGCATGAGCGCCATCTACACCGTGCTCGCCGAAGGCGACGACCAGCAAGACCCGGTGGTCGATACCGCACGCGCCATCCTCGATGGCCACATCGTGCTCACCCGCCAGCTCGCCGAGCGCGGCCACTACCCTGCGATCGACATCGGTGCTTCCATCAGCCGCTGCATGGCGCAGGTGGTGGACAAGCCGCACCTGCACGCCGCGCGCGCGCTCAAGGAGCTTGCCGCCCGCCATGCGCAGGTGCGCGATTTGATCCCGCTCGGCGCTTATGCGCCCGGTGCCGACCCGGCGACCGACCGCGCCGTGGCGCTCAACCCGCGCATCGAAGCCTTCCTGTGCCAAGGCACGAACGAGGCCGCACCGATGGGCCCGTGCATCGCGCAGCTCGAGGAGCTGGTGGCATGACGCAGCCTTCGCAGATCAAGAGCCTGGCCACATTGGTGGCGCTGCGCGAGCGTGTCGTCGACAAGCTCACCGCCGAACTGGCCGCCAAGGAACGCGAGCGCGAGCGTTACCGCAGCAACCTCGAACGCATGGCGGGGCTGTGCGCCAGCGGCAGCAGCGCCTCGGTGGCGCCGATGGCGATCTCGCTGAACTCGGCGCTCAACTACGGCCACTACAAGCAGACCGTGCTGCAGATGGCCGATGCGCACCGCACCGACCTGGCGCTGCACGAGGCCGACATGGCCGTGACGAAGCGTGCCCTCGCCACGGCCGCCAGCAAGCGCGAGGTGATGGGCCAGGTGCTGGCGCAGCAACAGCAGCAATGGCAGGTCGTTCAGAACAAGGCGGATCAGAAGCGGCAGGACGACATGGCCTCGCAGTTGTGGGCGAGGACGCAGACATGAAGACCCGCCTGAGGAAACAAATCCGCGCGCGCATTTCGAATCCGCCCGCATCCGGTCGCCTTCTGCTTGGTGGACACCCGCCCACGAGGAGAAAGCCATGACCAGCACCACCTTCGACCCGACCAGCACCGCCACCTCGCTCGCTGCGGCCTACACCGCGAGCCGCCAGCAATTGCTCACCACGCAGACGACAGCGGCCACCGCCACCTCGACCGCGCTGACCAAGCTGCAATCGGCGCTGACCGCCTTCGACACCGCGCTGACCGGCCTCTCGGGTTCGGCCACCACCAGCGTGCTGACCAACTCGGCCACGTTGGGCGACACCAGCATCGGGACCGCGACCGCCACGGCCGCTGCCACCGCTGGCACCTATGCCTTCTTCGTCAAGCAGTTGGCGAGTGCCAACCAGGTCGCCTACAGCAACCTCTCGTCGGTCGCCGCGAGCGGCAGCGGCACGCTGGGCGTGAGCCTGGCCGGCGGCGGCAGTTTCACCGTGACACTCGCCGCGGCCGATACCGATGGCAACGGCACGCTCACCCCGGTCGAGATGGCCGCGGCGATCAATTCGGCCTCGGGCAACGGCTCGCTGGTGACGGCCTCGGTCATCACCGTGGGTGGCCAATCGCAGATGGTGCTCACCGCTGGCGCGACAGGTGCCGACAGCGCCATCACGCTCGACACCAGCGGCGTCGGCGATGCCGGCCTGGCCGCCTCGCTCGGCGCCGGCAGCCAGCTCGTGGCCGCCAAGGACGCGATCGTCTACCTCGGCACCGAGGCTACCGGCGTCGAGCTGCGGCAGGCCTCCAATACCTTCGATTCCATCGGCGGCGTGAGCATCACCTTCAAGAAGGCGATGGCTGCGAGCGATGCGCCCGTCACCCTGAAAGTGGCGACCGACAACACCGCCACTGCGACCAAGCTGCAGACCTTCGTCGACGCCTACAACACGCTCAACAACGTACTCGACGGCCTGACCGACACCGGTGACGTGGCGAACAAGAAGGCTGCCGGCGCCTTTGCGGACGACTCCGCGGTGCGCGCCTTGCGCACCCGGCTCGCCAGCACCATCCGAGACAACATCGGCGGCGTGACGCTCGCGAGCTACGGCGTGGGCGCCGACCGCTACGGCGTGCTCTCGCTCGACCAGACCAAGCTCTCCGCGCGCCTGGCCACCAACCCGAGCGGGCTCGACACGCTGCTCGGCAACACCGGCATCACCACCAAGAGCGGCGTGCTCGGCTCCATCCACACCGCCCTCGACGCGTGGACCGGCACCAGCGGCCAGATCAAGAACCGGCAGGCCGGCGTGACCAAGCTGCAGACGAGCCTGACGACGCGGCAGAGCACGCTCGACACCCAATACAACAACGCGTACGCGCGCTACCTGGCGCAGTTCACGCAGTTGCAGACGCTGCAGGCGCAGATGACGCAGACCACCAATCTGTTCGATGCGCTGTTCAGCAACAACAGCAGCAACTGATCCCCCGACTTCACCTCGAGAGAACCATCTTGGACTACGACGCCTATCGAAGCTATCACGCGGTCAATCTGGATGCCCAGACCTCCCGCGCCTCGCCGGTGCAGCTCGTGCTGATCCTGATGGACGGCCTGCTCGAGGAAATCGCGCGCGCGCGCGGCCACATCCAGGCGCGGCGCTACGAACAGAAGGCGACCAGCCTGAACCGCTGCATCGACATGCTCAACGGCCTCTCCAGCTCGCTCGATACCGAGGGTGGCAGCGATGTGGTCAACAACCTGATGCGCCTCTACGACTACTGCGCGGCGCGTCTGCACGCCGTCGGCCTGAAGCTCGACACGGCCATCATCGACGAGGTGACCGGCCTGCTGGCCACCATCCGCCGCGGCTGGCTCAGCGTGCAGGAGAAGCGCTGATGGAACGCCAGCAGCAACTGGTGTCGCTCACACGGCGCCTGCTCGCCGCCGAAGCCGGTGCCGATTGGACGGCGCTCGGCGACATCGACCGCGAGCTGTCGGTCGCCTTGCCGCGGCTGGCCGCGCGCGGTGCCTGGGTCGGTGACGAAGGCCCGGCCTTTGCCGGCCTGCGCCAGGCGCATCAGCGCTTGCGGGCGAGCTGCCAGCGCGAGACCGCGCGCTTGGCCGAACACCTGAGCGGCTTGCGCCAGCACAAGGAAGGCTGGCTGGCCTACGCGATGGACGACCAAGGCCACGGGGGCACGGCATGACGATCGCTGTGGCCAACTCCGCTTCGATGGCAGCAGCGTCGGCGCAGATGCCGTCGGGTAATTCTTCGGTGGCGCCGCAATCGCAATCGTCGGCGACGGACGCCGCCGGTGCAGGCATGTCGGCCACGACCGCCGTTGCGCAAGCAGCTGCTGCATCCGGCGCTGGAACTGCAGCGGCCGAACCCACCGGCGCGGTCGCTCGCTTCTTCGACGTGTTGCGGTCGGCTGCGGGCAGCAATGCCGTGCCGGACGTTGCAATCACCACAGCCACAGCCACAGACCCAACCAGCACCGCCCCCGGCACATATGTCGGGAAGCCTGGTGACGACGCCACTGTCGATGACGCCACCACCGACACCCACCTCGCCGAGCAACCCCTGCCCGGTATGGCGATGCCCGTGGTGATCCCGATGCCGGTGGTCCTGTCCGCGCCGGTTGCCGCTTCTGTTCCGGCACAAGCACCGGTGCTCGCAGCCCTGGCCGCTGCCGCCAATTCGGCTGGCACGAGCGGCGCGCGCGGTGGCAAATCCACAAGCTCCGGCGATGTGGCTGGCAACGCCTCGGCGAGCCGGCAAAACGCTTCGGGCGAATCCGCGGACAGCACCTCATCTGCGGTTGCCGCGGCTGTCGGCGCCGCGCGTCCGACAGCCGCCAAGACCGCCGATGCCAACCCTGGCGCGAACGCCAGCACATCGGCACCCACGTCCTGGCGCGCCGCGTCCGACGATGCAGAAGCAGCTTCGAAAGCAGCAGCGCGCCCCGCTCCTGCTGCCGACACGCCGTCCGCCGCCCCTCGCGATCGCGCGTCGGCGGCAGTGGCTATCACCGCCACGTCGCCATCACCCACGCCATGGACAGCGCCTGTCGCAACGACGAGCAGCGACCCCATGCCTGCCGTCACCGTCAAGCTCCCCGCCGACGCCCCCGCCCAATGGCGCCAGCCGCTGACCGAAGCGCTCGGTGATCGGCTGCAAGTGCAATTGAACCGCGGCAGCGAGCAGGCCGTGATCCGCCTTGACCCACCGATGCTGGGCCGCATCGACATCAGCATCCGCCACGAGGCCGGGGCGCTGATGGTGCACCTGAGCGCCTCCAACGGCGAAGTGCTGCGCCAGCTCCACGGCATCGGCGACACGCTGCGGCAAGACCTGTCGCAGCGCCAGCAAGGCGACGTCACCGTGTCGGTATCCGGAGCCAGCGACAGCAGCCGCGATGCGACGAAGGACATGGCGCGCGATGGCGGCCAGCAGCGCCAGCGCGCGCGTGATGCAGACGCCGAACAGAAGACTCCGGGCCGGGCCCTGGCCGAGGCCGATGAAGGTTACGCGCCCGGCCGTTTCGCTTTCGCGCAAGGGAGTGAACTGACATGAAGAAGTGGAAACTCGTTGCGCTCATCACCCTCGGTGCCGTGCTGACGGCCACCGCCGGTGGTGCCGCCGCCTGGTACGGCCTGAAGTCGCGTGCCGCGGCGGCGCATGCAGGCGAGCCGGAAGCCGCGGCCTCGGCCGCATCGGCGCCGGTCGCCATCGACAAGCGCCCGCAAAAGTACATCAGCCTCGACAAGGTGATCGTGATGCTGCGCCGCGGCCCCGGCGACACCACCACCCACTACCTGGCGATGGACCTCGTGCTGCAGGCCGCCGGTGAAGAAGAAAAGATCACCAAGGAACACCTGCCGATGTTGCGCAGCGTGGCCGTCAAGGCCATGTCGAACTACACCGCAGAGCAGGCCGGCGGCATGACCATCGAGCAGTTCACCGAAGCCGTCAACACCGCCTACAACGAGAGCTACGCCCGCGACAAGCGCGAGAAGCCGTTCTCCGAGGCCATGATCGGCAAGCTGATCGTCGAGTGACCGCCGCCACCATGGACATGTACGTCGATCACGCCAGCGCTGCCAGCGTCGCCGGCGCTGGATACGCGGAGTTCTGCCAGGTGGCAGTAGCCCCGCGCAGCGCCGCCGAAGAGCAGAAGCAGCTCATGGCCTACCTGCCGCTGGTCAAGCGCATCGTGCGCCAGTTGAGCTCGCAGGTGGCCGGCGCGATCGACCGTGACGACATGGAGCAGATCGGCCTCATCGGCCTGCTCGAAGCGCTGCGCCGCTACGGCGAGCCCGATGCGCAGTTCGGTGGCTTCGCGTCACTGCGGATCCGCGGCGCGATCCTCGACGAACTGCGCCGCCAGGACTGGCGCCCGCGCTCGGTGCGGCAAGAGAGCCACCGCCTGCGCGACGGCGTGCGCGAGCTGCGCCGTCGCCTGGGCCGCGAGCCGAGCGAGGCCGAGATCATCAAGGGGCTGGGTGTCACGGCCGATGCCTACCACGAGCACCTGCTGGACGAGAACGCCGAGACCGTCGCGAGCTTCGACGAGCTGATCAGCGAGATGACCGAGATGCCCTCGGCCAGCATGAACCCGGAAGACCAGATGATCGCGCGCCGCAGCCTGGAGCAGGCGCTGCTGTCGCTGAACGAACGCGAGCAGCGCGTCGTGCAGATGTATTACGAATTCGAGCTCAGCTACAAGGAAATCGGCCTGGTGCTCGACCTCACCGACGCCCGCGTGTGCCAGCTCAACAAGGGCGCGTTGAAGAAGATGAAGACCTTCCTGCAGGCCGCTTGAACCGCATCGCCGCCCTACATAACCCGCATCATCCGTCAGAACCAGGCCCTTCACCATGCAGCAATTTTTCGGTCTCGCCATCGTCCTGGCCTGCGTCTTCGGCGGCTATGCCATCGAGGGTGGCTCGGTGCATGCCATCTGGCAGCCGGTCGAGTTGCTCATCATCGGTGGCGCGGCCATCGGCGCGCTCGTGGTCGGCAATCCGCGCCATGTGCTGAGTGAAATGGGGATTCAGTTCCGCGCGCTGCTTACGCAGCGCAAGGTCGGACAGGAGTTTCAGCGCCAGTTGCTGCTGCTCATGCATGAGCTGCTGCAGATCGCCGCCGGTGGCCTGAAGGCACTCGACCAGCACGTGGAGGCGCCGGCCGAAAGCGAAGTGTTCCAGCGCTATCCCTTGATCCTGAAAGAACCCAAGCTGCTGCACTTCATCGTCGACAACTTCCGCCTGATGGCGATGGGCAAGATCAACGCACACGAACTCGAAGGCGTGCTGGAGCAGGAGCTGGAAGCCATCGATGACGAACTGATCCAGCCTTCGAAGTCGCTGCAGAAGATCGCCGAGGCGATGCCCGGCTTCGGCATTCTGGGCGCGGTGCTCGGCATCGTGATCGCGATGAATTCGGTGGGCGAAGGGGCGACTTCGGCCGAGATCGCCGAGAAGGTCGGCGCGGCCATGGTCGGCACCTTCATCGGCATCTTCCTGTGCTATGGCCTGCTTGACCCGCTGAGCAACATGATGAAGCTGCTGGTCAAGCAGGAGATGTCGGCCCTCGAATGCGTGAAGGTCGTGCTGGTGACGCATGTGTCGGGCAAGCCGGCCCTGCTCGCGATCGACGCCGGGCGCCGCCTGGTGCAGCTCAACATCAAGCCGAGCTTTGCGCAGCTCGAAGGCTGGCTGAACGCGCCGGCCGTCGACCTGGCCGCGCCGGCCGCCAACGACGAAGCCGAACCGCGGCGCCGCGCAGGAGACCGTGGTGGCTGACAAACCGGCCAGGGTCGACAAGCACGCGCATGGCGAGACCATCGTCAAGCGCGGCTCGCGCAAGCACCATGACGAAGGCCATGGCGGCGCGTGGAAGGTTGCGTTTGCCGATTTCTGCCTGGCGCTCTTGTGCCTCTTTCTCGTGCTGTGGCTGATGGCCGCGCGTGAGCAGGACAAGCTGCAGGAGGTTCGCCGCGAGCCCGGCGGCAGCGTCGTCAACGAAGGCCAGGGCCGCATGACCGAAAGCCTGGGCGGCCCGCGCGGCAGCATGATCGACAGCCTGCCGATGCCTCGCTTCGGCGATGCGACGGCAGGCGCGCGCGCGCCCAAGGGCGCGGCCAGTGAGCCGACGGTCGGCACCCTCAAGACCCGCTACGAATCGCCCACCGACCTGCAGGCGCTGGCGCAGGTGCTGGAAAAGCTCAGCGTCGATGCCGGCCTCTCGGCCAACCTGCAGGCGGTGATCACCGCCTACGGCCTGCGCGTGATGCTGCACGACACCGACAAGCAAGGCATGTTCGAACGCGGCAGCGCCGTGCCGACCGAGCGCTTCACCAGATTGCTCCGCAAGATGGGGCCGCTCTTCGCGCAGATGCAGAACCAGATGCTGATAGTCGGCCACACCGATTCGTCGCAGTACGCCGACCGCAGCTTCCTCGGCTATTCGAACTGGACGCTCTCCAGCAACCGCGCGATGGCCGCGCGCATCCAGCTCATGGCCGGCGGCATGCCGTCGAGCGGCTTCCTGCAAGTGGTGGGCATGGCCGACCGCGCGCCGCTGGATGCGAGTGACACCACTTCGGGCATCAACCGCCGCATCGAGATGCTCATCCTCACCAGCGGCCAGGCCAACACCATCTCCGCCATGTTCGGCCAGCCGGGCGTAACACAGCCGCTGGTCGAAGGGGCGGATTCGGCCATGCCCGACCACGCCGCATTGCAAGCCTTGCGGACCCAGATCATTCAGGCAAAAGGGAGCGTGGCAACTGCGAACTGAGGCGTTTTATGCCCTCAGTTCTGTAGGCAAAGTGCTGACACGAACATGCAAACTACCCGATCGAGAGGCCCCCGAATGAGAATTGCAGGCACAGGAAATACACCATTCAGCGCACCGCTCCGAGAGGTCGATGCGACGGATCCGGCTGCGCCTTCTTCGGCCTCGTCGCCGAAGGCCGCTGCGACCACAAGCCCCTTGCAATCGGCCGTGCTTCAGCCGGCCGTGGCCGCGCTGAAAGACATGCCCGAGATCGACATGGCCCGCGTCAACGAGTTGCGCGATGCGCTCGCCAAGGGCGAAGTGCCCTTCGACGCGGCCAAGCTCGCCGGGCTGATCCAGCGCTTTCACGGAAGCAAGGGGTGAGCACACGCCACGCAGCGCTCTCCGGCTTGATGCGCGGCGTGGGCCTCGATGTGCGCGACTACCGGCTGCTGCAAGCGCTGCTCGACGATCAATTTCGTGCCGCGTTGCGCCACGAGACCGCGCGCCTCGAAGAGCTGGCCGCGCGCATCACCGGGCTGACCCAGGCGCTCGAAACCCGGCGTGTCGAACGCGTGGCCTTCGTGCGCGTTCTGGCCGGCCCCGGCGCGGGTTCCGGTGCCTCGCCGGAAACCATTTTTTTGCACGCCACCGGCCGCTCGCGCGAGGCGCTCGAATCCGGCTGGCGCCTGCTGCAGGCGCTTGTGCATGAATGCAAGCGGCTCAACACCCGCAACTGCCAGTTGCTGATGGACCAGCACGGCATCATGCAGCGCGTGCTGCACGGCGAGGCACAGACCTATGCTGCGGCCTGATTTCGCCACCGCGCCCACACAGGCCACGGCGCCGACGGCTGCCACGGTTGCGACCGTGCGGGCGGCTGCCCCGATGCCGGCTGCGTTCGCGTCCGCGGGTTCGTCATCCGGCGGCTTCGCGGCCCTGTTCGGCGAGGTGCAGAACGATGTGGCCGACTTCATCGAAAACGGCTCGCACGGTGCAAGCCTGGCCTCGATGGCGCCGAGCAGTTATTCGATGGCGGCCATGAATGCAGAGGCCGACGGCGCCAGCCGCAACCTGCGAGCCAGCCTCCTGTCACCGGCGTCACCCGCCGAAGGCGCGGGCAGCGAGCAACAGCAAGACTTTCTCGCTTCCATCGCACCCTACGCGGCCGATGCCGGCCAGCGCCTCGGCGTGGCGCCGGAACTCGTGGCCGCGCATGCCGCGCTCGAATCCGGCTGGGGCCAGAAGCCCTTGCGCCAGCCGGGCGGCGCCGACACGCACAACCTCTTCGGCATCAAGGCCGGTGGCAGTTGGCAAGGCGATGTGGCGCAAGCACTCACCACCGAACATGTGGATGGCGCCAACGTCAGGAAGGTCGAGCCCTTCCGCAGTTACTCCGACCCGGCCAGCGGCTTTCGCGACTACGCGCAACTGCTGCTCGACAACCCGCGCTATCGCGCCGCGCTCAACACCGGCAGCGATGCCCGCGCGTTTGCGCAAGGCCTGGCACGCGGTGGTTATGCCACCGACCCTGGCTATGCCGACAAGCTCGCCCGCGTGGCGGCGCGCATCCAGCAGTCAGGGCGGTGACGGCGTGGCAGCTTCCATCTCCGCAGGTTCCACCGTGCCCACGCCGGTGACCCGCGCCTGTATGACATTGCCGTTGCCGGTGTTGCGCACCCGCACGATCGCGCCGCGCGCGCCGGCTTCCATCGCCTCGCCGGCGACCGTCACTTCGATCTGCCCGCTGCGCGCCACGATGCGCACCGCATCACCGCGCTTGACCATCAAGGCTTCGGCCAACCGGCCGCGGCGCACGATCTCGCCATTGCGCAGCGCGCGCTTGCTGGCCAGACCGGTGGCCGCTTGCGGGTCGGAGATGGCATCCGGCGTGGCCGACACATCACGGCGCTGCAGCACCAAGTCGTTGCCGGACAAGGGGCGACCCGCCGGCAAGTCGGTGGCCGCCACCAGCACCTGCGCCGAGACGCTCGCCCGCAGCACGAACTCCTGCCGCCAGCCCTGCTCACCGGGGCAGACCGCGGCAAAGCGCATGCGGCTCGGGTATCGCGTGTCCAGGCTTTCGACCGACACATTGCCGGCGCATGCCGGCAAGGGCCGGCTGCTGCGCACGACCGTCATCTCGAACAGCGGATCGGCCAGGCCGGCCCGCGTGGCCTGGTCTTCCAGCAGCCCGCGCGCCGCGCTTTGCAACTGCTTTTCGACCGACTCCGGCGTGGCCGCCACGGCGATATTCACAGCGATCACATTGAGCGCCAAGATCCGAACGAACGCGCCAAAAGAAGGGAACTGAATCATGAGCATCGATTTCGACAAAGCCCTGGGCGTGCACCCGGAAGCACTCAAGTTGCGCGCCGAACGGACGAAGATTCTGGCGGCGAACATCGCCAACGAGAGCACGCCTGGCTATCAGGCACGCGACGTGGACTTTAGCGCCACGCTGCGGCAATCGATGGGCGATTCGGCGGACGGCCTGGCGCTCGATTCCGAAGGCGAGGCGCTCTACCGCGTGCCCTATCACCCCACCCAGGATGGCAACACCGTCGAGCTCGGCGTGGAACAGGCGGCGTTCTCGCAGAACGCGTCCGACTTCCAGACCAGCATGACCTTCCTCAACATGCGACTGCGAGGGCTGGCAAAAGCAATTGCCGGACAGTGACCATGCCATTCAGAGACATTTCCAGGATCGCCGGCTCGGCCATGGCCGCGCAGACCGTGCGGCTCAACACCATCGCCAGCAACCTGGCCAACGCCGATGCAGCTGCGGGCACGGAGGCCGATGCCTACCACGCCCGCAAGCCGGTCTTCGCGACCGTCATGGGCAGCGCCGGTTTCGGTGAAGAGTCGGCCGCCGGCGGTGCCGTGCAGGTGCTCGATGTGGTGCAGAGCACCGAGCCGCTGCGCAAGGCTTACGAACCCGGCCACCCGCTGGCCGACGAAGACGGGATGGTGTTCTATCCCAATGTGAACTCCGTGGCCGAGATGACCGACATGATGTCGGCATCGCGTGCCTTCGAAACCAATGTCGAGGTGATGAGCCGCGTGAAGTCCATGCAGCAATCCCTTCTCAAACTCGGCGAAGGCTGATCGCATGGAAACCACTCTTCTGTCATCGTCCTCAACCGGAGCCACCGCCAGCAATGTCGCGGCCAACGGCTCGGCGAGCGCAACGTCGAACATGTTCACCAAACTCCTGGTCGCGCAGATCCAGAACCAGGACCCGACCTCGCCGACCGACCCCAGCACCTTCGTCAACCAGCTCGCGCAACTGAGCCAGACCGAAGCGCTGCAAAAGGTCTCGGACCTGACGAGTGCCAACGCCAGCATCCTGCAAAGCCTGCAGGTTCTCGCGATGGGCGCACAGGTCGGCTCCAGCGTCATGGCCACCAGCGACAGCGTGCAGCTAGGCAGCGATCCCGTGGCTGGCAGCTTCACGCTGGCCAGCGCGAGTGCCAAGACCAACGTGGTGCTGACCGGCAGCGATGGCGTCAAGCACACCATCACGCTCGGCGCCAAGGGCGCGGGCGAGGTGCCGTTCAGTATCGACCCGACCGCACTCGGCCTGACCGCCGGCCGTTATTCGATGGCCGTGGAGACCGACAGCGGCACGCCACCCTCGATCCAGATCGCCGGCACGCTGAGCAGCGTCAAGCTCTCGTCGGCCGGTGCCGTGACGCTGATCATGAGCAACCTGGGCGAAGTCGCACCGAGCGCGGTCACCAGCTTCAACGGCGTCACGCCGGCCACGGCCACGCCGAACTGATTTCGCGCACACCCGTTTCCGAATCTTCCGCATCACCCAAAGGAACCCGACATGAGCCTCGACATCGCCCTCTCCGGCATCCACGCGATCAACACCCAGCTCGACGCGATCAGCAACAACATCGCCAACTCCGGGACCTACGGCTTCAAGTCCAGCCGGGCCAACTTCGCCTCGCTCTACGCCGGCTCCGAAGCCAACGGCGCCGCGTTGACCTCGATGTCGCAAAGCCTCTCACTCGGCGGCAGCACGGTCACGACAGGCGGCAAGATGGATGTCTCCATCGCCGGCGCGGGCTACTTCGTGAGCCATGACGCGGCGGGCACCACCACCTACAGCCGCGTCGGCATCTTCTCGGTCGACAAGGGCGGCAACGTGATCGACAGCGAAGGCCGCAAGGCGCAGGGCTATGCCGCCGTGGCCGGCAGCACCGCCCTCGGCGCGATGGGTGACCTGAAGGTGCCGACCGGGCAGATCGCGGCCGCGGCCACCGGCTCGCTCTCGTACGTGGGCAACCTGTCGTCGGACTGGACCGTGCCGGCCGTCACTCCCTTCGACGCGACCGATGCGCAATCGTTCAGCGGCTCGGTGGTGTCGGTGCTGCACGACTCGCTCGGCAGCGAGCACACGATGACGCAGTACTTCGTCAAGACCGGCACCAACGCCGTCGATGTGCACTACGCGATGGACGGCGTTGCCACAGGCACGACCACCTCGCTCGCCTTCGACAGCGCCGGCAAGCTCACCTCGCCCACGCTGCCGGTCACGCAAGCCCTTGGCACGCCGACCGGCGCGGCGGCCATGAGCGTGGCCGTCGACTACACCGGCACCACGCAGTACGCCGGTGAAACCACGACCACCACCAACACCGCCGATGGTTATGCCTCGGGCACGCTGGTGGGTGTGCAGATCGGTGCCGATGGCCAGGTGACCGCGAGCTACTCCAACGACAAGTCCATGAGCATCGGCACGCTGGCACTCGCCACTTTCCCCGACGAGAACGGCCTGGAAGCTACCAGCGGCACGAGCTGGACGGCCACGGCCAAGTCGGGCACCGCTCTCTACTTCACGCCGGGCAGCGGCATGGCCGGCAGCCTGACGGCCGGCTCGCTGGAGCAATCGAACGTCGACATCACCTCCGAGCTGGTCAACCTGATGGGCGCCCAGCGCAACTACCAGGCCAACTCCAAGGTGATCTCGACCGAGAGCACCATGCTCCAGGCGCTGATGCAAGCGGTCTGATCACGCCAGCCCGCAGCACGCCATGGACGCCTTGATCTACACCGCGATGAGCGGCGCCGAGCGCGCATTGCGTGCCCAGCAGGTTCACGCCAACAACCTCGCCAATCTGGAAACCGGCGGCTTCCGCGCCAACCTCGAACTCTCGACCAGCCAGCCGGTACCCGGCTACGGTTACGACGACCGCCACATGGGCCAGTTGCAGGCCAATGCGGTGACCACGCGCGAAGGCACGGTCAAGCAGACCGGCCGCGAGCTCGACGTGGCGGTCGCCGGCACCGGCTTCCTCGCGGTGCAGGGCCCCGATGGCGAGGCTTACACCCGCGCCGGCGCGCTGACGCTGGACGCCGAGGGCGCGCTCACCGTCAACGGCATGCCGGTGCTCGGTGATGGCGGCCCCATCGTGCTGCCGACCTTCACCAAGGTCGACATCGCCGCCGACGGCACCATCTCGATCCAGTCACCCGGCCAGGCCGATCTGCAGCCGGTGGACAAGTTGAAGCTCGTCAAGCCCGAAGCCTCGGAGCTGACCAAGAACGCTGCCGGTTTGATCGTCACCCGCAGCGGCGATGCCTTGCCGAGTGACCCGACGGTGACGGTGCGCGGCGGGCACCTCGAAGGCAGCAATGTCTCGGCCGTCGAGGAAATGATCGCGACCATGAGCCTGAACCGCGACTTCGATCTGCAGATGAAACTCTACAAGGCGGCCGACTCGATGGCCGATGCGGGCAACCGGCTGATTCGCGAATAAGCGCCGGACTCCACCCGCAAGACCGGTGATCGGGCGATCACCGAACCACTCAAACTCCCGCTACCCATCGAGGACCGTCATGAACCCAGCCATGTGGATCAGCAAGACCGGCGTGCAAGCGCAGGACGCCAAGCTGCAGGCCATCGCCAACAACCTCGCCAACGTCAACACCGTCGGCTTCAAGCGCGACCGCGTGGTGTTCGAGGACATGTTCTACCAAGTCGAGCAGCAGCCCGGCACGCAGCGCGCCGATAACACCATCTCGCCGTCCGGCGTGCAACTCGGCAACGGCACGCGCCTCGTCGGCACGCAAAAAGACTTCACCACCGGCAGCCTGCAGACGACCAACCAGTCGCTCGATGTCGCCATCATCGGCAGCGGCTTTCTGCAAGTGCTCCGCGGCGACGGCAGCACGGCGTACACGCGCGCCGGCCAGTTGCAGGTGGATGCTTCGGGCCACATCGTCAACGCGCAAGGCCTGGTGATCCAGCCAGAGATCACCGTGCCTTCGAAAGCGACCGCGGTCACGATCAGCAGCACCGGCCTGGTTTCGGCGACCATCGCTGGCAGCACCGCGCCCAGCGAACTCGGCCAGTTGACGCTCGCCAACTTCATCAACCCGACCGGCCTCGTGGCGCTCGGTGACAACCTCTATCAAGAGACCGCCGCCAGCGGCACGCCCACCGAAGCCAAGCCCGGCGACAACGGCGTCGGCACCTTGAAGCAAGGCGCGCTCGAAGGCTCGAATGTGCAGGTCGTCGAAGAAATGGTCGACATGATCGCGGCGCAGCGCACCTACGAGATGAACACCAAGGTGCTCACCGCGGCCGACAACATGCTGCAGTACCTCTCGCAGGCCGCCCGATGAAACACGCGGCGCGCTTTGCTTCCGTCGCCCAGGCGATGCGCGCCATGGCCACGGTCGCGGCGGTGCTGCTGCTCTCGGCTTGCGGCGCCACGCAATCGCTGACGGCGATGACGGGGCCGGCCCCGCGGGCCGTGCCCGGCGAAGACGACGCGCCGCCGATCGCCCGTGCGCCCATTCGCAAGGGCCAGTCGGGCGGTGTCTTCGTGCAGGATTCTTCGTGGTCGCTCACCTCCGACAGCCGCGCCTTTCGCCCCGGCGATGTGGTGACGGTGACGCTGGAAGAAACCACGCAGGCCAGCAAGAAGGCCGACACGAGTTTCGGCAAAGGCAGCAGCGTGGCGGTCGATCCTTCGGTTCTGCTCGGCAAGACGGTCAAGACGACGATAGGCGTGGGGGCACAGCGTGATTTCACCGGCACCTCGTCGAGCACGCAGCAAAACGCCTTGCAGGGCGCGATCACCGTCGTCGTGCAAGAGGTGCTGCCCAACGGCCTGTTGCGCGTGAAGGGTGAGAAGAGCCTGTTCCTGAACCAGGGCGAAGAGTTCGTCCGCGTGATGGGTTATGTGCGCGCGGCCGACATCGATGCCGACAACCGCATCTCGTCACTGCGCATCGCCAACGCACGCATCGCCTATGCCGGCCAGGGCGCGCTTGCCGATGCCAACACGGCCGGCTGGTTGATGCGCTTCTTCAACGGCCCTCTAATGCCGTTTTAATGCCGTTCTGATGTACCTCGAGAGCGCCTCCCCATGAAACGCCACTGGCTCTGTCTTCTCCTGCTCGCCGCGCTGACCGGCCTGGCGCAGAACGCCGGTGCGGCCCAGGTGCTGCGCAACCTCGTCAGCGTCGAAGGCGTGCGCGAGAACCCGTTGATCGGCTTCGGCATCGTCGTGGGCTTGAACGGCAGCGGCGACAGCACGCAGGTCAAGGCGTCCAGCCAGTCGGTCGCCAACATGCTCAAGCAGTTCGGCGTGAAGCTGCCCGACGGCACCGACACCAAGAGCAAGAACGTGGCGACCGTGATGGTGAGCGCCGTGTTCCCGCCCGGCTACCGCAAGGGTCAGAGCATCGACATCACCGTCTCGTCGCTGGGCGATGCCAAGAGCCTTCGCGGCGGCACGCTGCTGCTCACGCAACTGCGCGCGGCCGATGGCGAGATCTATGCGCTCGCACAAGGCAACCTCGTGGTGGGTGGCTTAAGCGCACAGGGCAAGAGCGGCTCCAGCGTCACCGTCAACACGCCGACTTCCGGTCGCATCCCGAACGGCGCCAGCATCGAGCGTGAGATCGAGAGCGATTTCGACACCCGCCCGACGGTGCGCCTGAGCCTGCGCCGCCCGCATTTCCAGACCGCAACCAACATCGTCGAGACCATCAACCGCCGCTTCGGCGACATCGCCAGCACGCGCGACGCGACCAGCATCGACGTGATCGCGCCGCCCGACCCGACCACGCGCGTGGCCTTCGTCGCCAAGCTCGAAGCCATGAGCATCGACATCGGCACGGCCGCGCCCAAGGTGATCTTCAATTCGCGCACCGGCACCGTCGTGATCTCCGAAGGCGTGACGGTGCGGCCGGCCGCGGTTTCGCATGGCGCACTCAAGGTGGTCATCTCCGAAGGCTCTTCGGTCAGTCAACCGGGGCCGCTGAGCGGCGGCAAGACGGCGGTGACTCCGGTGTCTCGTGTGAGCGTGGACCAGGGCTCGGGCCACATGTTCAAGTGGCCGGGCGGCGCCAGCCTGCAAGTCATCATCGACGTGATCAACAGTACCGGCGCCACACCCGACGACATCATGGCGATCCTGCAGGCGCTCGACCAGGCCGGTGCGATCGACGGCGAACTGATCGTGATTTGAGGCGGCCATGAACCCTGTCGACCTCCATACCGCCGCGCCGCTGGCCGATGGCAGCGATGCCGTCAAGGCTGCTGCCGAACCTGCCGGGCTGAAGATGCCATCCGACGCCATCGGCGCCGAGCCCACCGAGGCCGAATTCCGCGCCAAGGCCACGGCCGCGGCCGAGAAGTTCGAGAGCTTCTTCATCTCGCAGATGCTCAAGCAGATGCGCGCCGGCACCGCCCAGTTCGCCGACGAGGGCAGCGTGTTCAAGGACCCGATCAACGCCGACATGCTCGGCCTGGCCGATGGCCTGCTGGCAGACCGCATGTCGGGCCAGCATGCCTTCGGCATCGCCGATGCGATCCTGCGGCAACTGCTGCCGGCATCCCAGGCTCCTGTGGTTTCTGCCTCTTCCACGCCGAATCTCACGACATCCGGTGAAACGAGATTTAATGCCGCCCCGCCGGCGGTCGCCTCTCAACCCTAAGGGCCAGAAGGTCCGCGTGTGCCGGCCTCCAGGGCGGGGTTCCGGCCCCCGCCGAGCAACCTCGCCGATCCATGAATCTTCTCGACAATGCGCTGTCAGGCTCTCTCGCCGCCAAGGCTGCGCTGAGCGCGACCGGCCAGAACATCGCCAACGTGGCGACCGCCGGCTACACGCGCCAGCAGGCCCTGCTGGTGACGGCGGCGGCCAGCGCAAGCGGCACCAACTCGGCGGGCAACGGCGTCACCGTCTCGTCGCTGATCCGCTTCAGTGATTCGTACACCAGCCAACAGATGTGGCGCTCCGCCGCCAACCTCGGCCAGTACGACGTGACCCAGCCCTATCTCACGCAGGTCGAACAGGTGATGGGCGACGACACCTCCAACCTCAGCAACGGGCTGGACGATTTCTTCAGCGCGCTCAACGCCGCCAGCGTCGATCCCACCTCCACGCCGCTGCGCCAGCAGGTCATCACCTCGGCGCAGTCGCTCGCGCAGCGCTTCGACAACCTGAACGGCGTGATGGCCAACCAGCTCGCCTCGCTCAACCAGCAGCGCAGCTCCACCGTCGGCCAGATCAACTCGCTGTCGTCCGACGTGGCGGCGCTCAACCAGCAGATCGCGTCGGCCAAGGCGTCGGGTGTCAACACCTCGTCACTGGTCGATGCGCGTGACCAGAAGACCGATGCGCTCGCCAAGCTGGTCGGCGTGCAGGTGGTCGATCAGCCGGATGGTTCGCGCAGCATTTCGCTCGCCAGCGGCCAGCCGCTGGTGGCCAGCGCACGCGCGGCCACGCTCACCATCCAGGGCCAGAGCAACGGCAGCCAGACCCTGAAGCTCGACTTCGCCAAGGAATCCTTCACCATCACCTCGGCCGGCATGGGCGGCCAACTCGGCGGCTTGAACGCCTACGAGCAAAACGTGCTCTCGCCGCTCAAGCAATCCATCGCCGAGATGGCCGGGCAACTCAGCAGCGCGGTCAACGCCACGCTCTCCAGCGGGTTCGGCACCACCGGTACGGCGGGCGGTCCGCTCTTCGTCTTCAACCCCGCGGGCGGCACCTCGATGCTCACGCTGGACGCGAATGTGCAGGCCGGCACGCTGGGCTTTTCGTCGGACATCACCAAGCCCGGCAACAGCGACAAGCTGCAAACACTGATCGGCCTCGACAAGCTGTCGGTCACGTTGAGCTCGCTGGGCACGTCACCGGTGCTGCTGAGCGATGCCAACGTGCAGTTGCTCGGCAACCTCGGCACCGCCAGCCAGCGCAACCAGGCCTCGCTCGCCACCGCGCAGACGGTTCGCGACCAGAGCGAGACCAACTGGAAGTCGATCAGCGGCGTCAACAGCGACGAAGAAGCCGTCAATCTGGTCCAGTACCAGCAGATGTACCAGGCCAACATGAAAGTCATCGCCGTGGCGGGCGCCTTGTTCGACGCCACCATCGCGATGATGGGCTGATCCGGAGGACACCAAGATGCGCATCGCCAGCACCCAATACCAGGCCACGATGAACAGCGCGCTGCAGCAAGCCAACGCGCGACTGGCCGCGATCACCGAGAAGATGGCCTCCGGCAAGGCTTTGACCCTGCCATCGGACGACCCGCTTACCAGTGTGCGGCTCTCGCGTCTCACCCGCGAAGAGGCTGCCCTCAAGCAGTACCAGGACAACATCGGTGCCGTGCGCACGCGGCTCACGCAGAACGAGGGCTACCTCGACGGCATGTCCAGCGACATGCTGCAGGCGCGCGACCTGCTCGTGGGCGCGCTCGATGGCTCCAATTCATCCTCCAACCTCGAAGCGATCGCCAGCCCGCTCGCCGCGCTGCGCGACAGCCTGCTGTTCTCGGCCAACACCAAGGACCAGGAAGGCCGCTACGTGTTCTCGGGCACGGCCACTGCCACGCCGACCATCACCTATGACGCGACGGCAGCAGTCGGCTCGCGCTACACCTTCACCGGCAACACCGAATCGCAGAACGTCGTGGTCGGCAGCGGCCTGACCCAGGCGGCCAACACCAGCGTGCCCGAAATCGCGACGCTGCTGAACCAGCTCGACAGCGCGGTGCAGGTCATGCAGGTCAGCGGCGCCAGCACCAGCAACGCATCCACTCGCGCGACGATGGCAAGCGCGCTCGATGGCATCGACGTGGCTTCCGATTCGGTCTCGTCGCGCATCGCCAAGCTCGGCGGCGCGCAGAACATCCTCAGCACGCTCGATGCCAACCACTCGAACGTGAGCCTCTCGAACCAGCAGGCGCTGATCGACCTCGGGCAGCTCGACTATGGCAACGCCGCGATCCAGCTCAATGCCTACACCACGGCTTTGCAGGCGACGCAGAAGGCGTATGCCAAGGTCAGCGGGCTCTCGCTCTTCGACGTGATCTGACGGCAGGCGTCCGCGCATGCAAGCGATTCCTCTTCTGAACGCCGTCGGCACGGCGACCAGCCTCGCCAGCCGCAGCGAGACGGAAGCGGCGCGCTCGAATCTGCGCGTCGGCGGATCGACCTCGGGCGCCGTCATCGAAGCCAGCGAGGCGACAGAAGCCACACCTGTTGCGAGCAGCAACGCCGCACCGCTGCGGCGCGGCCTCAGCGCCTGGGCACCGCAACTCCAGCGGCGCCTGGCCGATGCACAGCAGGCGCAGGATTACCTGGACCAGACGGCTCAGCAGCTTCAGGATCTGAAGACCGCGCTCAGCGCCAAGCTGGCCGGCCTGCAGGCGCAGGACAGCCAGCTCCAGGCCAAGCTGCAAGCAGCCGCCAACCAGTGGCGCAGCCGCCAGAGCGCGAGCGCCGGCAGCCTCGACCCGCAGTTGCGCTTCAGCAGCCCGGCGACCGCCAGCCAGCGCTTCAGCGTGCGTGGGCTCGATGTGGCCTCGCTGCAATCGGGCGCCGCCGAAACGCTCGCCATCTCGGTCGGCGGCGGCAGCCAGAATCTGGCGTCGGTCAGCATCGATCCGAGCCTTCCGGCCGATGCGCTGGTGCAGCGCTTCGACCAGGCGCTGGCGCCAACGGGCGTTCGCGTGGCGAGCGACGATTCCGGAGCGCTTATTTTCAGCGTCGCGGAATCGGCGTGGCCGGCATTGCGCGACAGCCTGGCCGTCAAGGGCGGCGGCATCCGCTTTCCCGCAGGCCAGCTCAATCGTGTCAGGACCGATGCCGAGCCGGCGGCGATCCAGCCCGACACCTGGCGAGTGTCCGACACCAAAGCGGGCAATGCCGAGGTCAGCGACACCGCGGCCCTGCGCCGCGCCTTGCAGCAAGTCATGCAGGCTCTGGACCATGTGAAGCAGGCACGAGCCGCCGTGGGCCGCGCGCTGGTGGAGGCCGGCCAACAGGTCGAGTCGGCACAGCAGGCTGCCGATCCGGCCGATGCGGCGGCTCTGGCGCAAAACTTCGAATCCACCGCCGGCCAGCCGGGGTATCGATCGTTCTCGTCGGTGGCCTCGGCGCTGATCGGCGTCAGCCGCAGCCGCGTACAGTCGCTGCTGGCGTTGCCACCCACACCGTGAGCGCACCCTGATGTTCACCGACACCACCCGCATCCCCGTCGACGTGCGCACGCGTGAAGCGGCTGCGGCGCCTGCTGCTGTGCCTGCTGTCAAACGCGCGCGGCGCCGCACGTCCGAAAGCCAGGCCGAATTCAAGCGCGAGCTGCTGGCCTTCGCCAAGGCGCTCTACCACGAGCGCGGTTGCGAGGCGCTCTCGATCCGCACCTTGACCGAAGCCTTCGGCATGTCGGCGATGTCGTTCTACGGCTACTTCGACAGCAAGCAGGATCTCGTCAGACACATCCTCACCGACATCTTCGAAGAGCTGCTGGCCCACCTGCTGCCATGCACGGCGCCCGGGCGTTCGTCACTGCAAGTGGTCGAGGCGCATGTGCGGGCCTACATCGACTACTGGGAGCAGCATCCGCAGCACTTCCGGCTGGTCTACCTGCCGCTGTCCGCCACGCTGGGCGACGAGCCCATCAGCTTTCGCGACGATCCGGTCTACCTGCAGCTCGTGCACCTGGGCGCGGAGCGGGTGCAGGCCTGCCTGGGCGGCGTCGAGATGACGCCGGCGAACCTGCGCACCTTGTGCGACCTGATGTTCGTGAAGGCCCTCGGCTACCTGCACGCCACGCTCGTCGTCGGCCGCTTCGAAGGCGACGACCGGGCCCGCTTGCGCGGCGCCGTGGTGCAAGACATCGTGGATACCGTCGCACACGCGGCCGTTTGATCGGCCGAAGCGAAGCCTCTGTGACACCAGGCAGCGCAGAGGACTCAGCTCAGGCCTGCTCTGCGCAATTTCGCAGGCGCTTCGTTCCGGCCGGAGGCTAACGGTTTTGGAGGGGCGGGTTTCCCCTTCTGTTGACCGAAGCGGAAGCCAAGCAGGCAATTAGCCTACAGGTATTGCGGCGAATCGACCACGCCGGGCCACCTGCTTGTCACCACATGAACACCTCTCCACGGACCGCTCCGCCATTGCCTCAGCAGGTGCTGGACCCGTGCCACCTCGGCCGGCCGGTGCACTTGCTGCCGGTGTTCACGGCTGCCTTGCGCGATGACCTGGCCGAGCTGTTCCGTACCGGCATGAACCGCCGTTATCGTGCCTCGTTCGCCGTGACCGACATCGCCATGACTTGCGCCGCTGCGCCCGAGCACAGCGGCCGCTGGTGGAGCTTTGCCTCCGCCGTGGGCCGCATCGGTTTTGCCCTCCACCGCAGCGTGCTGCTCGCCGCGCTCGAATACCGCTACGGCACCCGCGACAGCGCGCCAGCGGAAGCGACGGTGAGTACCGCGCCCGATGCGCCGGTGCGTGAAACATCGACCGAAGAGCGCCTGGCTGCGATGCTCGGCGGGCAGCTCGTCGCCGTGGTCGCCGCACGCATCGATGGCGACTCGGCCGAGCCGCAGACCTTCGCCCCCGCCATCACCAGCACCCCGCCCGCCGCCGGCACCTGGACGATCCGCGTGACGATCAAGGAAGCTGCGCTCGGCATCGAAGGCGCGCTCTGGTTCACGCTCGACGATGCCTGGATGGCGCGGCTCCTGCACCGCCTCGTCGTCAACCGCTCTCGCGCCCGCGATGCCGCAGCCGACCCGCAGCCGCTGGCCGCGCGCCTGCAGCTCACGCTCGCCGGCCGCCTGCTGCACCGCGAAATGCCGCTGGGTGAGCTCATCGACGTGCGCGTCGGCGATGTGATCCCGGTGAGCCTGGGCGCCACGGATGTGCTGATCGACGACTCGCGGCTTTTTCGCGCCGTCGTCGCCGAACGCAACGGCAAGCTTTGCCTGACCTCTTTCGAAGATGTGGAATGACCATGGACATGAACGACACCGGTGCCATCGAAACCCTGCTCAGCGACTTCCCCGAGGATGACGACGGGCCGGCGCCCGTCGAAGCCGCGTCGCCGGTGACGTCGCTCGCGAAGGCGCGCCAGCGTCGCGGCGACCTGACGCAGATGATGCGCAAGATCCCGGTCACGCTGACGCTCGAAGTCGGCTCGGCCCGCATCTCGCTGCAGGACCTGATGGGCATTGGCGAGAGCAGCGTGGTCGAACTCGATGCGCTGGCCGGTGAGCCGCTCATCATCAAGGTCAACGGCACGCCGATCGGCCGCGGCCAGGTGGTCGTTTCGGGCGAGAACTACGGCTTGAAGGTCATCGACCTCGACGGCCTCGACCTGGACAGCCTGGCGTCATGAACTTTCAGCCATCGCGCGGCCCGCGGGCCTGGCCGCGCGCGGCTGCGCTGGCTGTCGTGGCGTTGTCATTGTTGTCGGCGCTCTTGCTGGTGACTGCACCGGCGCATGCCGCCACCATCCCGGTGCTGGGCGGCACAGCCGGCGGCGCCGCCACCGAGTTCACGGTCAAGACGCAAGTCCTGATCTTCATGACGCTGCTCGGGCTCCTGCCCGTGATGGCATTGATGATGACCAGCTTCACCCGCTTCGTCATCGTGCTCTCGCTGCTGCGCCAGGCGCTCGGCCTGCAGCAAGGCCTGCCCAACCGCATCGTCACCGGCATCGCGCTGATCCTCACCATCCTGGTGATGCGGCCGGTCGGCGACCAGATCTGGAACCAGGCCTTCGTGCCGTACGACGAAGACAAGATCGGCATCCAGGAGGCGCTCCAGGTCGCGCAGGCGCCGCTTTCGCGCTTCATGCTGGCGCAGACCAGCAAGGCTGCACTCGCGCAGATCTCGCACCTGGCCGGTGAAGACAAGGTGGCCAGGCCGGAAGACCATTCCTTCCCCGTCAAGCTCGCGTCCTTCGTGCTGAGCGAGCTGAAGACCGCGTTCCAGATCGGCTGCATGCTGTTCATCCCCTTCCTCGTCATCGACCTCGTGGTGTCGTCGGTGCTGATGGCCATGGGCATGATGATGCTGTCGCCGCTCGTGATTT
>JAMFRW010000427.1 GCA_026224975.1 Rhodoferax sp. | reverse complement strand
TCGGCACTCTGAAGGCATGGATGGGTTCCACTCACTTCCTCACAAGGACACTGCCTCGCGTGCGAACTGAGATGAGCTTGCAGGTCCTGGCCTACAACCTGCAGCGAGTGATCAGGATCCTGGGTGCGAAGAAGCTGATCGAAGAGATCAAGGCGTAGGGCGAACGCCCTTCGCACGACGCGAAGTTGCCACAAGCCGCGGCACCGCGGCTAACGCACCGCGCAGGCGCTCGCGAAAAGTGTTTAGACACAGCCTCGACTGACAGCAGTCGATGGGGTTCAGGGATCTAATGTCGGCGGCCGCCGATACCTGCCGTTCGCTGACCGCGAGGGCGAGTGGCCGGTGTACTTCAAAGAGTGCCCGGTGTACTTCAAAACCTGCCCGACGAAAATGGCCTCATGGCAACCTGGGCCTTGCTCATACTGGAACTCGCCAGTGACAGCTTGCGGTCACGGTCGAGGTTCGGTCTCGACCCAAAAGCGCCACTCGTTCCGCGAGTTTCGTAGCCATGAAGCGGCCATTGGCGCTCAACGCTCAAGGCGCAGGCAGCCCGACATCGCTGACGGCTGCGGCCGGGCCCGCCCCTCGTCAAAGGCGATCAATGCGACGCTGCGCCCATCAAACCCATCTCCCCGCTGCTCATCAGCGCTTCGATGTCGGTCAGGATGAGCATGCGCTCGACATCGCCGCTCTTGATGCAGCCCATGCCCATGATGTAGTTCGCATTCACCGAGGCGTTCATTTGAGGCGCCGGTTTGATGCTGTCGGCGCCCAGCGCCAGTACGTCGGACACGGAGTCGACCACCACGCCGATCACCCGGCCGCGCACGTTCAACACGATGACCACGGTGAAGTCGGCGTATTCGGCCGCCTCACAGCCCAGTTTCAGGCGCAGATCGACGATGGGCACGATCACGCCACGCAGGTTGACCACGCCCTTGATGAAGTGCGGCGCGTTGGCGATGCGGGTGGGCGCCTCATAGCTGCGGATTTCCTGCACACGCAGGATGTCGATGCCGTACTCCTCGCCGCCCAGGCGGAAGCTGAGGAATTCGTTGGGCATGGCGGCCACCGCACGGGCGGCCGGTGTTGCCGATGCCGTGGCGGTCGGCGCAGCGGCAGGCGCGACGACGTGGCACTCTTCTACGACCATGGTCACTTCGGACTCCTTGAAGGGTAGGCGTGGGTTCCGGTGCGGCGCGCCGCGCTCAGAACGACGACCAGTCGTCGGTGCCGGTCTTGGCCGAGGCGCTGGCGATCTGGCTCGGCTCAGAAGTGCGTGCGGGTGCGGCGGACGGCTTTGCCTTGAACGCCGGGCGGGTGACGTTCTTCGCGCGGTCCGGGCCACGGCGCTCACCGCTGGGCGCATGGGATGCCGGTGTCGCAATGTCGGCTGCGCCCGCATGCCCTTCATGGGGCAGCTTGAACACTGCCACCGCCTGCACCAGTTGCAGCGCCTGGCCCTTCAGGCTTTCCGCGGCGGCGGCACTTTCTTCCACCAGCGCCGCGTTCTGCTGCGTCACCTGATCCATCTGGCTCACCGCCTCGCCCACTTGCGAGACGCCTGCGCTCTGCTCGCTGCTCGCGGCACTGATCTCGCCCATGATGTCGGTCACGCGCTTGATCGAGCTGACCACTTCGGTCATCGTGACGCCGGCCTGATCGACCAGCGCCGTGCCTTGCTCGACTCGCTCGACGCTGGCGTTGATCAGGCTCTTGATCTCCTTGGCGGCTTCAGCCGAGCGGCCTGCCAGGCTGCGCACTTCGGTCGCCACCACTGCGAAGCCGCGGCCTTGTTCACCGGCGCGCGCCGCTTCCACCGCGGCGTTCAAGGCCAGGATGTTGGTCTGGAACGCGATGCCGTCGATCACGCTGATGATGTCGGAGATCTTCTTCGAGCTGTCGTTGATGCCCTTCATGGTCACGACCACCTGGTTCACGACCTGGCCGCCCTTGACGGCGACGCTGCTGGCGCTGAGCGCGAGCTGACTTGCCTGCTTGGCGTTGTCGGCGTTTTGCTTGACGGTGGAGCTGAGCTCTTCCATCGAGGCCGCGGTCTCTTCGAGCGCTGAGGCCTGCTCTTCGGTGCGCTGACTCAGGTCGTGATTGCCCTGGGAAATCTGCGCTGATGCGGTAGCCACGGATTCGGAATTCATGCGCACGTTGGAGACCACCTTCTGCAAGCTGTCTTGCATGGTAGCCAGGCGTGACATCAAGCTGGTCTGGTCACCGGCCGCGACCGTGACGGGCCGCGTCAGGTCGCCTTCGGCAATCGCCGACGCGAGATCCCGTGCCTCGCCAGGCTCACCCCCGAGTTGGCGGGTCAGCGACCGTGTGACGCCGTAGCCAACACCTGCGGCGAGCAAAGCCGCCAACGCGGCAATGGCCAGGTTGATGCGGATGGCGGCGGCTCCTTCGGCCTTGGCTTTCTCTCCCGATTCGACCAAGAGCTTGCTCTGCGCGACAGAGAACGCATCGATGGTAGCCAGGAACTCGTTTTGCGCCGGACGGCCCGTCTTCAGCAGATACGCCCCGGCTTCTTCGACCTTGCCGGCCTTGAGCATGGCGATGGTCTCGTTTCGGCCCTTGCCGTAGGGTCCGCGCGCATCCACCATCGCCTTGAAGAGCTTCTGGCCGATCGGTGTGTTGATCATCTTCTCCAGCTTGGCGAGCGTTTCGGTGTTCTCGGCCACCGCCTTTTCGACGCGCTCTAGCGAGGTGCGC
>JAMFRW010000426.1 GCA_026224975.1 Rhodoferax sp. | reverse complement strand
CAATTGCGCTTGAGCAGCCACTGCACCGAGCGCTCGCCATGCTCGGCCGACACCGATTCGAAGCCGAGTCGAAACGGGCTCGAAGCCGGCACGCGGCCGAGGTGTCGATGAGAAATGGTTGCTGACATGGGTGCCGCTGAGTTTAGCGCACGCCTCGCGCAAGACCGTGGCAGATGCGCACTTGCGCACGATTCGCGACGCCGCTGGCACGCCCGCGCGACGGACTTATCGACCGGCCTGCGGTCCGGCGCCGCGGCCCGAGCGGACCATGGCGCGCATGTCGTCGAGCGAAACCGTCGTCTCTTCGCCAGGCCGCAAGCGGGGCGCCGCCTTGAAGGCATGGCCGTACGCCACTTCGAAGCTCAGCGAGAGCCGGCCATCGCGGCCACGCAATGCTTCGAGCGCGCTTTCGAGCTGCGCGCGCCAGCGCGGTGTGCGCAAGCCGCGCGCGCGCTCCGGCGCGGTGTTGCCGCCGAGCGCGTGCAGCTCGGCCAGCAGCGCTTGCTGGCTGTCCCAGCTCAGCGTCAGCGTTTCCTGGTCCATCACCGGATCGGCAAAGCCTGCGTGCACCAGCATGTCGCCGAGATCGTGCATGTCGATGAAGCCGGGCGTGGGCGCGGGCCAGCCGAGCTGTTGATAGACCGCGCGCAGCTCGCGCAAGGTGCCCGGGCCGAGGCAGGAGAACATCACGAAGCCATCCACGCCCAGGGCGCGCTGCCAGCGCTCGAAGAGCGCCGGCGGGTCGACGACGAAGTGCAGCATCATGTTGGCCCAGACAAGCTGGGCGCCGGTCGAAGGCTCTGCCAACGGCGAGTCGATGGCATCGAGCACCGCTTCGGCGCTGCCACCAGTCCAGCGCGCGGCCGACCACCACGGCCGCTGCCAAGCCGCCTTGCTGCGCGCCAGCAAGGCGGGTGTCGGCTCGACCACCAGGCGCTGCGCCTTCGGATAGGCCGTGCTCAGCAACTCGGCGCCCGCACCCAGAAAGCTCCACCAATCGATCAAGCGTTCGGGCTTCAGGCGGATGATCTCGAGCCGTTCGGCCATGCGACGCGCGACTTCGCCATGCAGCCACGGCGCTTGCTTGGCGGCACCGAGCCGGCGCAGCGCGGCGTTGACAGCGACACGGTCGAGGCGGCGCGCAACTTGAGAATCGAGGTCGGCCATGGCGGGCAGTATATTGAGCCGGTGCCCTTCAACCGTCTGCTGGATCGACTCGGCCTCTCTACCCGCGCTGCCTCTGGCGCGGCCTCGGGAGCCAACGACAACGCCGCTGCTCGCGGCACGCCGCGCAACGCCTCGGGAGGGTCGTGGTCGCGGTTGCCCAGCATCTGCGCGGTCTGCCACGGCTGGGGCGCGACGCGGGTGTGCGATGAATGCGTCGCCCGATTCGCGATCGCCGTGCCGCGCTGCGAACGTTGTGCCATTCAAGTGCCACCGGGCGTTCGCCACTGCGGTGCCTGCCTCACCGATCCGCCGCCCCATGCGCGGGCACTGGCCGCTGTGGGCTACGGTTATCCGTGGAACGAGCTGATCGGCCACTTCAAGTTTCATGCGGCGCTCGACCTGGCGCCTGCGCTCGCGCACCGATTGCTGGAGGCCCATCGCCTCGGCGACCTGCCGGCGCCCGCGCTGATCCTGCCGATCCCGCTGAGCGCAGCGCGCCTGCGCGAGCGCGGCTACAACCAATCCTGGGAGCTGGCCAGGCGGATCGCACCCGAGCTGCGCTGCCCGGCCGACGCGCGCCTGCTGCTGCGCGTGCGCGACACGCCGCACCAGATCGCGCTGCCGCCCGATCGGCGCAATGCCAACGTGCGCGGCGCGTTTGCCATCGAGCCGCTGCGGCTGGCCGAGCTGCACGGGCGCGACGTCACCCTGATCGACGATGTGATGACCACCGGCGCCACGCTGGCCGAAGCCTCGCGTGTGCTGCTGCAGGCGGGCGCCGCCAGCGTGCAGGTGTGGGTGGTGGCGCGCACGGCGGCGCGCTGATGTGGCCGCGCATCCCCGCGACAATCGGAGGACCATGTTCAACATCGTCCTCGTCCACCCGGAGATCCCGCCCAACACCGGCAACGTGATCCGCCTTGCGGCCAATACCGGCTGCGCGCTGCACCTGATCGAGCCGCTGGGCTTTTCGATGGACGACAAGCTGCTCAAGCGCGCCGGGCTCGATTACCACGAGTATGCGCCGGTGAGCCGGCATGCGTCCTGGGCAGCCTTTCTCGAAACAGCCAAGCCGGATGCGTCGCGCTTGTTCGCCTTCACCACGAAGGGCAGCCGGCCGTTGGCAGATGCGGCGTGGCAAGCAGGTGATTGGCTGGTCTTCGGCTCCGAAACCGCCGGCCTCCCAGCCGATCTGCGAGATTCGATTCCCGAAGCGCAACGCGTGCGTCTGCCGCTGCAGCCGGGCCAGCGCAGCCTCAACCTCAGCAATGCCGTCGCCGTGGCGGTGTTCGAAGCCTGGCGGCAGAACGGCTACGCCGGTGGAGGGTGACCCCTGCGCGGCCCAGCGCCGGGCCGCTCCCAGGCGGCCGCGCACCCGCTTGGCGGGTGGTGACGTACCCGTCACCGGGTGCCCCATCTACTCAGGCTGAACGCCCGCCGCCTTGATCACCTTGGCCCAGCGCTCACGCTCGCTCTTCATCAACCCGGCCAGCGCTTCCGGCGCCGTGCCCGCCGCGCTGAAGTACTGACCCAGCATGCGGCCGCGCACGTCGTCGCTCTTGATGATGCGGATCAGCTCGCGCGCCAGCCGGTCGACGATGGGCTTCGGCGTGCCGGCCGGCGCCAACATCGCTTGCCAGGAGATCGCTTCGAAGTCGGCATAGCCCTGCTCGACGAAGCTCGGGTACTCGGGCAGCGAGCCCGAGCGACCCAGCGTCGTCACGCCCAGCGCCTTCAACTTGCCGGCGCGGATCTGGCCGATCGCAATGCCCGGCACCATGAAACCAGCCTGCACTTGGCCAGCGAGGATGGCGCCCACGACCTGCGGAAAACCTTGGTACGGCACATGCACGATGTCGAGCCCGGCGCGCGCCTTGAAGAGTTCCATCGCCAGGTGCGCGGCGCTGCCGATGCCGACGCTGCCGTAGTTGAGCTGGCCGGGGCGCGCCTTGGCGATGCGCACGAAATCGGCCAGCGTGTTGGCGCCGAGCTTGGGGTCGACGACCAGCACGTTGGGCGAGGTCGCGACCAGTGTCACCGGCGTCAGGTCCTTGCTCGGGTCGTAGTTGAGGTTCTTCGTCAGCAGCGGCGCGGTGACCAGCGGCCCTTGGATGGTGAACAGCAGCGTGTAGCCATCGGGCTCGGCCTTGGCCACGTTCGCCGTGCCGATGTTGCCGCCGGCGCCCACCTTGTTGTCGATGACCACCGGCTGGCCCAGCGCATGCGCCAGCGGCTCGGCGATCAGGCGCGCGATGAAATCGGGTGAACTGCCGGGCGGGAACGGCACCACCAGCTTGATCGGCCGGTTCGGCCACGTGCCCTGGGCAGAAGCGGCAGCGGGAAAGCCGGTGATGGCAGCGCCAGCCAGCGCGCTGTGGAGGAAAACTCGGCGATGAATCATTGGACGAAAGCTGCTCAGGTTTCGGGGCGCGCGCCGCGGCCCATCAGTTGTTCGAGCGCTTGGGCCGGCGTGAGCGAACCATCGAGCACCGACACCACTGCCTGCGTGATCGGCATCTCGACCGCGTGTTTGTGGGCACGCCGCAAGACCATCGGCGCGGTGTAGACACCTTCGGCCACATGGCCCAGCTCTCGCAGGATCTGGCTCAGCGGTTGGCCTTGCGCGAGCAGCAGGCCGACGGTGCGATTGCGCGAGAGATCGCCCGTCGCCGTCAGCACCAGGTCGCCCAGGCCCGAGAGGCCCATGAAGGTTTCGGGCCGCGCGCCGAGCGCCACGCCCAGGCGCGTCATCTCGGCCAGGCCGCGGGTGATCAGCGCGGCGCGTGCGTTCAAACCCAGCTGCATGCCGTCGGCGATGCCGGTCGCGATCGCCAGCACGTTCTTGACGGCACCGCCGACCTCCACGCCCACCGGGTCGCCCGAGGTGTAGATGCGCAGGCTGTCGCTGTGCAGCGCCTGCACCGCCTGCTCGCACAGCTCGGCATCGGCGCTCGCGGCCACCAGCGCGGTCGGCTGGCCGCGCGCCACTTCGATCGCGAAGCTGGGCCCGGAGAGCACGCCCACGCGCGCGCCGGGGCACACGTGGCGCGCGACCTCATGGCCGAGCCAGCCGGTGCCCTCCTGAAAACCCTTGCAGAGCCACAGCACGCCAGGCCCACCGGGCGGCACGCCGCGCAGCATTTCGGCCAGGCCCGCCATCGGCGTGGCGATGATCACCAGCCCGCCTTCGGCATGCGCCAGGGCGGTGCTTACATCCGACGTGATCTGCAGATCGGGCGGCAGCACCACGTCTTTGAGGTAGCGCTCGTTGCGCCGCGTCGAGCGCATGCGCGCGGCCTGTTTCGCATCGCGCGCCCAGAGCCGCGTGGGATGGCGCGCCGCGGTGCTGACCGCGAGCGCCGTGCCCCATGCGCCGGCACCCAGGACCGCGAGGTTCATGGTGTGCCGCGGGGCTCGGTGAGAGGATCGGTGAAGATAAACCTCAGGCGTTGGTGATGATGCCCGAGCCGTTGGTCGACCCGTTCGGCGCGCCATTGCCTTGGGCTTGCTGGGCCTGTTGCGCCTCGAACATCGCCTGGAAGTTGACTTCCGACAGCAGCACCGGCGGGAAGCCGGCGCGGGTGCACACGTCCGACACGATCGCGCGCAGGTACGGGTAGATGATGCCCGGGCAGGCGATGCCGATGATGGGCTGGAGCTGGTCTTCGGGGATGTTGCGGATCTCGAAGATGCCGCCTTGCTTGGCCTCGACGAGGAACAGCACCTTGTCGTTGACCTTGGTCGTGACGGTTGCGGTGACGGTCACTTCGTAGACGCCATCGGCGATGGGCGCGGCGCCCAGGCCCAGGTTGATGTCGACCTGCGGCTGGCCTTGTTCGAGCAGGATCTGCGGCGAATTCGGCTGCTCCAGCGACAAATCCTTCAGGTAGATGCGCTGGATCTGGAACACGGGGGTCAGGTTGTCGTCGGCCATGGGGTTCTCGATGGGTGTGATCTGGGACTCGCCTGCGGAATGCGGCGGGAAGCGGGCGGCATTATGGCCGAGGGTGACAACAGCACCGGTTCCCCGGCGCGGGCATCAGTTGGCAGCGAGCAAGGGCGTGAGCTGGCCGCGCTGGTCGAGCGCCACGAGGTCGTCGCAGCCGCCCACATAGGTTTCACCGATGAAGATCTGCGGCACGGTGCGGCGGCCGGTGATCGCCATCATGGTGGCGCGTTCCTGCGGGTTCAGGTCGACGCGTATCTCGTCGATGGCCTCCACGCCGCGCTGCTTGAGCAGCGCCTTGGCGCGCACGCAGAACGGGCAGACCATCGTGGTGTACATCTTCACGGCTTGCATCGGATCACTCCCCGCTCAGGCGGTTTTTTCCACAGGCAGATTGGCTTCGCGCCACGCCTTGAGCCCGCCGGCGAGCACGTGGGCGTTCTCGAAGCCGCGCTTCTTGAGCGTGGCCACGGCGCGGGCGGCACGGGTGCCGGTCGGGCACACGATCACCAGCGGCAGCGCCTTGTTCTTGGGCAGGTCGTTGGTGGCTTCCAGGCTCGCGAGCGGCACGCTCTTTGAACCGGCCGGGTGGCCGGCGGCGTATTCGGCCGGTTCGCTCACGTCGATCAACACGGCGCGCTCGCGGTTGATGAGTTGCACGGCATCGGTGGTGGAGACCTTGGTGGCACCGCCCGCGCCCTTGTTCAGCAGCGGCCAACCAGCAGGCCACCAGAGACGATGGCCGCCACGAACAGGAACCAGGTATCGATAAGGAACTTCACAGGCAGGCCATCGGTTGGGTCTTCGTTTAGTCGAGCCGCGGATTATAGAATTCCGCGCTCGCCCGGGCCGTTTCGCCCGGCCATCCCCTCGACACCGACCCGGTCTGCCCCATGCACAAACTCGTTCTGATCCGCCACGGTGAATCGACCTGGAATCTCGAGAACCGTTTCACCGGCTGGACCGATGTCGACCTGACGCCCCTCGGCGTGCAGCAGGCGCAGCAGGCCGGGCGCCTCTTGAAGGCTGAGGGTTATGAGTTCGACATCGCCTACACCTCGGTGCTCAAGCGCGCGATCTGGACGCTCTGGCACACGCTCGACCAGATGGACCGCACCTGGCTGCCGGTGAAAAACGACTGGCGCCTGAACGAGCGCCACTACGGCGCGCTGCAGGGGCTCAACAAGGCCGAGACGGCGAAGAAGTTCGGCGACGAGCAGGTGCTGGTCTGGCGCCGCAGCTACGACACGCCGCCGCCCACGCTGGACGCCGCCGACCCGCGCAGCGAAAGCACCGACCTGCGCTACGCCGCGCTCGCCCCGGGCCAGGTGCCGCTGACCGAATGCCTGAAAGACACCGTCGCCCGCGTGCTGCCGTTCTGGAACGACACGATCGCGCCGGGCTTGAAAGCCCACCAGCGCATCGTGATCGCCGCGCACGGCAACAGCATCCGCGCGCTGGTGAAGTACCTCGACGGCATTTCCGACGACGCGATCGTCGGCGTCAACATCCCCAACGGCATCCCGCTGGTCTACGAACTCGATGCCGACTTGAAGCCCGTCAAGAGCTACTACCTCGGTGACGCGGAAGCTGCTGCCAAGGCCGCCGCGGCGGTGGCGAACCAGGGCAAGGCTTGAGCCGCAGCGTCAGCGCGCCAGCCGCGCGGCAATGTCGTCTCGCAGCGTTTGCGCCAGCGCACGGCGCTCGATCTGCACGCTGGGCCGCGCAGGCAGCAGCGTGATGTGCGCGACCAGCCCCTCGGCGCACGCAACGCGCCAGAGGCTTTCGACCAGCGTCGTGTCGCCGATGAACTCGACGGCAGAGCTGATCGGCTGGTGCGCATCCGAGAAGCGCAGCGCGATCGGCTGCACCGGCGTCGAGGTGACGATCGCCGCCTGAAAGAGATTGGCGTGGAACGGCAGCAGCGCGCGGCCGTCGGAGGTGGTGCCTTCGGGGAATACGGCGACCGCCTGACCCTCGCTCAGCGCCTGAGCCACCAGGTGCACCACGCGCAGCGCATCGCGCTTGCGTTCGCGTTGCAGGTAGAGCGTGTCGGCCGCATCGGCGAGGCGCGAGAGCAGCGGCCAGGACTGGATGTCGGCCTTCGAGACGAAGCGCGCCCGTGGCACGACCGCGTGGAGCGCGGTGATGTCCAGCCACGACACATGGTTCGCCGCAAGCAACACGCCGCCCGGCTGCACGTGGCCCTCGACCTGCATCGCGATGCCTATCACGCGCAGCATCTCGGCCGACCACTGGCCGACGCGCGCATGGCGCCCTGCCGCGTCGAGCCCATCGAAGTGAAACAGCACGAGGCCCAGGCCACGCAGGATGTGGGCCAAGCAACGCAGCAGGCGCCACACCGCGCGCAGGCGAATGGTCATCCGCGATGCCCGAGCGGCTGCCCGATGTGCATCGAGCGTGCGCTCGGCGGATGGCGAACCAGCGTCGCCGGGCAGATCGTCATTCGGCCGCAGCCTCGAACGCGACGTTGCCTGCGACCAGCGTGAACTTCACCCGGCCCGGCACCTCGTAGCCCGAGAACGGCGTGTGCTTGCCCTGGCTGCGCAGCGCGCCCGGCGTGACCTGCCAGCGTTGGTCGGCGCTGAATACGCAGACGTCGGCCAAGCCGCCCTCGACCAGCCGCCCGGCGCTTGCCGCGAGCGAGCCGAGCGCCTCGCCGATCACCGCGATCGGCGCGTGCGTCACCGAGCCGAGGGTGCGCAGCAGCGGCACGCCGTCGTCCTGGCCCCACTTCAACGCGAGGCTCAGCAGCAGTTCCAGGCCCGTCGCGCCGGGCTCGGCCTCGGCAAAGGGCAGGTTCTTCATGTCGGCATCGACCGGCGTGTGGTCGCTGACGAGCGCGTCGATGGTGCCATCGGCCAGCGCCGCGCGGATCGCGTCACGATCGCGTTGCTGGCGCAGCGGCGGCGTCAGGCGCATGGCCGAGTCGAAGTAGCCGATGTCAAGATCGGTCAGGTGCAGCGAATTGATGCTCACGTCACACGTCACCGGCAGGCCCTCGGCCTTGGCGCGGCGCACCAGGTCGATGCCGGCGGCACTGCTCAAGCGGCAGAGGTGCACACGCGCCCGTGTGTCGCGCACCAGCTCGAAGATCGTCGCCAGCGCAATCGTCTCGGCAATCACCGGCACGCCGGAGAGTCCCATGCGCGTCGCGAGCGCGCCCTTGGCGGCCACACCGTTGCCCAGCCACGCATCGTTCGGCCGCAGCCAGGTCGTGTAGCCAAAGGTCGCGGCGTATTGCAGCGCGCGGTGCAGCACCAGCGTGTCCTTCAAGGCAACTTCAGCTTGGGAGAAACCAACGCAGCCGGCTTCCGTCAGCTCGGCCATCTCGGTGAGCACTTCACCCTTTAGATCGCGGGTGAGTGCGCCCAACGGGTACAGGTGCGCGAGGTTCAGGTTGTGGGCGCGGAACTTGAGCATCTGCACCAGGCCCGGCTCGTCGAGCACGGGCTCGGTGTCGGGCGGGCAGACGAGGCTGGTCACACCGCCGGCCACCGCCGCGGCCATCTCGGATTCGAGCATGCCTTCGTGCTCGTGGCCCGGCTCGCGCAGGCGCGCAGCGAGGTCGACGAGGCCAGGGGCGACGATCAGGCCGCTCGCGTCGATCGTGCGGTCGGCATCGAACTCGGGGCTCACATTCCCGAGGCCGACGATGCGACCAGCGGCGATGGCCAGGTCGCCGATGCTGTCGTGGCCCGAGGCCGGGTCGATGAGTCGGCCACCTTTGATCAGGATCTTCATCTAGCCCTCCGCAGAGCCGCCTCAAGGAGGGCGACGGCCCCCTCGGGGGGCAGTGAACGATAGTGCGCGTGGGGGTTCACGCGAAATTCCCAGCGATGATGGACATGACCGCCATGCGCACCGCGATGCCGAAGGTCACCTGCGGCAGGATCACGCTCTGCTTGCCGTCGGCCACGTCCGAATCGATTTCCACTCCGCGGTTGATCGGCCCCGGGTGCATCACGATCGCATCCGGCTTGGCGAGCGCGAGCTTCTCCGGCGTCAGGCCGTAGTTCTTGAAGAACTCTGCGGCGCTGGGCAGCATGGCGCCGCTCATGCGCTCGTTCTGCAGCCGCAGCATGATGATCACGTCGGCCCCGCGAATGCCTTCGGCCATGTCGTGGCAGACGCGCACGCCCATCTCGGCAAGGTCGCCCGGCACCAAGGTCTTCGGGCCGACGGCGCGGATCTCGGGCACGCCCAGCGTGGTCAGGGCGTGGATGTCGGAGCGGGCCACGCGCGAATGCACGATGTCGCCGACGATCGCGACGGTGAGCTGGGTGAAATCCTGCTTGAAGTGCCGGATGGTGTACATGTCCAGCAGCCCTTGCGTCGGGTGCGCATGGCGCCCGTCGCCGGCGTTGACCACGTGCACATGCGGCGCGCAGTGCTGAGCGATCAGGTAGGGCGCGCCGCTCTCGCTGTGACGCACCACGAACATGTCGGCATGCATCGCGCTCAGGTTGGCGATGGTGTCGAGCAGGCTCTCGCCCTTGGCGGCACTCGACCTGGCAATGTCCAGGTTGATCACGTCGGCGCTCAACCGTTTGGCGGCGATCTCGAAGGTGGTGCGGGTGCGCGTGCTGTTCTCGAAGAACAGGTTGAACACGCTTTTGCCGCGCAGCAGCGGCACCTTCTTGACCTCGCGGTCGTTCACGCTCAAAAACGTGCCAGCAGTGTCGAGGATGTGCGTGAGCACTGTGCGCGGCAGGCCTTCGATCGAGAGCAGATGGATCAGCTCGCCGTGCGCGTTGAGTTGCGGGTTTCGTCGACTGAGCATCACGAACCTTCCTTGATGTCGAAGCTGAAGCCGCCCGCATCATTCTTTGCGAGCGACAGCCGTTGATCCTTTGGCAAGGTGATGCGCGCAGCGGAGACCGCCGCCGCGATCGGCAACTCGCGCCCGCCGCGGTCGACCAGCACCGCGAGCTGCACGCTGGCCGGGCGGCCGAAGTCGTACAGCTCGTTGATCACTGCGCGGATGGTGCGGCCGGTGTAGAGCACGTCGTCGATCAGCAGAATGTGCTTGCCGTTCACGTCGAAGGGCAGCTTGGTGTGGTCGGCTGCGGCGCTCATGCCGCGGGAGTTGAAATCGTCGCGGTGCAGCGCGCTCGAGATCACGCCATGCTCGCCGGCGAGCTTCAGATCGGCCTGCAAGCGCTCGGCCAGCCAGGCGCCCCCGCGCCAGATGCCGACCAGCACCGAATCGGGCCGCGCCAGCCCGCGCACGCCGGCCAGCAGGTCGGTGTAGAGCGCTTCGGCATCCAGAAACAAGGTGCTCATCGAACGTCCTTCCTGTCCATACTTTCGAAATACTGTTCGAGGATGATGGCCGCCGATGCCGCGTCGACATCTTGCGCGCCCATCGCATGCGCCTCGGTCGTGGTGTAGCGCTCGTCCACCTCATGCACCGCCAGGCCGAAGCGGCCGTGCAACTGGCGCGCAAAGCGCCGCGCGCGGCGGGTATTGTCGTGCTCGGCGCCATCGGGGTGGAATGGCACGCCGACGACCAGCGCGCTCGGCTGCCATTCGGCGATCAAGCGGGCGATGGCCTCGAAGCGCGCATCACCCGTCGCGGCGATGGTGCGCAGTGGTTGCGCGGTCAGCGTGACAGTGTTGCCGCTGGCCACGCCGACGCGCAGCGTGCCGAAGTCGAAGGCCAGAAAGGAAAGAGGAGCTGTTGAGGGAAGCACGCTTGTCGGAGACAAAGCCGCTTCACTCATGCTTGCAGCACGCGCGCCGCGAGACGCGCCGCCCATTCGCAGGCGTTCACCCGTGCGCAGGCACGGTCGCACGTCCGGCTCATGCGTGCCCCGCCTCCTGCGACAGCATGCGGGCATCGATGCCCAGCAGCAGGAGCGCCTTGGCGTAGCGCTGGTCGACCGGCGTGTCGAAGATGATTTCGCGCTCGGCGCCGACGTTGATCCAGCCGTTGCGGCTCATCTCGTCTTCGAGCTGGCCAGCGCCCCAGCCGCTGTAGCCCAGCGTCACCAGAATCTTCTTCGGGCCGGCGCCGTTGGAGAGTGCTTCCAGCACATCCTTGCTGGTCGTCATTTCCAGCCCGCCGGGGATTTGCAGCGAGGAGTTGTAGTGGCCACCGGCCTCTTCCTCACCGCCCAGCCGCTCGTGCAGCACAAAGCCGCGCTCGGTTTGCACCGGGCCGCCGAAGTAGACCGGCGCGTCGGCAATGTCGGCCCGGTCGAGCGAGAGTTCCACTTTCTCGAACAGGTTCTTGAGCTTGATGTCGATCGGCTTGTTGATCACCAGGCCGAGCGCGCCCTTCTCGTTGTGCTCGCACAGGTAGATCACGGTGCCGGCAAAGGTGCCGTCACCCATGCCGGGCATCGCGATCAGGAACTGGTTGGTGAAGTCGACGGAGGGCGCAGCCATTCGGGGATTTTATTCTGCGGCAGACTGCGCGCATGCACACACCTCCCGAAAAGCCTTTGGACAGCGCCTTGGTCTGGTTTCGGCGCGACCTGCGGGCGGACGACAACGCCGCGCTTTACCACGCGCTGAAAGCGGCGCGGCGCGTCTGGTGCGTGTTCGTCTTCGACAAGGACATTTTGGACGCCCTGCCCCGCGCCGACCGGCGGGTCGAGTTCATCCACGACAGCGTGGTCGACCTGAACCGGCAGCTCCAAGCCCTCGGTGCGCAGGCCACGCTGATCGTGCGCCACGGCCATGCGGCGGAGGTGATCACCCGGCTCGCCAAGGAACTGCAGGCCCAGGCCGTTTATGCCAACCACGACGACGAACCCGCCGCCTTGCAGCGCGACGCCAAGGCGCGCGGCCTGCTGGCCGATGCCGGCGTGGCTTTGCACACCGCCAAGGACCATGTGGTCTTCGAGCGCAGCGAGGTGCTCACCGGCAGCGGCTCGCCCTACAGCGTCTTCACGCCGTACAAGAACGCCTGGCTGAAGAAGCTGGAGCCGTTTTTCGTCAAGCCGTACCCGGTCGCGCAGTACGCCGAGGCGCTGGCGCCGCCGCATGCAGGCGTGCCCTCGGGCATGCCGACGCTTCACGAACTCGGCTTCGAAAAAACCAACCTCCACTCGCTGAAGATCCCGACCGGCAGCCCGGGCGGGCAGGAGCTGCTGGCCGACTTTCTCGGCCGCATCGATGACTACGAAGACACCCGCAACTTCCCGTCGGTGAAGGGGCCGAGTTATCTCTCGGTGCACCTGCGCTTCGGCACGGTGTCGATCCGCGAACTGGCCCGCGTGGCGCTGCTGCGCATCGAAGCGGCGCCGCATGAAAAGGGCGCGAGCGTGTGGCTCTCGGAGCTGATATGGCGCGATTTTTATCACCAGATACTTCATCACCATCCGCACGTCGTCGAGCACGCGTTCAAGCCCGAATACGACAAGATCCGCTGGGAGCATGGCAAGCATGCCGATGAACTCTTCGCCGCCTGGTGCGAAGGCCGCACCGGCTACCCGCTGGTGGACGCCGCCATGGCGCAGATCAACCAGACCGGCTACATGCACAACCGCCTGCGGATGGTCACCGCGAGCTTCTTGACCAAGGATCTGGGCATCGACTACCGCTGGGGCGAACGCTACTTCGCCGAGAAGCTGAACGACTTCGACCTGGCCGCCAACAACGGCGGCTGGCAGTGGGCGGCTTCCACCGGCTGCGATGCGCAACCGTACTTCCGCATCTTCAACCCGGTTGCGCAGAGTGCCAGGTTCGACGCGCACGGCAAGTTCATCCGGCGCTATCTGCCGCAGTTGGCCTCACTGCCGGATGATTTGATCCACGCCCCGTGGGACGCGCGGCCGGTCGATCTGCAATCGGCGGGCATCGAATTGGGCCGTGACTACCCGCAGCCGATCGTGAATCACAACGAGGCGCGGGAGAAGACGCTGCGGCGGTTTGCGGTGGTGAAAGCGGCAGCCCGCTCGGGTTGAGCGTTCCCGTTCCCGCTCGCATTGCACGTTCCCGCTCGGGCCGATCAGCCCTCCCTCCCGTTCGGGCTGAGCCTGTCGAAGCCTGGTGTGGTACTCGCTGCAGGCACTTCGACAGGCTCAGTGCGAACGGGGTGGGGCTCAGTGCGAACGGGAGCGAGCTCAGTGCGAACCAAGTGGGGCCTGCACTGCGAGCGGAGAACTAAGCGCTCTCGGTCGCCGTATACCGCGCCACCAATCCCAGCAAATCCTCTTCCGAATACGGCTTGCCGAGATAGTGATCGACACCCAACTCAGCCGCATGATCGCGATGCTTTTGCGCAATGCGTGACGTGATCATGATCACCGGCAGGTCGCGCAGCCGCGCATCGGCGCGCATGTTGCGCACCAGGTCGAAGCCGTCCATGCGCGGCATTTCGATGTCCGACAGCACGATCTGCGGCACTTCTTCGGCGAGGCGCTCCAGCGCGTCCAAGCCATCCTTCGCGAGCGTCACGCGATAGCCCTCGCGCAGCAAAAGCCGTTGTGTCACGCGGCGCACCGTGAGTGAGTCGTCAACCACCAGCACCAGCGGCGCAACCGGCGCTTCGGGTTCGGCCACCACTTCGGCGATCGAGCCTTTGCCCGATGAATGCAGCGCCGCATGCGTGGCCGCGCGGGCCGCATCGCCGTACAAGGTGGCCAGCGCCACCGGGTTGTAGATCAGCGCCACCAGGCCCGAGGCCAGCAGCGTCACGCCTGCCAGGCCCGGTAGTTTGGAAAGCTGCGGCCCGAGGTTCTTGACGACCACTTCCTGGTTGCCGACCACTTCGTCCACATGCACTGCGATGCGCTGCTGCGCGCTGCGGATGATCACCACCGGCCGAGTGCGCGCCGCGCCATCGTTCGAATGCGGGCTGATCTGCAGCAGCGCGCCGAGCCAGAAGAACTGCAGCGAACGGTCGGCCATCGCGAACGAGCCGGTGGCGTAGGCCGCATCGATCTCGTCCTGCGGCACGCGGCGCACCACCTCGACCAGCGTCGAGGGCACCGCGACAGTCGTCGTGCCACAGCGCAGCATCACGACTTGCGTGACGGCCGTGGTGAGCGGCAGGATCAAGCGGAACGAGGTGCCCTGCCCCGCAGCGGTTGCCGTTTCGATGCGGCCACCGATGGCATTCACATCCGAACGCACCACGTCCATGCCGACGCCGCGGCCGGAGAGTTCGGTCACCACTTGCTGCGTGGTGAAACCGGGCGCGAAGATCAGGTTGGCGAGTTCGGCGTCGGTCGTGTCTGCATGGGCATCGAGCAAGCCCATGGCGATGCCCTTGGCGCGAATGCGCGCCAGGTCGAGCCCGGCGCCGTCGTCGCGGAATTCCACGCCGACTTCGTTGCCTTCGTGCGAGACTGCGACCACGATGGTGCCGGTCGCTTCCTTGCCGGAATTCGTGCGCACCTCGGGCGACTCGATGCCGTGGCTCACGCAGTTGCGCAGCAGGTGTTCGAACGAGGCCGTCATGCGGTCGAGCACGCCACGATCGACCTCGATCGAACCGCCGACGATGTCGAGCCGCACCGATTTACCCGTCTCCTTGGCCGCCTGCCGCACCACGCGGTACAACCGGTCCGACAGGCCTTCGAACTCGACCATGCGGGTGCGCAGCAAGTCATCTTGCAGATCGCGCGTGAGGCGGGCCTGGGCCGCGAGTTCGTCTTCTGCCGTTTCGACCGAACGCTGCAAGGTGCGCTGCACGGTAGCCACGTCGTTGACCGATTCGGCCATCATCCGCGTGAGTTCCTGGAAGCGGGTGAAGCGGTCGATCTCCAGCGGGTCGAAGGCTTCCGACGCGGCCTTGGCGGCTTCGAGCCGCGAGCTCATCTGCGTTTCGGCCTGGAACTCGATGTCGCGCAACTGGCCGCGAAGACGCTCCAGGTTTTCGGTCAGGTCGTTCATCGAGCCCTTGATCTGGGCCACGCCGGTTTCGATGCGCGAGCGGGTGATGCTCACTTCGCCAGCTTGATTCACGAGCCGATCGAGCAGCGGCGCACGTACGCGTACCGCCGATTGCGCCGCGTGCTGGGCGCGCTCGGGGGTCTTTCGGGCGAGGCTGGAGGAAGGGGCGAAGCGGGACCAGTCGATGGACGATGGTTCGATGAATTCGAGTGGTGCGGGCTGCGAGGTGGCGACCTCGATCGCCTCGTGCGAAGGCGCCGGCTCCTCCGGATGCGCGGCCTCGGCGGGCGCTTCGGTTGCTTCCGGCTCCGGGGCATCCAACACCGCATGTGGCACCGGCAGATCCGCGGCCGGCAGCGGCGCGTCTTCGAGCAGCACTTCCAGCGGCGCGGCGGGCGCAACGGGGGTGACTGCAGCCGCCTCGGCAACCGTCGCAAGCGCTGCCGCTTGCGACGACGGCGCATCACCATGGCGCAGCGTCTCGAAGGTGTGGGCCAGCACGTCGCCAACGGCTTGCAGATGCTCGACGTCGGCCTCGCTCACGGGCGGGCTGGCCAGCAGGTGTTCGATGCGTGTTTCGAGCCGGTGCGCCATCTCGCCCAGGCGCATGGCGCCTGCCAGGCGGGCGCCGCCCTTGAGCGTGTGCAGCGTGCGCATGCAGCCCGCAGGGTGGCCGGCGTGGCCCGGGTCAGCGGCCCAATCGCGCAGGCGCCCGGCGAGTTGCGGAATCAGCTCTTCGGCCTCTTCCTCGAAGAACGGCCACAGCTCGGGATCGACGGAATCGATGGCGTCGATGTCATCGATTCCGTCGTCGGCACCGGCGTCTTCGTGCGCGATCGGCGCCAGGTGGCTGCTCTCGACCAGCCTCGCGCCGAAGGGCTTGAGTTCGGCCACGCCGAGCGCATCGAAATGCTGCTCGGTAGAGTCTGCAAAGACCGGCTCGGGGATGGACTCGGGTTGCGGCGCAGGTTGCCACTGCGGCTCGTCGGCATGGAACGCCTCGGTCGGCGCGGCGAAGTCTTCTGTGGGTGCAAGCTCTGGCGCTGCGTGCAATTCGGCCACGGGGCCTTCGGCTTCGGCTTCGGCTTCGGCTTCGGCTTCGCGAAGGTTCGCCAGTTTCGCTTCGGGTTCAGCTTCGGGCTCAGGCCGCGGCACCATCGGTTGCCGCAGTTCGGCCTCGACGCGCGCGCGGGCCGCGGCTTGATCGGCCTCGCGCTGGGCGTAGAGCGCGGCTTGGCCGGTGTCCATCACCAGGTCGGGCACGGGCAACGGCTCGTGGCCAGCAGCCGCTGCGTCGTCCAAGCCGTCGAGCGAGAACAGCGTGGGCGTCGGCTCGGCGAAGAGGTCGCCGGCTTCGGTGATCTCGGGCAGTTCGGCGGCGGCGGTGGCGGCATCGAGGCGGAGCGCCGAGCTGCGCTCATGCTCGGCCAGGCGCTCCATCAATTCGGGCGACGGCGCCTTGAGGAAGCCGGCGGCGAACTGGTGCAGCAGGCGGCGGATCTCGTCGGCCGCGTCGATGAACAACTGCGCTTCTTCGTCAGTGCCGCGGGCGATCGCTTGCGAGCGCGCTTGCGCATGTTCGAGCGTGCGCGCGAGGTTCGACAAGTCCTTGAAGCCGACGGTCGCCGAACTGCCGGCCAGCGAATGCGCGAGCGCAATCGGCTCCTCGCCGATCGGCCGATACAGCTCCATCGCCCACTCGGCCACTTCGACGCTCAGGCGGCGCGACAGCTCGTCGGCTTCGTTGAGGTAGATGTTGAAGAGCGGGATGCCGATGCGCAGCGGCCCGACCATCTTGAACTGTTCGTCTTCGGCGGCCGCGTAGTCGCTTGCATCGGCTTCGGCATCGGTCGGCTCCGGCCCCAGATCGAGCGTGAACGCGATATCGGGATGGGCTTCGAGCGCGGGCTCGTCGGCGATGAGTTCGGGTGCCGGCTCGGTGGTGGTGTCGGCGAAGGCGCGCTGGTGGTCGGCGGCGGCTGGTTGCAGATCGAAATCCGCCGGCAGGGTGAGCTGCGGCGCGGCATCGGGCAAGGAGGCAGGCACATCGCCGAAGTCGAGCAGCAGATCCGGCTCGCCATGTTGGCTCGGCGGCAGGTGTTCGATGAGCGGCGAAGCTGCCGCCTCGCCCAGGTCGAGATCGATGGTGCCAAAGTCGAAGTCGGGCAACGGGCCTTCGACGATCTCGGCCATCGGCAGCGTCTGCGTGGCCTCGGCATCGAAGGGCTTGAGCAGGGCATGCGCGCTGCTGTCGAACGGAATGTCTTCGCGGATGAACGAGGTAACGGGGTCGGCTTCAGGCTCGGGCCGGACCGCTTCGATAGGCTCGACCGCTTGATACGCTGACGGCGCAGCGTCCAGTGACGGCAGAGATTCGAGCGACTCGATCGAGGCGCCGATGTCAACCGGCAAGGCCGATGGCGCAGGCTCGTCCAGCCCCGCCAAGTCGAACTCGAATGACAGCTCCTGCTCAACCGGCTCAGGCGCCGGGGCGGGCGCTGGCGTGGCCGGCGCCATCGACGGCACGAACGACAGATCGAGGTCTTCGGCCGTCGGCAGATCGTCCGGAAAGCCCTGGAACGAGATCGCCGGTAACGCGGCTTCCGCTTCCGCTTCGGCCGCGGTTTCGGTATGCGCTTCGACTTCCGGGAACGCCGGCAGTTCCAGCGGCAGCGCGATATCGGACGGCTCTTCACCACCCGCATCCCCGCGCTGCGCCGCCAGCGAATTCGCCGCGGCCTTGACAGTGGCGGCGTCGTAAGAACTCGGCCGGTTGGCGGCGATGTCGTCGACCCAGGCGGCGAGGTAGCCGAGGCTCCAGCCGGTGAAGTCGATCAGCGGCGCTTGGGCAGGCCGCTGGTCGCCGAGCAGCGTGTTGTAGAGCTGCTCGCAAGCCCAGGCGGCATCGCCGAACTCGGTCAGCCCGACCATGCGCGAGCTGCCCTTGAGGGTGTGGAACGCGCGGCGCAGCGTTGTGAGCACGCCCAGGTCGTCGGGTGCTTGCGCCAGTTCGGCAACTGCACTCTCCGCCCCTTCGAGCACCTCGCGCGCCTCTTCCAGAAAGACCTCGCGCATCTCGTCGTCTTGCGCGAGTTCGGATTTGACGAAGTCCAGCGTGATGGGCGCGGAGACCCGCGCCGCCGGCTGGCGCGCGGCGTCCATCGGGCTGTCGGGCTCCAGGCCGACCGGCTCGGAAGCGGTCGCGACGAAATCGACCAGCGCCTCCGAGAGTTCGCCCCGCGCTGCCGCCACGCCAGCCGGCGTTTGCGCCTGTTCGAGCGCGTCTTGTGCGCGCTGCACGGTGGCGGCGAGCGCCGGCTGTTCGGCCACTTCGGCTTCGTGCGAGAGCAACTCCAGATCGCGGGTGACGTCTTCCACCGTCACGTCTTCGCGCACCGAGGTGAAGGCCAGCATCTGCGCCTGTTCGATCAGGCGCTGCTCCACCGGCCCGGCCGGCATCGGCTCGGGCATCACGACCGGCGGATGCGTCGTGCCGCGGCCCATCACCGGGCTCAGCGTGCCGGCTTCGGCGTCATAAGTGAACAGCGACTTGGCCATCGCCGGCTGCACGCTGAGCATGTCGATCAGGAAGCCGAGCGCGCCCAGGTTGCCGGCGAGGCGGTCGAACACGCCGGCTTGCGCCACATGCTCCGGCTCGACGAGCGTCGCGGCCAGGCCATCGACCTCGTCGCGCATGCGCAGCAGCGCTTGCGAGGCGTGGTCCATGCCCAGCACCGAGAGCACGCCGCGCATGGCGGAGAGCTGGTTGGGCACCGGGATCAGCACGCGCCGGTCGAGCGGGTTGCGGAAGAACTGGTCGATGAGCTTTTCGGCTTCGGATAGCGAAGCGCGCAGTTCCTGCACCACGCTGCCCATGGTCTGCCGGTCGGAGACGCGGCGGTACAGCTCCTCCATCCAGCCTTCGAGCGGGTCGGGCGCGCCGCCTTGCCGCACCGACGACAAGCGTTCGGCCAGACGCTGCACGCGGCCGGCCTGCTCGGGCTGGTCGAACTCGCCGTCTTCGAGCGCGGCTTCCACATAGAGCAGGCTGGTCGCGACTTCCATCGCCAACGGCGCGGGCGGCGGCGTACCGGCCTGCTGCGTCTGGGCGACGGCCAATTGCAGCTCGGCGGCAAAGGTTTCGCCCAGCGGGAAGAGGCGCTTCAACGAATCGCCGACAAGTGAGAACTGCTCCAGCAAGCCGGAGAGGCGATGCATCTCGCCACCCGCGACTGCCGACCAGGCTTCCTTGGCGGCAGCCACGCGCTTGCGTGCCTGGGCAATGACGGCTGGGTCGAAGTGGCCCAGCGGGCTCACCGAATAGTCGTTCGGCACGTGGTGCACGAGGCCATAAGCCTGGCGCACCGAAGCCAGCCGCGGCGCGCGCCGGCCATCACCGGGCGAATCGCTCTGCGCGCAGAAGAACAGCAGGTCTTGCGCGAGGCGTTCGGACACATCGTGCTCGCCGCGGTCCAGCGTGCGGTACTGCGCCAGCAGGCGCGATGCCACGCGCTTGCTGAACACATCGAAGGCCAGCAGGCCTTGCGCCTGCGCTTCGAACACGGCGGCGGCCAGCTTCCACAGCGTGGCCACTTGCACTTCGGTGGCCCCTGCTCCCAGGCTCGCGCAGATGTCGCTCATGTGCGCCGCGGTTTCTTGCGGGTTGCCGCCCTTCATCAGCGCGAGCAACTGGCCTTCGAGGGCCGACTTGATCGCCGGTGACGGCTGCGCCGGTGCCACGCTCGGATCCGACGGCAGTTCGCGCCAGCGCCAGTCCACCGCCCACAGGTCGGCCGGGTGCACGCGGTCGGCGCCGGCCGCCTCTTGCACCGCGCGGTACTGCGGGAACATCGCGAGCGGCGAAACGGTCTTGCCGGCCAAGAGGCGCGTCAGGTAATCGAGCAGCGCGAACGACAAACGTTCGATGTCGTCGATGACCTTGGCGTTGAGCTTTTGCGGCTTGGTGATGAAGCGCTGCACCGCCTCTTCGCTGGCGCGCAACACCGTCGCCGCAGCCGGCAGGCCGACGAGTTCGAGCGCGCCCACGCCCTGGTGGATCTGCGTGCGCGCGGTGCGCAGCACGGCCGGGTCGACGGCATCGAGATCGCCGCCGCTCATCGCTTCGAAATCCTTGACGAAGCGGCGCAGCGCCTTGTGCGCGCCTTCGAGCGAGCGGCGTAACTCGTCCTGCACCCAGGCCAGCGCGCTGAGGTCGTCGGTCATGACAGGAGCATCTTGGCGGGGGCTGTCCATACGGGCCTCGGGGCGGGTCAGGCGATCTTGAACCGCGCGACCGATTGGCGCAGTTCTTCGGCGGTGCGCGAGAGTTCGCGAACCATCTGCGCGGTCGAGCGCGTGCCTTCGCCGGTCTGCTCGGTCACCGCGAAGATGTGCTGGATGTTGGCCGCGACCACGTTGGCCGATTGGGCTTCGCTCAGCGCCTGGTTCGAGATCTGGCTGATGAGTTCGGCCAGGCGCCGTGACACACGGTCGATGTCACCGAGCGCCGTGCCGGCCGCATCGGTCAGCTTGGTGCCTTCGACCACCCCTTGTGTGGAGCGCTCCATGGCGCCAACAGCATCTTGCGTATCGGTCTGAATGGTCTTGACCAGCGCGGCAATCTGGCGCGTGGCGTCGCCGGAGCGTTCGGCAAGCCGCTGCACTTCTTCGGCCACCACCGAGAAGCCGCGGCCCGCTTCACCGGCCGATGCGGCCTGGATCGCGGCGTTCAAGGCCAGCACATTGGTCTGCTCGGTGATGTCGGAAATCAGCTCGGTGATTTCGCCGATCTCTTGCGACGATTCGCCCAGCCGCTTGATGCGCTTCGATGTTTCCTGGATCTGGTCGCGGATGGAGTTCATGCCGCCGATGGTGTTCTGCACCGCGCGCAGGCCGGTCTCGGCTGCTTCCAGCGATTGGCGCGCGACGGCGGCGGTTTCCTGCGCCTGCGCCGACACATCGTTGATGCGCCCGGCCATCTGCAGAACCGATTCGCCGGTGTCGCGGATCTCGCGGAGCTGCTCGCTCGAAGCCGCCAGCAGCTCGGTGGAAGTGGCTTCGACCTGCTCGGTCGTGTCGGTCACCCGGCTCACCGTGCCCTGCACTTGCGAGACCAGCGTGCGCAGTTCTTCGACGGTGTAGTTGACCGAATCGGCGATGGCGCCGGTGATGTCTTCGGTGACGGTCGCCTGCTGCGTCAGGTCGCCTTCGGCCACGGCTTGCAGCTCGTTCATCAGCCGCAGAATCGCGGCCTGGTTGGCATCGTTGACGCGCTTGGCTTCGAGCTGTTCACGCTCGGCATCGTGCCGCTGGTTGACGGCCACGGCAGCGCGCTGGCGCTGGTCGCGCACATCGAGCCGCAAGAAGCCCACGCCACCGATGATGAGCAGCAGCGCCGCGAGCACGGCCAGGCCGATGTTCGCGCTGCCGAAGGCGTTTTCGGCGCCGAGCTTGTCCTGCACCGCTTCCAGCCCCTTGCGCAGCGGTTCGCTGTCGACCAGGATCGCGAGCTGCGCATCGCGTGCCGCGACCAAGCCTTGCAGGTTGCCGAGGATGCCGTTGGCCTGCGTGCGAGTGGCCTCGAACTGCTTGAGCAGCGCGGCCAGGCGCTCCTTGGTTTGCGCGTCGCGCGTGCCCGGCAGGCGCAGCTCGGGGTTGCCGTCGAGCAGGCCCTGGCCGATGTCGCCGAAGGACTTCAAGTCCTTGCCAAGCTGTACCACCGCGTTGCCGCCCACGCTGTCCATCATCATGAATTCGTTGGCCGACTTGCCGATGCGTTGCGTCAGCATCACGAGCTGGCCCACGGCCGATTGTTCGGTCGGCGTGGCCTCTTGCTGGAGCTTGAGCGACGACACGGTTTGCGCGGTCTCGAGAAGCTCCGACGACTGGCGGTTGATCGCACGCAGCGACTGGCCGATCTGCGTCAGCACGTTCTGCTGAGAGAGCACGGCCTTGGCATTGCTCTCGGCCCGCCCGACCAGCGGCAGCACGGGCGCCAGCACCTCTTGCACAGCGCCCGGCACCGCGGGAATGTCACCCACGCCGCTCGTCAAGCCGCGCACGTTGCGCGCCAGCACGTCGGCGCTTTCGCGCACTTCGGCAAAGGCCGCGGCGTTGCCCAGCATCGCCTGCGAGACCGATTTGGCCAGCCGCTGCGACTGCATCAGCGCCTGACCGGTCGCGCCGGTTTGCGCGGCGCTGCGTTGCACCGACAGCATCGAGAGCGCGGTGATGCCGATCAGCCCCAGCAGCCCGAGCACGATCATCGCGATCAGGATGCGCTGCTGCTGGCGCAGCGGCAGCCGGCCGATGATGGGCAGGCCGCCACCGGGCGGCGGCGCGTTGGCGGCGTCTTCCTGGATACGCGTTTCGGAGAAGTCGGGCATTTCGGACGGCGCGGCTTCGGAGATGATGGAGGTGTCCATGCCCACCGTCTGCTGCATGGCGGGCGCAGGCGACATCGGCGTGTAGGTCGGCGTCTGGATCATCGGCCCGGGGAACGCGGCGGTGGCTTCCATGTCGGGAAACTCGATATCGGCACCCGGCGGCCCGGCATTCTTCGAAACACTCATGTCAACCTCTTGCAATCATGTCGGGGGCTAGCGGACGATCCGCAAAAACGCTTCGTCGGCGGCCAACTCGGCCAGGTTCAGCTCCTGCCAGATGCGGCCGGCCGCGTCGCGCAGGCGGGTGCCGGCAAAGGCCGGGCGCGCCGCGCTGTCGTCGGCCAGGGCCACCAGATCGGCTTCGCTGCGCAGGCCGGACAAGCGGTCCACGAGCAGCACGCAATTGAGTTCGAGCGACTGGTTGAAGCCGACCAGCCGGGCCTGTTCACGGCCGTGCGCTTCGGTCGCCGGCGCCGGTGCCTTCAGGCCCAGGAACCCGGTCAGATCGGCCACGCCGTGCAAATGCCCGCGCAGGTTGGCCACGCCAAGGAACCAGGCCTGGCTGTAGGGCACGGGTGCGAGCGGCGTGAGCGCAAAGATCTCGCCGGCCTCCTTCAGCGGGAACAGCAGGCCATGGCCGGCGCACTCGACCGCCAGCCAGGATTTTCCGGGCTGCTCGGTGCGGGCGGCCGAGAGGCGCTCGGCCAGCCGGCTCTGGAGTTCGCGCAGCGCTTGTTTGTTGGCCATTCGTCTTTAGTCGAAGGCGTGGATCTTGGTCATCAGCTCGTCGGCATCGACCGGCTTGACGATGTAGTCGCGGGCGCCCTGGCGCATGCCCCAGACCTTGTCGGTTTCCTGGTTCTTGCTGGTGCACATGATCACCGGGACGGCCGCAAAACGTGGGTCCCGGGTGATCGAGCGGGTGAGCTGAAAGCCGTTCTGGCCGGGCATGACCACATCCATCAGGATCAGGTCGGGCTTGTCTTCGCCGAGCCGGCGCATGGCTTCCTCGCCGTTTTCGGCGGTGCGCACCACATAGCCGCGCTTGGCCAGCAAGTCCGACATGTAATGCAGCTCGGTCTTGGAATCGTCCACCAACAGAATTTTCTTGATCGGCATGGTTTCGTCCTCTATCGGCCGTCGCCCGGGTGCGCGGGATGGCGGGCCAGCCGCACATCGCTTCGCAAACGGGTTCGAAAAACAGCGCGCGTCACCGGTGGCCGCGCAAGCTGGCGCGGCCGTTCGGTGTTCACGGGCAGTGCTGCTCCACGGCCTGGAGCAACTGGTCTTTGGTGAAAGGCTTGGTCAGGTAGTCTTGCGAGCCGACCATGCGGCCGCGCGCCTTGTCGAACAGGCCGTCCTTGCTCGACAGCATGATGACCGGCACGCCTGAGAATCGGGTGTTGCGCTTGATGATGGCGCAGGTCTGATAGCCGTCGAGGCGCGGCATCAGGATGTCGCAGAAGATCAGATCGGGCTCGTGGTCGACGACCTTGGAGAGCGCATCGAAGCCGTCTTCGGCCAGCAGGACTTCATAGCCGCCCTGCTTCAGGAATATCTCGGCGCTGCGCCGGATGGTGTTGCTGTCATCGATCACCAGCACCTTGATGCCTGCGGGATCGGTGGCGGGGGCCAGATTGCTCAACAGGCATTCTCCTCATCGACTCGAAAGACGCGGGTGAGCCCGCGTTGTTGTTGTCGGCCCTTCCAGCAGAATCTGAATCTAGATCTGCACCATCTCGAAGTCTTCCTTGCGGGCACCGCACTCCGGGCAAGTCCAGTTCATGGGAACGTCTTTCCAGAGGGTTCCCGGTGCGATTCCGTGTTCGATATCGCCTTCGGCTTCGTCGTAAATCCATCCGCAGATGAGGCACATCCAGGTTTTAGGGTCGGTCACTTCTTATCGCCTCATCAGCTCGTTGGCTTCACTACAATGCGACGAGATTGTAGCCACGCACTTCGTTAAAAAAACAAGTCTTTGTAGGCACCTACACAACACTCTTCAGGTTCGTCTAGAGGTCTGGCAGCGGTTTTCAGGGCCTCTTGCGAACGTGCTGATTCGCCGCTTCGGACCCCTCTCATGACCGCAGAAACCACCCTGCCCGACGCCGCCGGCGACACGCTGGAAGAACAGCCGCCGCCCGCCTGCGTGATGAGCTTCAACGCGAGCGACCCGAGCGGCGCCGGCGGCATGGCGGGCGATGTGGCCACCATCGCGGCGATGGGCGCGCACGGCCTGCCCGTCGTCACCAGCATCGTCATGCGCGACACCGCCGAGGTCTTCGACTTCCATGCGATCGATGCCGACGTGATCGCCGAACAGGCCCGCGGCATCCTGGAAGACGTGACCATCAGCGCCTGGAAGGTCGGCTTTCTGGGTTCGGTCGAAGGTGTGAGCGCGGTCGCCGAGATCCTTTCCGACTACCCCGATGTGCCGCTGGTCGCCTACCTGCCCAACCTCTCCTGGGTAGAAGAAGACGTCAGCCAAGGCTACCTCGATGCCTTCCGCGAACTGGTGCTGCCGCAGACGGAGGTGCTGGTCGGCAGCCACCAGACGCTGACCGATTTCCTGCTGCCCGACTGGGAAGGCGACCGCCCTGCCTCGCCACGGGAGCTGGCCGTGGCCGCGAGCAAACACGGCGCGCGCTATGTGCTCGTCACCAGCGTACCGCTGCCCGATCAGTTTCTCGACAACGTGCTGGCCGGCCCGCAAGGCGCCATCACCGGTGAGAAGTTCGAGCGCTTCGAGGTGAGCTTCGTCGGCGCCGGCGACACGCTCTCGGCCGCGCTGGCCTCGCTGCTCGCGGCAGGCTCCGAGCTGCACGCAGCGGTGGGCGAAGCGCTGGCGTTTCTCGACCAGGCGCTCGACGCCGGCTTTCGGCCCGGCATGGGCAACGTCATCCCCGACCGCTTCTTCTGGGCGCTGCCGCCCGGCGAGGAAGACGACGAAGAAGGCGTGGACGGCGAAGTGCCGCCCGACGACGAAGCCCTCGACAGCAGCGCACCCAAGGGGCCGCGGCATGTCCATTGACGCCTTGCCCAAGAACAACAAGCACATGACCAACGCACAGCTCTTCGAGCGAGCGCAAAAGTCCATCCCCGGCGGCGTCAACTCGCCCGTGCGCGCCTTCCGCGCCGTGGGCGGCACGCCGCGCTTCATCGCCAGCGCGCACGGTGCCTACATGGTCGATGCCGAGGGCCAGCGCTACATCGACTACATCGGCTCCTGGGGCCCGATGATCCTGGGCCATGGCCACCCTGCGGTGCTGGAAGCCGTGCAAAAGGCGGCCACCGAAGGCTTCTCGTTCGGTGCGCCGACCGAGCGCGAGATCGAACTCGCCGAAGAGATCCTGAGCCTCGTGCCCAGCATGGAGCAGCTCCGGCTCGTCAGCTCCGGCACCGAAGCCGCGATGAGCGCGCTGCGCCTGGCACGGGGCGCCACCGGCCGCAGCAAGATCATCAAGTTCGAAGGCTGCTACCACGGCCATGCCGATGCGCTGCTGGTGAAAGCCGGCTCCGGCCTCGCGACCTTCGGCCACCCGACGAGCGCTGGCGTGCCGGCCGAGGTGGTGCAGCACACGCTGGTCCTCGAATACAACAACGTCGCGCAGCTCGAAGAAGCCTTTGCCCTGCATGGCCAAGGCAGTGGCAAGAGCAGCAACGAAGGCATCGCCTGCGTGATGATCGAACCGATCGCCGGCAACATGAATTTCGTGCGCGCGAGCGTGCCGTTCATGAAGCGCCTGCGCGAGCTGTGCACGCAGCACGGCACGCTGCTGGTGTTCGACGAAGTGATGACCGGCTTTCGCGTGGCGCTCGGCAGCGCGCAAAGCCTCTACGCCAAGGCCATCCCCGGCTTCGAGCCCGACCTCAGCGTCTTCGGCAAGGTGATCGGCGGCGGCATGCCGCTGGCAGCCTTCGGCGGCAAGCGCGCGGTGATGGAACTGCTCGCGCCCCTCGGCCCGGTCTACCAGGCCGGCACGCTCTCTGGCAACCCGGTCGCCACCGCCTGCGGCCTGGCCACGCTGCGCGAGATCCGCAAGCCGGGCTTCTTCGAGGCGCTGACCGCTAGCACACGCACGCTGCTGGACGGCATCCTCGCGTCGGCGAAAGAAGCCGGCGTGCCGATGGTGGGTGATTGCGAAGGCGGCATGTTCGGCTTCTTCTTTGCCAGCGAACTGCCGCAGAACTACAGCGCGGTGATGGCGACCGACAAGGAGCGCTTCAACCGCTTCTTCCACGCCATGCTGGACCGCGGTGTGTACTTCGCCCCGGCCTTGTACGAAGCCGGCTTCGTGAGCGGCGCGCACACCGCGGCTGATCTCAAGGCCACGGCGGATGCGGCTTTGCAGGCGCTGCGCGGCTGAATGTTCTGAATGGGTGAGCGGGGTCAACCCGCTCGCACCGCCGATGCCTCCCTACACCGCCGCCGTCTTCGACATGGACGGCCTGCTGCTCGATTCAGAGCGCCCGGTACGCGCCGCGTGGCTGCACGTGGCCGCCAACCTCGGCGTCAACCTCACCGCACCGATCTACCTCGACCTGATCGGCCTCAACCACCGCGAGAGCGCCGCGCGCTTGCAGGCGATCTTCGGTGACGCCACCCTGCTGGCCAAAGCGCACTCCCAAGTGGTGACGAGGCTCGCCGCGCAGTTCGGCGACAAACCCTTCGACGTGAAACCCGGCGCGCGACGCCTGCTGCAAGGCTTGCAGGATGCCGGTCTGCCGTGCGCGGTCGCTTCGTCGACGGCACACGACGAAGTGCGCCGCCGGCTCGAACGCGCCGGCCTGCTGAGCTTCTTCGGCGCCGTGTGCGGTGGCAACGAGGTCAAGCACGGCAAGCCGCACCCCGACATCTACCTGCTCGCCGTCCAGCGCCTCGGCGCCAACCCGGCACACACGCTGGCGTTCGAGGACTCCGGCCACGGCGCGCTCGCCGCGCTGGCTGCCGGGCTCGGCGTCGTGCTCGTGCCCGACCTCAAACCGGCCGAACCCGCCTGGCAGACGCGCAGCACCGCGGTGCTCGCCACACTGGACGAGGCCTGCCAGCACAGCACCGAATGGTTCGGCGTCCAGTGCGCACCTGCCGCGGACTGAAACCTCGCGCCCAGCGACCCCGCCGCACGACGGGCGCGGTTTCTGCATGGGCTGATCGAGACCAAACCTAAAATCAAAATCATGCACATCCACATCCTCGGCATCTGCGGCACCTTCATGGGCGGACTGGCGGCGCTGGCACGCGAGCGAGGGCACAAGGTGACCGGCTGTGACGCCAATGTCTACCCGCCCATGAGCGACCAGTTGCGCGCGCTCGACAT
>JAMFRW010000053.1 GCA_026224975.1 Rhodoferax sp. | reverse complement strand
TGTAGACATGGTTGGGCATGAACGAGTCTCCGTGAGTTGAGGTGGGCAGCAAAGGCCGCCCATGCTTGTACACCCGCGAATGGCCCGGCGCCAGATGGCTTGCGCCAAGGCCACGCGCGTTGCATATCGCATGCGACGCCCGCCCACGCGGGGCACACCGGCCCGTCGCGATCAGGCCGGAACCAGTGCCTCTCCGAACACCTCGGCCGTGATCTCGTACGAGCGCAGGCGCGCGGCATGGTCGAAGATCTGGGAGGTGATCATCAACTCGTCCGCCCCGGTGCGAGCCACGAAAGCCTGCAACGAAGCGCGCACCTCGTCCGGCGAGCCCACGGCCGAGCACGACAGCACCGAATCCAGCAGCGCCCGCTCCTGCGGCCCCACGCGGTCGGCATACCCTTCGACCGGCGGCGGCAGTTGCGAAGGCCGGCCGCTGCGCAGGTTGACGAAGGCCTGCTGCATCGAGGTGGCGCGAAACTTCGCTTCTTCCGACGTGTCGGCCGCGAACACGTTGAAGCCCAGCATCACGTGCGGCCTGGCGACCGCTGCCGAAGGCCGGAACTGCGCGCGATAGATCTCGATGGCCGGCATCATCTGCGCCGGTGCAAAGTGCGAGGCGAATGCATACGGCAGGCCGAGCGCCGCGGCGAGCTGCGCGCCGAAGAGGCTCGATCCCAATATCCAGATCGGCACGTTCAGCCCCGTACCCGGCACCGCGCGCACCGGCTGGCGCGGCGAGGCCGAAAAGTAATCGGCCAGCTCCATCACATCCTGCGGAAACTCATCGGCATCCGACGCCAGGTTGCGGCGCATGGCGCGCGCGGTGATCTGGTCGGAGCCGGGCGCGCGGCCCAGGCCCAGATCGATGCGGCCGGGGTAGAGCGATTCCAGCGTGCCGAACTGTTCGGCGATGACCAGCGGCGAATGGTTGGGCAGCATGATGCCGCCCGCGCCCACGCGAATGGTCGAGGTGCCGCCCGCCACATGGCCGATCAGCACGGCCGTGGCCGCGCTCGCGATGCCGGGCATGCCGTGGTGCTCGGCCAGCCAGAAACGCCGGTAGCCCAGGCGCTCGGCGTGCTGGGCCAGGCTCAACGAGTTGCGAAACGATTGCGCCGCATCACTGCCATGCGCGATGGGCGAGAGGTCCAGGACGGAAAGGGGTGTGCTCATGCAGCGCATTCTGCGGCGGGCAGGGCGCTTGCGCATCGCGCGGCCCGCATGCCCACGCCTGCACTGCGTTCATCATCGAACCACGACGCGTCAATCGGGCAGACGTGCGAGACGGCGCCCAGTGAGTCGAGCTTGTAGGCCATCACCGCACCCCACCATCGGACGACCGCGCGTTGGGCGCTTCGAACAGCCGCTCATGCGTCATGGTGCTTTCTGCTGGGGCAACATCGGCCCCGACGAGAGACCGAAAGAGACACCCGCCGAGGAGCCACCACCATGTCCACCCCCGCCGCCGAAGCCGCAACGCCCCGCACGACAGCACCCCGCCACTTCTCGATGGTGCGCGAGTTTCATCTGGCCGATTTCTTCACCCTGGGCAACGCGGCCTGCGGCGTGGCCTCGGTGCTGCTCGCCATGCTCTACCTGACGACGGGCAACATCGCGCATTTTCTGTGGGCGGCCGCGATGGCGCCGGCTGCTTTCATCTTCGATGTGTTGGATGGCCGCATCGCGCGGCATCGGCAGCAGCATTCGGCGCTCGGGCGCGAACTCGATTCGCTGGCCGACGTGATCTCCTTCGGCGTCGGCCCGGCCACGCTGGCCTTCGCGGCCGGCATGCGCGGCGGGTGGGATGCGCTCATCTTCATGTACTTCGTCTGCTGCGGCGTGAGCCGGCTGGCGCGCTACAACGTCACCGCCGAAAGCCTCTCGGCCGGCGCCGACAAGGTCGCCTACTTCGAAGGCACGCCGATCCCCACGAGCGTGTTGCTCACCGCCGTGCTGGCTGTGGCCGGTTGGATGGGCAGCATTGGTGACGCGCTCTGGGGCGGTGTGTGGATGCTCGGGCCGTGGCAGTTGCACCCACTCGCGTTGCTTTTCGCCTTGTCGGACACCTTGATGATCAGCAAGACCTTGCACATCCCGAAGCTTTGACTTCGACGAACATTTTCATCACTCACTCCACCCCTTCGGCGACAGCTCGCGCTTTCGCGCCGACTGGCGCCTGAACCAGGGTGACAACGGCGCGGCCCGGTAGCGCCGAGAATGCCGCCATGAACGACAGCATTCTCTTCACCACCCTCACCACCGCCTCCGGCCACCTGTTCGGCCGCGCCACCCTCAACGCACCCGCCAGCCTGAATGCGCTCACGCTGGAGATGATCGACCTGCTCGGCCCCCAGCTCGACGCCTGGGCCGCCGACCCGAATGTCGCCGGCGTGATGCTCGACGGCGCGGGCGAAAAGGGCTTTTGCGCCGGCGGCGATGTCGTGGCGCAGTGCCATGCGATCCGCCGCGTCGGCCCCGGTAACGTGCCGCCCGAGGCCGAGGCGTTTTTCGAGCGCGAATACCGGCTCGATTGCCGCATCCACACCTACCCCAAGCCGCTGCTCTGCTGGGGCCACGGCATCGTGATGGGCGGCGGCGTGGGCCTGCTGGCCGCAGCGTCGCACCGCGTCGTCACGCCGCGCACCAAGCTCGCCATGCCCGAGATCACCATCGGCCTCTACCCCGACGTGGGTGGCAGCTGGTTCATGGGCCGCATGCCCGGCCGCACCGGCATCTTCTTCGCCGTGACCGGCGCGCCGATGAACGCGGCCGATGCCCGCTTTGCCGGCCTCGCCGACTTCACCCTGCGACACGAAGAACACGCGGCCGTGCTCGAAGCCATCGCCGCGTCCCGCTGGGCCGGCGACCGCACCCCCGACGCCACCCAGCTCAGCCACCTGCTGGAGCGCTACGGCAACGAGGCCGCGCTCATGCAGCCGCCCATGCCCTCGCCACTGCGCACCCACTACGACCGCATCGCCGCCGTCATGGGCCACGACGAAATGGCCGACATCGCCCCGCGCCTGGCCGCGCTCACCAATGACCCCGACCCCTGGCTCGCCCAGGCCGGCACCACCTTCGTCAAGGGCTCACCCACTTCGGCCGCGATCTCGTTCGACCTGCAGCAGCGCGCCAGGCACATGTCGCTCGCCGACGTTTTCCGCCTCGAATACCAGGCCTCGATCGGTTTCTGCGTGCACAACGACTTTGCCGAGGGTGTGCGCGCATTGCTGGTCGATAAAGACAAGCGGCCGCAGTGGCAGCCGGCGACCTTGGGGGAGGTGAGCCGGGAGTTCATCGAGGCGCACTATGTGAAGCGGTTCGAGGGGGCGCATCCGTTGGCGGATCTTTGAGGGGCGTGCCGGCGCACCTGCGTCGGCCTGTGTCTCAAGACTCCTCGGGATCCAAGTAGAGCTGGACCCGGCTGCTCGTCCATGTGGCCACACCAGTGCCGAAAAAATCGGCATCTTCCGTCCACACGGGGCAGGCCAGCATCAGCGCGCAAGCCAGTGCCGGAGACTGACCTGATGCGCACGGGTGGTGATGAGGTGACACACACGCTCACCGAGCACAGCACGGACGAGAATGTTGGCGTCCAGAACGATCGCTCGTTGCGACATGGGCCAGCCTCACGCTCCAACGTTCGCGCTTGCAAATAATCGAGAGAAAGTCAGAACGTCGCCACCTCCTCGGACCCGCGAAGGTCGTGGCCGTGAAACACCAGGCTCGCCGCAGGGACTGATCTGTCGCCGGACAGAGATTCGGAAAAGCTCGGAGCGATCACCACCGACGGCGTAGCCGCCGTCGGTGGCAAGTGCCGCGCCTCCGCCACGAAAGCGACCGCTGCGGCGACGCATGCGAAAGCAGACAAGAGGGCGGTTGCTGCAAAGCGATTCTGGTTGCGGGTCA
>JAMFRW010000425.1 GCA_026224975.1 Rhodoferax sp. | reverse complement strand
GAGGCTGCGGAATGGCGGTTGGGTTTCATGGCATGCGTGGACAGCGTGGTGTCACCTTGTTCAGCCTGTTGTTCTGGGCGATCGTGGTGGGGTTCGCGGCGCTGATCGGCATGCGGGTCCTGCCGACCGTCAACGAGTACTTCACCATCAAGAAGGCGGTCGACAAGGTCGCCGCCGAAGGCCTGACCACCGTCCCCGAAATCCGCGCAGCCTTCGAGAAGCAGAAACAGATCGAGTTTTCGATCCAGTCGATCTCGGGCAAAGACCTCGAGGTCACCAAGGAAAACGAGAAAGTCGTGATCCGCTTTGCGTACGACAAGGAGATCGAGCTGATGAAGCCGGTCTACCTCCTGATCAAGTACGAAGGGCAGTCGAAGTAGGCGCGCCGTCGCGCCGCTCGACAGCCCCTCTCAGGCAACACACACCATGGACAAGCGCTTCGAGTCATTGCAGCAGCGCATCGGCCATCGCTTTGCCGATGACCGCCTGCTGACCCGTGCCCTCACGCACCGCAGCTTCGGCGCCGATCACAACGAGCGGCTCGAATTCCTGGGCGATGCGGTGCTGAGCCTCACCATCTCCGGCCTGCTCTACGAGCGCTTCGAAGGCTCCGACGAAGGCGACCTGACCCGCGTGCGCGCCCACCTCGTGCGCGAAGACACGCTGCACCGCCTGGCGCTTCAGCTCGGCCTGCCCGAGGTTCTGTACCTGGGCGAAGGCGAAGCGCGTGGCGGCGGCGCACAGCGCGCCTCGATCCTGGCCGATGCGCTCGAAGCGCTGATCGGCGCGGCGTTTCTCGATGGCGGCTTCGACGCCGCACGCGGCGTGGTGCAAGGCCTCTTCGGTGAGGTCATCGCCACGACCGACATCGCGAGCTGGACCAAGGACGCCAAGACCGAACTGCAGGAGTGGCTGCAAGCGCGCCGCCTGCCCGTGCCCACCTACCGCATCAGCGCCACCCGCGGCCAGGCGCATGCGCAGACCTTCGAGGTCGAGTGCAGCGTGCCGGCCTTGAGCCTGACCGAATCCGGCGAAGGCCGCTCGCGCCGCGTTGCCGAACAGGAGGCCGCGCGCCGCATGCTCGACGCGCTCAAGCTCACCGACAAGCCCGGCAGCCCGCTTCAGTCGTGATGATCGCCATCGCGAGTTCCAACCAGGAGAGCTCCATGGAAGAGTCAACCATCGATACGCCCGAAGAAGACAACACTGCTGCCGAGGCCGCCTCGCCCGAAGCCGCAAGAGAAGCCAAAGCGGGCGATCAGCTCCCGCAACGCTGCGGCCTGGTCGCCATCGTCGGCCGGCCGAACGTCGGCAAATCGACGCTGCTGAACGCGCTCGTCGGGCAGAAGGTCAGCATCACCTCGAGCAAGGCGCAGACCACGCGCCACCGCATCACCGGCATCCGCACAGTCGAGAACGCGCAGTTCGTCTTCGTCGACACGCCGGGGTTCCAGACCAAGCATGCCGCGCCCTTGAATCGCACGCTCAACCGCACGGTGCAAGGCGTGCTGGCCGATGTGGACGTGGTGCTATTCGTGGTGGAGGCCGGCCGCTTCGGCCTGGACGATGCCAAGGTGCTGGCGCTGATGCCTTCGGGCGAATACGCCAAGCCGGTCTTCCTGATCGCCAACAAGCTCGATGCGGTGCACCGCCGGGCCGAGCTGGCGCCGTGGTTGAAGGGCATGCAGGACCGCCACTCCTTCGCCGAGTTCGTGCCGCTGAGCGCCAAGAAAGACAAGGACGTGCAGCGCCTGCTGGGCATCATCAAGCCCTACCTGACCGAGCAGCCCTGGTTCTACGAAGAAGACGCGCTCACCGACCGCACCGACAAGTTCCTGGCGAGCGAAATCATCCGCGAGAAGCTCTTCCGCCTGATGGGCGACGAACTGCCCTACACCTCGACCGTCGTCATCGACAAGTTCGAGGAAGAGGGCAACCTGCGCCGCATCTCGGCCAGCATCGTCGTCGAGCGTGAGCCGCACAAGGGCATGGTGATCGGTGCGGGCGGCGAGCGGCTCAAGCGCATCGGCTCCGAATCGCGCCAGGAGCTCGAAACGCTGTGGGATGCGAAGGTCTTCCTCGAGCTGTGGGTCAAGGTGCGTTCCGGCTGGGCCGACGACGAAGCGCATCTGCGCTCCTACGGCTACGAGTGAAGTGATGACGACCCCAAGGCGCCTTCGGCACCGGCCCCCGAGGGGCGCTCAGGCCGCTTGGGGCGGCCCGGCGCTGGCCTGAGGACTGTCTACCCATGGCGACGCGCACCACCCGTGCTGTCGGCTCCCGCAGTCCCACCCCCCGAAGCTCCGCGCCGCTCACGGCCTATGTGCTGCACCGCTACGACTGGAGCGAGTCCAGCCTGATCCTCGACCTGTTCACCCGCGAGCAGGGCAGGCTCGCCGTCGCGGCCAAAGGCGCCAAGCGGCCGTACTCGCAGCTCCGCTCGGTGCTGCTGCCTTTCCAGCGCATCTTCGTGTCGCTCGGCAAGCTGCCGACCGGTGAAGGCGCGGGCGATGTGCAGACCCTGCGCGGCGCCGAATGGGCCGGCGGCGCGGCCATGCTGACCGGCGCGGCGCTCTTCAGCGGCTTCTACCTCAACGAGCTGCTGATGAAGCTGCTCGCCCGCCACGATCCGCATTCGCTGCTGTTCGATGTGTACGCGCAGACATTGCCCGCGCTCGCCGCCAACGATGATTCGGTGACCGAGGCCGCGCTGCGCGCTTTCGAACTCACGTTGCTCAAGGAGATCGGCGTGCTGCCCGACCTGAGCCTCGTCACGCTCACGCAGGAGCCGGTGGCCGAAGCATCGCGCTACACGCTGCTCGCGGAAGCGGGCGTCGGCGCGCCGCGCGGTGGCGAAGGCCAGTTGCCGGGCAGCGTGCTCATCGGCCTGCAAGCCGCGCTCGAACACGGCAGCATCCCCGCGCTGCAGCAAGCCTGCGCGCTGGCCTTGCCCGAACTCAAGCCCTTGCTGCGCGCGCTGCTTCACTATCATCTCGGCTCATCGGTGCTGCGCACGCGGCAGGTGATGAGGGATGTGCAGAACCTGGAGCGGTAGCACCCCACTTGCTGCTCACTTGTCTGCTCGCGCTTCGTTGGAGCCACGTCGAATGAACCCACTGCAAACCACCGGCCTCGCCGCGCACCGCGGCCACACCGCGCTCTCGGTCAACGTCAACAAGGTCGCGCTGCTGCGCAACACCCGCAGCCTCGGCATCCCGAGCGTGATGCGCGCAGCCATGCTGTGCCTCGAAGCCGGCGCGCAAGGCATCACCGTGCACCCGAGGCCCGACGAGCGCCACATCCGCGCGACCGATGTGCACGAACTCGCCGCGCTGATGAAGCAATGGCCGCAGGCCGAATACAACATCGAAGGCAACCCGTTCCACAACCTGATGGACTTCGTGCGCGAGCTGCGGCCGCACCAGTGCACCTTCGTGCCCGACAGCGTCGAGCAGGCCACCTCCGACCACGGCTGGCAGTTTCCGCAAGATGCCGCACGCCTCGCGCCGCTCATAGCCGAAGCCCGCGCGCTCGGCGTTCGTGTGAGCCTCTTCATGGACCCGCTGCCCGAGGCGATGGCCGCGGTGCGCGCGTTGGGCGCCGAACGCGTCGAGCTGTACACCGAGAGCTACGCCCACGCCCACGGAACACCCGAGCATGCGCGTGTGCTGACAGCCTTCACCGCGACCGCACAAGCCGCGTTGCGCGAAGGCCTGCAGATCAACGCCGGCCACGACCTGAACCGCGACAACCTCACCGATTTCCTTATCGCCGTGCCCGGCGTGCAGGAAGTGTCGATCGGCCATGCGCTGATCGCCGATGCGCTGGAGCTGGGCTACACGGCGACGGTGCGCGACTATCTGCGCTGCATTCATCTGGCAGACGCCAAAGCATGATTTTCGGCATCGGTACCGACATCTGCGACATCCGCCGCATCCGCGAAACCCTCGCGCGGCGCGGTGAACGGTTTGCACAGAAGGTGCTGGGGCCGACGGAGATCGAAGTGTTTCGCGCGCGCCGCGCCAAGGTCGAGGCGCGCGGCGTGAGCTACCTGGCCACGCGTTTTTCGGCCAAGGAAGCCTTCTCCAAGGCCATCGGCACGGGGCTGCGCATGCCGATGACCTGGCGCGCCTGCGAAGTGCTCAACCTGCCGAGCGGCAAGCCGCACATCCGCCTGCACGGCGAACTCGCCGCCTGGTTCGAGGCCCGTGGTCTGAGCGCACATGTGACCGTGACCGACGAGACCGACTATGCGGCGAGCTTTGTCGTCGTCGAACAAGAACAATCGAAAGAGAGCTCCGCATGAAGGCCAAAGCCCAGAAGTCACACGCGATAGGCGTCGCCCATTCCCCCGTCGTTCTCGACATCGCCGGCACCACGCTCAGCGCCGACGACCGCCGCCGCATCGAACACCCGCTCACCGGCGGGCTGATCCTGTTCGCGCGCAACTGGCAAGACCGGCTGCAGCTCACCGAACTCACGAGCGAGATCAAGTCGCTGCGGCCCGATGTGCTGATCTGCGTCGACCATGAAGGCGGCCGCGTGCAGCGCTTTCGCACCGATGGCTTCACGCACCTGCCGCCCATGCGGGTGCTGGGCGAGATGTGGATGGAGGATGGCAAGCGCGGCGCGGGCGATGGCGCGATGACCGCGACCGACGCCGCCACGGCGGCGGGCCATGTGCTCGGCGCCGAGTTGCGCGCCTGCGGTGTCGACCTGAGCTTCACGCCGGTGCTCGACCTCGACCACGGCGCCAGCAGCGTCATCGGCGACCGCGCCTTTCACCGCGACGCGCGCGTGGCCACGCTGCTCGCCAAGAGCCTCATGCACGGCCTGATGCTGGCCGGCATGCACAACTGCGGCAAACATTTTCCGGGGCACGGATTCGTCGCGGCCGACAGCCACGTCGATGTGCCCATCGACAAGCGAAACCTCAAGGCCATCCTTGCCGACGATGCCAAGCCCTACGAATGGCTCAGCACCAGCCTGGCCAGCGTGATGCCGGCGCATGTGATCTACCCCAAGGTCGATGCGCAGCCGGCCGGCTTTTCGGCGCGCTGGTTGAAGGACATCCTGCGCATGCAGCTCGGCTTCACCGGCGCGATCTTCAGCGATGACCTGAGCATGGACGGTGCGCGCCGCATCAACGGCGTGGATGTGAGCTACACCGACGCCGCCGTGGTGGCGCTCAACGCCGGATGCGACATGGTGCTGCTGTGCAACCAGTCGACCGGCGATGGCCGTGCGGTAGACGAACTGCTCGATGGCCTGATGCAGGCACAAGCCGACGACCACTGGCAAGCCGACCCCGACAGCGAAGCGCGCCGGCTCGACCTGCTGCCGCAAACCGCGCCGTTCACCTGGGACGAGCTGATGCACCTCCCGGCGTACCAGCGCGCGCTCGAACGCCTTCCCTGAGCGGGCGCCACGACAGCCGTCAGTAGGTCTCGGTCTTCTGCCGCGGCTTGCGCGGTGGCGGAGCGAGCGCGAGCACGGCGCTGGCCTCGGCACGAGACTGCGGATTCGCCAGTTCGACACTTTGCGTAGGCGCATCGGCCTTCTGGAACGGGTGCCACACATGCAGCGTGTAGCGGCCCGGCGGCAGGTTGGTGATCGCGCCCTTGCCATCGGCCGCCGATTTGGCGAACCAGGGTGAATCGACCACCGCCACATAGGCCAGCATCCAGTCGTGGATGTTGCAGCCGATGACGACCACGCCGGGCTTGTCGAACACGATCGGTTCGGTCGGCGTGCCGCTGTAGAGCTGGATCTCGAAGGCCTTGGCGGCCGAGAACGAGTAGACGTGGTGCTTGACCTTGTCTCGGTTCGGGAAGACCACGCGCGAGCCCGCCGCCACCACGGTGACGAAGGGCTCGAACTCCTGGTCGTGCTGGACGATCTGCGCTGGTGCGGCCGTGCTGCGCGGGCTGGCGCCCAGCGCTTCGAGCCACACCACCGCGTCTTCCACAGCCTTGCCATCGGTGCCGCGCACGCTGACCGTCACCTGCGCCGCGTGGGCGCTGGCGGCTGCAAGCAGGGCCACGCACAGCGTCGCGGCCCAGGCGAGCAGCGGGCGCGTGATCGTCAGCGGATTCAAGGCGATGCAGGCACCAGCGGCGCGGCCGGTGCGATCTGCCAGAGTTCGGTGACGAGTCTGGTGTCGCGGTAGACCAGCACGTGGCGCACGCGCACGGTGGTCTTGCCGATGTAGTCGATGGTCGTGGCCAGCGTCGCGCCCTTGGGGTTGGCGGCTTGTTCGACGACGGTGCGCTGCACCGTGCGCGGCTGCTTGTCGTTGTTGGCCATGAACTTCGTCCAGACCTCGCGGATGGCTTCCTTGCCACGGTAGCGGCCATCGAGCGTGCCACCGACCCAATCCATGAAAGGCTCGTCGCCGTAGGCGGCCATCACCGCATCGACATCACCGGCCGCGATGGCGTCGATGTGCGCAAGGGCAGCGCGTTCGTCGAGCGGGCCGGCGGTAGCGAAGGTCGGCAGCAGCCAGAACGGCAGGAAGAGAAGGGCCGAGGCGAGAAGGCGTGATGAGGGGATCATGAAGATTCTCCTGTGTAGTCCAACTACTCTAGCCGGCGCGCGCTTTTGCGATCGGCGCAAGTGGCAGGCGGGGAGGGGGCTGTTCTGCCGTTGACGCCGTAGAGCCTGTCCTGAATTTTGTGTGCGAGGCATAGCCTGAGCATCAGGAGCATGTATGCCGATCAGCAAGACGAAGTTGAAGAACGCGGCGGTCGCGGCGAAGTCCGCGGCGCTGCCGAAGATTCCCAAGGAACTGCTTGACCAGTTCGTGAGCGGGCCGATGACCGGCGAGGCCGTCAACGCCGCGTCGATGGCGTTCAAGAAGGCGCTGATCGAGCGCGCCCTGGGCGCCGAACTCGGCCACCACCTCGGCTACTCGAATGGCGCGGTCAAGCCCGAGGCCGTGAGCAACCAGCGCAACGGCACAAGCGGCAAGACCGTGTTGACCGAAGAAGGCCCGCTGCGCATCGACGTGCCGCGCGACCGGGATGCAAGCTTCGAGCCGCTGCTCATCCCCAAGCACGAGCGGCGCTTCACCGGCTTCGACGACAAGATCATCGCCATGTACGCGCGCGGCATGACCGTGCGCGAGGTGCAGGGTTTCCTGGCCGACCAGTACGGCGTGGAGGTGTCGCCGGAGTTCATCAGCAGCGTCACCGACGCCGTCATGGCCGAGGTCGGTGCATGGCAGGCCCGGCCATTGGAGCCGATGTACCCGGTCGTGTTATTCCACGCACATCGGGTACAAATCCCCCAACACCCGG
>JAMFRW010000424.1 GCA_026224975.1 Rhodoferax sp. | reverse complement strand
AGAACAGGAACGGCACAGCGAGCTTGTGGAACTCGCGCAGCCCATGCGGCACGCGCGCCAGGCGCAGCGCGATGAGGTTGGCGAGCGAGCCCAGCACGCAGCCGAAGCCGCCCACGCTCACGCCCGCGGCCAGGGCCGGCAGGTCCTTCACATAACCATCGAGCAGGATGGTTGCGGGCACGTTGCTGATGAACTGAGAGGCCACGATGGCGGCCGCATAAGCCCGCCAGCCGTTCTCGATCGGCAGGCTCTTGAGCAGCGCATCGACGCTGGGCAGCATGGCGAGCTGGCGCAGGTCGACGAACATCAGCGCGATGATGGCCAGCAGCGCCCAGTCGACCGAGCGCAGCACGCGCGGGTTCTCCAGCAGGAAGGCGCCGAAGACGACGGCGAGGCCGGCGAGCAGCCAGTGCCGATCGAGCGCCACCACGAACCCGACGAAGAGCACACCCGAAAGCGCCAGCAACTTGGGCGCGACCGGCGCATCTTCGGCCGAGGCCTTGAGCGCCACCGGAGTGCGCGGCACCAGCACCCACACCGCGATGGCGAGCCACGCCAGCATGATGCCGACGGTCGGCGCCATCATCACCATGAAGCCGCCGAAACTCTCGCCCGAGCGGTGCCACAGGTAGAGGTTCTGCGGGTTGCCGATGGGCGTGAGGGCAGAGCCGGCGTTGACGGCCAAAGCTTCGAGCACCACCAGACGCGCCAGCGGCAACTCGGCTTGCGAGGCCAGCACGCGCGTCAGCGGCACCAGCAAGAAGAGGCTCACATCGTTGGTGACGAGCGCCGCGAGAACGGCGGCGCCCCCCACCAGCAAAGCCGCCAGCGTGCGCAGGTTGGTGACCGAGCCGAGCAGCCTGCGGGCCGCCGACTGCAACACGCCGCTGCGCTCGACGCCCTGCGTGATCGCCAACAGGCCGGCCAGCGCCCCGATAGTCTGCCAATCGACCAGCCGCACCAGTTCCATCGGCGGTCGCGGGTGGATGAACGCGAAGAGCACGGCGACGGCGAGCAGCAGCCAGAGCAGGCCGTTGCCTTGCGACTCGTCTTGAGCTTGGGGGGGTGGGGCCGTGGCGGTGCCGGCAGATGCGCCGGCGCGTGTCGGGTCGATGTCGATGGCGAGGTCCTTCATGAGTGCGCGCCGAGCGGGGTGTGGCCGGGCGGCGGTGATGATCGCATCGGCGCGCACGTCATTTCATCGCGGCTCGACGCTCACTGAGCCGACGACGGCGCAGGCGGCTGAACCGCGGCAGCTGGCGGCGGCGGCATGCCGGCGGGCGGGCGGATGCCGGCGCGTGCCGGGTCGCGCATCGCCTCGGGGCCAGCGGGCGGGCGCCCACGTGCAGGGCCGCCGGCCGGGCCCGCGGGACCTGCGAACACATCGACAGCGGTCTCGGCCGAGCTGCCGATGCGCGTGGCTTCGAGCGCGCTGCCGAAGGCGCTGCGGCTACCGTAGCCGCTGGCGTACAGCGTTGCGCCGGGCTTGAGCTTGTCGGCCAGGGCCGCGCCGATGTGCGGCGCAAAGCGCACCGTGGGGCCGTTGATCAGCATCACGCCGTTGGCGTCCCCACGATCGGTATAGAGCACGCGGGCGATCTTGCCGCTGGCATTCATGGCCTGCAACGCGGATTCGGCGCGGGGCGTCGGCGGGGCAGGCGGCGCGCCTTCGCTCGGTGGCTGATCGGCCGCCGTGGTGCCGCTGGCGCTCTTGATGCTCTGGGCACGCACGACCGATGCACCGGCCGGCAAACCGGGCGCGCACCAGCCGGTCACTTGCACCGTCTCTTGCAGCTTCACGGCTTGCGTGAGGCTCGCCGAAAGGTGCGGCGGGAAGGCGACTTGCGTGCCATCGGCGAGCAGCAGTCCATCGACCTCGCCGTTCGGGTTGACGATCCATTGCTGGACGCGGCCGGAAACGGTTTGCGTGGCCGCAGCGTCCATCGCCATCGGGCGCGGAGCCGCGAGGGGTGAGGCGCCTGGCACAGGGGGCGGAGGCGGCATGGCGCCGGGGGCGGCCTGTGGCGCGGGCGGTTGAGCCGGCGCGGTGGCAGAAGGCGTTTGCGCGCTGGCCGCACCGGCGATCAGCATGGCCGCCGCGGCAATCGCAGTGGTGCGTGAAGACAAACGTGACGAGAGACGTGACGAGAAAAATCGCATGGTGAAGCTCCGTGCACCGAGGTCTGGCCGCGGCTCCGGCAACATGCCGGGAGGGCGGGCCGTCGCATCTCGGGGGCTGCGTCGGTCACCTCTTCTTCTCAAGGCGCGTGCCAGGCTTTCGGGCCATTCGAATCAAGCACTTGCAGCCTTCGAACGCACGGTGTGGATGGCGGCGTGACAGCGATGTGTCCTGATAAACGACGCCCCAGGCGCTTCACCCGATCACCCATCACCCGATCGCGTACTGCGCCAACTTCCGGTACAGCAACTGCCGGTGGATGCCCAGCCGCCGCGCGGCCTCGGCCCGGTTGCCCTGGGTCTGGACCAGCGTGTGTTCGATGAGCGCGCGCTCCAGGCGCTCGGTAGCGGCGGGCAGGTCGAGCCCCAGCCAGTCTTCCGTCAAGGGCACGGGCGACGCATCGCCGCCTGCAAATGCCGCCGCCGCAGCTGCCGCGCTGCCCTGCACGGCCGATGTCGCTGCCGACGTGGACGCAAAAGAAGCCCTGCCCGCCTCGGCCCGAGGCGCCTCGATGTCGCCGGCGCCGATCACCCGGTGCCGCGCCAGCGCATGGCAACGCTCCATCAGGTTGCGAAGCTCGCGCACGTTGCCGGGCCACGGCTGGCGCAGCAGCGCTTGCGCGGCGGTGGCCGACAGCGCCTTGGGCCGCTCGGGCGCGGCTGCCAGCCGCAGGAAGTGCTCGGCCAGCGGGATGATGTCGGCCAGGCGTTCGCGCAGTGGCGGCACGCGGATGGGCAGCACATCGAGCCGATACATGAGGTCTTCGCGGAAGCTGCCGTCGCGCACGGCCACGGCCAAGTCGCGGTGCGTTGCCGCGATCACGCGCACATCGACCTTCACAGGTCTGTTGCTGCCGAGCGGCGTCACCTCGCCTTCTTGCAAGGCACGCAGGATCTTGGCCTGAACACCGAGCGCCATGTCGCCGATCTCGTCGAGCAGCAACACGCCGCGGTCCGCCGCGCGAAAGCAGCCCGGCCTGTCCCCCACCGCGCCGGTGAAGGCACCGCGCACATGGCCGAAGAGTTCGCTCTCCAGCAGTTCCTTCGGGATGGCCGCGCAGTTGATCGCCACGAAGGGTTGCGCGGCGCGCCGCGAGTGCCGGTGCAGGGCGCGGGCGACCATCTCCTTGCCGGTGCCGGTTTCGCCGAGGATCAACACCGGCACATCGCTGGCCGCGGCCATGCCGATGCGCTTGTGCACCTCGCGCATGGCGTCGCTCAGGCCGATGAGTTCACCGGGGTCGGCGGCCTCGTCTTGAGCATCGGCTGCAGCGCTTGTCGCGCCGGCCTGCTCGGGCAGCAGCGCGCGGCCCAGCACTTCGATCACCGCCTCGCGGCCTATCGGTTTGGCAAGGTGGTCGAAGGCGCCGAGCCGCATCGCCTCGATGGTGTTGGAGCCGCTGGCGTGCGCCGTGAGCACGATCACCGGCGGCAGGCGCGGCACGCGCTCATGCATGGCGGCGAGCGTTTGCAAGCCGTCCATCTCCGGCATGCGGTGGTCGAGAAAGACCGCGGCAAAACGCGCCTGGCCCATCTCGCGCAAGCCTTGTTTGCCGCTGGCGGCCTGCACGGCTTCGTGGCCCAGGCTTTCCAGCGTTTCGGCCAGCGTGTCGCGGAAGGCATGGTCGTCGTCGATGATCAGGAGGCGCGCCATGGAAGCTCCAATTCGAAGTGAGCGCCCGGGTGCGAGCGGGCTGGGTGACCGGAAACGTTTTGGGCATAGCCCAGCCGCAGATCGCCGCCGTGGGCGAACGCGACTTCTCGCGCCAGGGCGAGGCCGAGGCCGGTGCCATCGGCGCGGCCGGTGGCGAAGGGTTCGAAGAGCTGGCTGCGCAGCGCGGCCGAGACGCCGGGGCCGTCGTCGCTCACCGTGATCTGCCAGCGCGCGGCGTCGATGCGCTTTGCTTCGAGCAGCACCTCGCCGCCAGTCGGCGCGTGGCGCACGGCGTTGTCGAGCAGGTTGTCGACGGCGCGTGCGAGGTGAAGGGGATCGAACATGGCGCGATCGACGGCGCACCTGACTTCGATGCGAACGTGCTTGTCTTGCGCCGGCCGCGCAAAGCTCGCCACACGCTCGGCCAGCCACGCCGGCACATCGACCATCACAGCCTGCAACTGGATCGGCTGCACGACGGCGAGCAGGCTTTGAACCAAGCCATCGAGCCGCGCGATCTGGCCGAGGATGGCGGTGAGCGCATCGGCATGGCGATCGGGCGACGCGGCCAGCGCGTTTTCGGCCTTCAGGCGCATGGCGGCGATGGGGTTGCGGATCTCGTGCGCGATGCCGCCGGTCATGCGGCCGAGCGCGGCCAGGCGCTGGTCACGCGAGCGCTGCGACTGCGCTTCGGCCAGGCGCGCGCGAGCCTCGTCGAAACGCGTGCGGTAAAGATTGAAGGCATCGACCACACGATCGAGTTCGGCCAGCCCCGTTTGCGCCAAGGCCGGCACGCTGGCCCCATTCGCATCGGCCACGGCCAGCGTGGCCTCCAGCCGCTGCACATGCCGGTAACCGCGCAGCAGGATCACGCCCAGCCACAGGCCCGAGGCGAGCACGCCGACGAGCAAGGCGACCAGGCCGACGCGCAGGCTGTCTTGCGCCACCAGCGTGCCGCTCGCGGTGCGCGTCATGGTCCAGGCGGCCAGGTCCTTGCGGGGCGATGCCAGCGGGCAGGCCGAGACGATCAACGCCTCGCGCGAGGCGCGGACCACATCGGTCTGCGGCTGCTGGCCGCGGGCGGCGATCTGCGCGATCTCGGTGATGTGCGGCTGCTCGGCGGGCGGGATGTCGGTCTTGGCGCCACTGCCTTCGTAAGTGGGGTAGGCATAGGCCAGAAAGCCGCCGCTCGCGCTCCACACACCGCCTTCGACATGCGGTGTTTCGAGCAGCACCAGCCGCAGGATCACCTGCAGCAAGTCGAGCTGCGGCTGCTCACGCGAGGCATCGGCCAGCGACTTGGCATAACGCACCGCGACGCTGCGGCAGGCCTGCTCGGCCCCTGTCCGGGCGACCTCGATCTGCGCGCCGGCGCTGCTGCGAAACAGCACGAGCATGACCACGCCGAGCGCCACGCAGGCGCTCAGCAGGATGATCCAGAAGGCGATCAACTGGTCTCGCAGGGATTTCAAGAGGGCGACGCTCCGAGCCGGGCCGAAGAGAGTTCGAAGAGATCGAAGAAATTAGCATCCGCGTGGCGCGCAGTGCGTCGGACGGGATGCCGTTGCGCTGCGGTGGAGGCCGCGTTTTCGAGTTCGGCCGAAGGGCGTCGCCGATACTTGGGCGCATGTCATCGCTCGTCTTCTTCAAGCTCGTCGCCATCTTCGTGATCGTGGCCATCGGCTGGCTCGTCGGCAAGGCCAAATGGCTGGGCCACAACGACCCGGCGCGCACGCTCTCCAACGCGGCCTACTACATCTTCGTGCCGGCGCTGCTGTTCCGCACGACCTCGCGGCTCGACCTGATGAGCATGCCGTGGGGCATCCTGCTGGCGGTGTTTGCGCCGCTATCTGCGATGCTGCTGTTGCTCTATTTCTGGCAGCGCCATGCCAATGCGGATGGGCACCTGGGCGTGGCCGGGCCCAGCGTTCGAGCGCTCACTGCTGTCTTCGGCAACACGGTGCAGGTGGGCATTCCGATGGCCGCGGCGCTGTTCGGCGAGACGGGCCTCGCGATCCACCTGGCCATCATCAGCCTGCATGCGCTGACCCTGCTCACGCTCTCGACCGCACTCGTCGAACTCGACCTCGCCCATGCCCAGCGCAAGGATGGCCACGCCGGCACGCACCTCATGGCCACGCTGGCCGCGACGGCGCGCAACACCATCATCCACCCCGTCATGTTGCCGGTGCTGGCGGGCCTGCTGTGGAATGGCCTGGGCTTGCCGCTGCCGCTGGTGGCCGATGAAATCCTGCAGACGCTGGGCCAGGCGGTGGTGCCGCTGTGCCTGGTGCTGATCGGCATGTCGCTGGCGTATTACGGCGTCTCGGGCGCGGTGAAGACGGCCGTGTGGCTCTCGGTTCTGAAGCTGCTGGTGCTGCCGGCCATCGTGCTGGTGGTCGCGCATTGGGGCTTCGGCTTGACCGGCCTGCCGCTCGCCGTGGTACTGATGATGGCCGCGCTGCCGACCGGCAGCAACGCGCTGATCTTCGCGCAGCGCTATCGGTCGCTCGAAGCCGAGACCACCGCCGCCACCGTGTTCTCGACCCTCGCCTTCGTGGTCACCGCACCGCTCTGGCTGGCGGTGCTGGCGTGGCTAAGCTGACCTGCCGGGCAGGCGAATTGCTTGGGGCGAACCCGTGTCGCCTCCCCAGTGGGTGCGGCCTATCATCCGATCGCTCTCACGACGAGCCCACCTGTTCAACTTTCGGTCATCACCCATGAAAATCCGCGGCCCGATTCACACCCCATCGGCCTGGCGCACGCTCGCCGCCGCAGCGCTGATCGCGTGCGCCGGCTCGGCCTTCGCCGCCAAGACGCTGGTCTACTGCTCCGAAGGCAGCCCCGAAGGCTTCAACCCGCAGTACTACACCACCGGCACCACCTTCGATGCCGTCTCGGTGCCCATGTTCAACCGGCTGGTCGAGTTCGACACCGGCACGACCAACATCGTCCCCGGCCTGGCCGAAAGCTGGACCGCCGCCCCCGATGGCCTGAGCTACACCTTCAAGCTGCGCAAGGGCGTGAAGTTCCATTCGTCGGCCAAGTTCACGCCCACGCGTGACTTCAACGCCGACGATGTGATGTTCTCGTACAACCGCATGGCCGACCCGAACCACCCGCTGGCCAAGACGCTGCCGGGCGCGACCTACGCGTACTTCGACGACATGGACATGAAGAACATCGTCGACCACGTCGAGAAGGTCGATGCGATGACGGTCAAGTTCGTGCTCAAGAAGCCCGAAGCGCCCTTCATGGCCAACATGGCGATGGACTTCGCCTCCATCCTCAGCGCCGAATACGGTGAGAAGATGAAGGCTGCCGGCACGCCCGAAGTGCTGGACCGCGAGCCCATCGGCACCGGGCCGTCCAGCTTCGTCTCGTACCAGAAAGACGCGGTGATCCGCTACAAGGCTTTCGACGCCTATTGGGGCGGACGGCCGAAGATCGACAACCTCGTCTTCGCCATCACGACAGACGCCTCGGTGCGCTACGCCAAGCTCAAGACCGGTGAATGCCATGTGATGGCCTTCCCGAAGCCGGCCGATGTGGAGTTGATGAAGAAAGACCCGAACATCAACCTGATCCAGCAGAACGGCCTGAACGTGGGCTACATCGCCTTCAACGTCGAGAAGAAGCCCTTCGACAACAAGCTGGTGCGCCAGGCCCTCAACATGGCCGTCAACAAGAAGGCCATTCTCGACTCGGTGTTCCAGGGCGCCGGCGAAGCCGCCAAGAACCCGATCCCACCCACGCTCTGGTCGTACAACGACAAGGTCGCCGCATACCCTTACGACCCGGCGAAGGCCAAGGAGCTGCTGGCCAAGGCTGGTGTGGCGCCCGGCACCGAAGTCGACCTGTGGTATTTGCCCGTGACCCGCCCCTACAACCCGGACGGCAAGCGCATGGCCGAGCTGATCCAGGCCGATTGGGAGAAGGTCGGCATCAAGGCCAAGCTCATCACCTTCGAATGGGGCGAGTACCGCAAGCGCAGCAAGACCGGTGAACAGCAATCGATGATGTTCGGCTGGTCGGGCGACAACGGCGACCCGGACAACTTCTTCGTGCCGCTGCTCGGCTGCTCGGCGGTCAAGGGCGGCGGCAACGTCTCGCGCTGGTGCGACAAGGCCTTCGAAGACCTGGTGCAAAAAGCCAAGGGCGTCACCAAGCAGGCCGACCGCGCCGCGCTCTACGCCAAGGCGCAAGAGATCGCTCACGAAGAAGCCCCGTGGATCCCCATCGCCCACTCGGTGCGCTTCGACCCGGTGCGCAAGGAAGTGATCGGCTACAAGATGGATGCCACGGCGCACCATTACTTCACCAAGGTCGATCTGGCCGATAAGTAGGCGTCGCAGACTCTCCCCGTTCGGGCTGAGCCTGTCGAAGCCTGGGGCACCTCGGTGCAGGCACTTCGACAAGCTCAGTGCGAACGGCGTTGGTGAGTCTCAACCGCACATATCACCGAATCCCTTGTTCGCTTTCATCTTCAAGCGCCTAGGCCTCGTGGTGCCCACGTTTCTGGGCATCACGCTGCTCGTTTTCGCGCTGATCCGGCTGCTGCCCGGCGACCCGGTCGAGGCGATGTCGGGCGAGCGCGGCATGACCGACGAGCGCTATCAGCGCCTGCTGCACGAGTTCGGCCTCGACCGGCCGCTCTACGTGCAGTACCTCGACTACCTGTGGAAGGCCGTGCACGGTGACCTCGGCGTCTCCACCATCACGCATGAGCCGGTCTTCAAGGAGTTCATGACGCTGTTCCCGGCGACCATCGAACTCTCGCTCTGCGCCATGCTGCTCGCGCTGCTGATCGGCCTGCCGGCTGGCATCATCGCGGCCGTCAAGCGCAACACCTTCTGGGATTATTCGGTGATGGGCGCATCGCTCACCGGCTTTTCCATGCCGATCTTCTGGTGGGGCCTGCTGCTGATCCTGTTCTTCTCGGTCACACTCGGCTGGACGCCCGTCTCCGGCCGCATCGCGATCCAGTTCGACGTGCCACCGGTCACCGGCTTCATGCTGATCGACTCGGTGCTCTCAGGCGACAAGGGCGCGTTCAAGAGCGCCCTCTCGCACCTCGTGCTGCCGGCCATCGCGCTCGGCACCATCCCGCTCGCCGTCATTGCCCGCATGACCCGATCGAGCATGCTCGAAGTGCTGCGCGAAGACTATGTGCGCACGGCACGCGCCAAGGGCGCCTCGAGCTTTCGCGTCGTCGGCATCCACGCCCTGCGCAACGCTCTCATCCCGGTCGTCACCATCATCGGCCTGCAAGTCGGCACCATGCTGGCCGGCGCACTGCTGACGGAGACCATCTTCTCCTGGCCAGGCATCGGCAAGTGGCTGGTCGAAGCCATCCGGCGGCGCGATTACCCTGCGGTGCAAGGCGGCATCCTGCTGTCGGCGACCGTCATCATCGGCGTCAACCTGATCGTGGATCTGCTGTACAGCGTGATCAATCCGCGCATTCGGCACCACTGAGCCCATGAGCGCCATCAACCAACCCGTGCCCGAAGTGGCACCCGCCGTCGTGCCCCCCGCCATCGAGCTCTGGCACAACTTCCGCCGCAACCGCGGTGCGGTGATCGGCCTGGTCGTCGTGATCGCATTGGTGCTGTGCGCGCTGCTCGCCGACATCATCGCGCCTTATTCGCCGAACGAGCAGTACCGTGATGCGATGCTCAAGGCGCCGTCGCTGGCCGCATCGGCCGGGGCGCAGCACTTCGTGCTCGGCACCGACCCGGTGGGGCGAGACATGCTCTCTCGGCTGATCCACGGCACGCGGCTTTCGCTGATCATCGCGATCGTCTCGGTTGGGCTCTCGTTGACCGGCGGTGTGGTGCTCGGCCTGCTGGCGGGGTTCTTCCGCGGCTGGGTCGAGTTCACGATCATGCGGCTGATGGACATCATGCTGGCGCTGCCCAGCCTGCTGCTGGCTGTCGCCGTGGTTGCGATCCTCGGGCCGGGGCTGGTGAATGCGATGTATGCGATAGCCATCGTGATGCTGCCGCATTTCGTGCGCCTCACGCGCGCGGCGGTGATCGGCGAGATGGGCAAGGACTACGTGGCTGCATCCCGGCTGGCGGGCGCGGGCACGGCGCGGCTGATGTTCGACACGGTGCTGCCCAATTGCGCGGCGCCGTTGATCGTGCAGGCGACGCTGGGCTTTTCGACCGCGATCCTCGATGCGGCGGCGCTCGGCTTTCTCGGCCTGGGCGCGCAGCCGCCGACGCCCGAATGGGGCTCGATGCTCGCGAGCGCACTCGAATTCATCCAGAGCGCCTGGTGGGTGGTGACGCTGCCCGGCCTCGCGATTTTGGTCACGGTGCTGGCGTTCAACCTCATGGGCGACGGGCTGCGTGATGCGCTCGACCCCAAGCTGAAGCGGTGAGCACCATGGCCTTGCTGCAAGTCGAAAATTTGCGCGTCGAGTTCGGCTCGGAGGCGGCGCCGTTCAAGGCCGTCGATGGCGTGAGCTTGTCGCTAGCCGCAGGTGAAGTGGTCGGCATCGTCGGTGAATCTGGTTCGGGTAAGAGCGTCACCGCCCTCGCGTTGATGGGCCTGATCGACGAGCCCGGCCGCGTGAACGCCACGCGCCTGTCGTTCGATGGGCAGGACTTGCTCACGATGCGCCCGAAGCAACGCCAGCGCATGCTCGGCAAAGACATCGCGATGATTTTCCAGGACCCGATGACGAGCCTGAACCCGTGTTTCACGGTCGCATTCCAGCTCATGGAAACGCTACGCATCCACGAGGGCGGGTCGACGAAAAGCCTGCGTGCGCGGGCGCTGCAGTTACTGCGCGATGTGGACATCCCCGACCCCGAACGCCGGCTCGATGCCTTCCCGCACCAGCTCTCCGGTGGCATGAGCCAGCGCGTGATGGTCGCCATGGCGATTGCCTGCAACCCGCGCCTGCTGATCGCCGACGAGCCAACTACCGCGCTCGACGTGACCATCCAGGCGCAGATGCTCGCGCTGCTGCTCAAGCTGCAGCGCGAGCGCGGCATGGCGCTGATGCTGATCACGCACGACCTCGGCGTGGTGGCCGAAGTGGCGCAGCGCGTGATGGTGATGTATGCCGGTCAGGTGGTCGAAACCGCGCCCGTGCCGGCCATCTTCGAAGCGCCGCGCCACCCCTACACCGAGGCGCTGCTGTCGGCCCTGCCCGAACACAACATCGGCAAGCGCCGGCTGAGTTCGATGGCCGGCATGGTGCCCGGTGCGTACGACCGGCCGGCCGGCTGCCTGCTCTCGCCGCGCTGCGCTTATGTGCAGGCGCGGTGCCTTGTCGAGGAGCCGGCGCTGTATGGCGATGCGGGACGCCAGGCGCGCTGCTTCTTTCCGCTCGCGCCGCCGTCCACTCCGCCACGCGGCGCGGCGGTGATGCGTTCACCCATTCCGCCCGGCGGGGTGCGACCATGAGCGGCACGTCATCCGAAGCCGCGGTGCTCGAAGCGAGCGCGCTCGCCAAGCACTATCCCGTCTCGCAAGGCTTCCTGAAACCCAAGGCCATCGCCCGCGCGCTCGATGGCGTGTCGTTCGAACTGCACGCCGGGCGCACGCTGGCGGTCGTGGGCGAATCGGGCTGCGGCAAGAGCACGCTGGCGCGGCAGATCACGATGATCGAGACGCCCACCTCGGGCACGCTGCAACTCGGCGGCGCCGATGTGGCCCACGCCGATGCCGCCTTGCGCAAGCAACTTCGCCAGCGCGT
>JAMFRW010000423.1 GCA_026224975.1 Rhodoferax sp. | reverse complement strand
GGGCAGCGCGGTTTGTGAACGGTTTCGAAGAGCGGTCGCCCGGGATCAGAACGGCACGTCGCCCCGCGGTACGCGCGGGCGCGGCGCCGACGACTTGCGATCCGCCTCGGCCGTGGCCTGCTTCTCGCGCGCCATGCTTTCCTTGCTGATGCGGGTGGGCGCTCGTCTGACGACGGCCGGCGCGGCTTCTTCCGTCGGCTCGACCTTCTGGCCATCGCCCTTGTCGCCCGCCAGTTGCGCGGCCAGCGCGGCTTCGGGCGTCAAGGTGGCCTTGGGGCTTTGCCCGGCCGCAGCGGGTTCGTCGGACAAGATGCGCGTGAAGGGGCTCAGCAGCGTCACCAGTTGGCCGTAGATCTTGGGGCTGCCGGCAACGACTTCGCGCTGGTACAGAAAGTCCGACTCGCCGGTGAAGTTACCGATCAGGCCGCCGGCCTCGGTGATCATCAAGGCGCCGGCGGCGGCGTCCCACGGGCTCAGGCCGGTCTCGAAGAAACCATCGGTGTAGCCTGCAGCCACGTAGCAAAGATCGAGCGCCGCAGCGCCCGGGCGGCGCAGCCCGGCGCAGGCCGGCATGATGGCTTCCATCATCTGCATGTAGCGCTTGAAGTTGTCGCCCTTGCGGAACGGAAAGCCGGTGCCGACCAGGCATTCGGTCAGCCGCGTGCGCTTGGAAACGCGCAGCCGCTTGTCGTTCAAAAAGGCGCCACGGCCCTTGGAGGCATAGAACAGGTCGTTGCGCGTCGGGTCGTAGACGACGGCCTGCTGCAACTGCCCGCGGAAGGCCAGTGCGATCGAGACCGCGTAGACCGGAAAGCCGTGGATGAAGTTGGTGGTGCCATCGAGCGGGTCGATGATCCAGACGTAATCGCTGTCCTTGGCGCCATGCGAGCGGCCCGACTCTTCGGCCAGGATACCGTGGCCCGGGTAGGCGCCCAGCAAAGTCTCGATGATGATGGCCTCGGCCTTGTGGTCCACCTCGGTCACGAAGTCGTTGGGCGACTTGGTGTTGACCTTGAGCATGTCGAGATCGAGCGAGGCCCGGTTGATGATGCCCCCGGCGCTGCGGGCCGCCTTGATGGCGATGTTGAGCATGGGGTGGAGCGCTTGCGACATGGGGCGGCCTGTGGTCTACGGAAGTGGGCTGACGAGGAGAAAGAACGGCGGCGCGTGATGCGCACCCGGCAGGGGCGTGGAAACCCGCTGCCGATAATGCGAATTTTACCCGCCACCCCTCGCGTACCCTCCATGCCCTCACCCGACCCCACGCGCTTCGTGCTGATCAATACCAGCCACCCCGGCAACGTGGGCGCGGCCGCGCGGGCGATGAAGGTCATGGGCTTCACCGACCTGGTGCTTGTGGCACCGCGCTACCCGGACGTGCTGACCCACGACGAGACGCTCGCCATGGCCAGCGGCGCGACCGATGTGCTGGAAACCGCGCGCATCGTGCCCACTTTGCTCGACGCACTCGATGGCATCACCCACGCCTGCGCCACGGCCATGACGCCGCGCGATTTCGGCCCGCCGACCTTTGCGCCGCGCGCTTTGTTCGGTTCGCTCTCGGCTTCCGGGCACCGCGTGGCCTTCGTCTTCGGCTCGGAGCGCTTCGGCATGAGCAACGACGATGTCTACCGCTGCCATGCCTGCCTGAGCATCCCGACCGGTGCCGGCTACGGCTCACTGAATCTCGCGCAAGCGGTGCAATTGATCGCCTACGACTGGCGCCAGGCGCTAGGCGGCTTCACCGTGACATCGCGCACCGCCGATGTGGCCTTGGCCGACGGCACCGCGCTGCAAGGCCTGCTCGACCACTGGCAGCGCGTGCTGGTGGAGATCGACTACCTCGACCCGGCCACGCCCAAGAAGCTGATGCCGCGCCTGCAGCAGTTGCTCAACCGCGCGCAGATCAACGTGGAAGAACTCAACATCCTTCGCGGCGTGGCGCGGGCGATCGAGAAGCGGGAGCGGGGGACCAAAGACTGAGCCGCCGTCAGCAAGAAAAGCCCCCGAACGCTAAACTGATTGCCCCGCGCCGATCCCCGGTGCGACTTCTCCCCACTCCCATGTTCCAGCGCCTCCGCGAAGACATTGCCTGCATCCTCGAACGCGACCCCGCCGCGCGCAGCGCATGGGAGGTGTTGACCTGTTACCCCGGCATCCACGCGCTGATCCTGCATCGCCGGGCAAGCTGGTTCCGCGCGCGTGGGCTGCATTGGCTGGCACGCTTCACTTCGCAGTTCGGCCGCTTCCTGACCGGCATCGAAATCCACCCGGGCGCGACGATCGGCCGGCGAGTCTTCATCGACCATGGCATGGGCGTGGTGGTGGGCGAAACCGCCGAGATCGGCGACGAATGCACCATCTACCAGGGCGTGACGCTGGGCGGCACCTCGCTCGGCAAGGGCACCAAGCGCCACCCCACGCTGGGCCGCGGTGTGATCGTCGGCGCCAATTCGCAGGTGCTGGGCGGCTTCACGGTGGGGGATGGTGCGCGAATCGGTTCGAGCGCGGTCGTCGTCAAACCGGTGCCGGCGGGCGCCACGGCGGTGGGCAACCCTGCCCGCATCCTCGACAAGGCGAACGACGCGGCGCGCGAGGCGGCGGCGGCCAAGATGGGCTTTTCGGCCTATGGCATCACGCAGGGTGACGACCCGGTGTCGCAGGCCATGAAAGGGCTGATCGACAACGCCTCGGGGCAGGAGCACCAGATCATGTTGCTCTGGCAGGCCATCGAAAAGCTCTCGGCCCGTTCGCGCGAACTGCCGTCGGAAGACTGCGTGCCTCAGGATGCGCAGGTCACCGGGCACTTCGACGCGGTGCGGTTGAACCGGCTGGTGAAGTGAGGTTCGGCTGACGCGAGGGCGCGTCAGCCGCGGGTCACGTCATCATCTTCGACGCGCCAGCATCAAAGCACCAGGATCAGCGGCACCAGCAGCAGCAGCGGGTTCCAGTCGAGCGGGATCTCGATCGTGAGCGGCGAACTCCAGTCGCTCACGAAGCCATCCGGCTCGACGGTGCGGTAGCGGAAGAAATACCCGCCGTGCTCGGCTGGCCGGGTGAAGCTCCATTCCGGCTGCGCGATCTCCTCTTCGGCCACGAGTTGCGTGAAGCCGATGTCGCGCGCGAACTGTACGCGCTGGCGGTCTTGTGGCCGGCCGCTCCAGCGCACGACGATGCCTTTGCCATCCGGATCGAGCCCGCCTTTCGGTGGCTCGGGCTGCGGGCGCAGCTCGAAGCTCAGCGGGTCACCGAAGGGCCCGTGATCGCCGTTGGCACGCACGCTGGCCATACGCCAGTAGTAGGTGCCGGGCGTGACCATCGGCAGCGCTTGTGAGGCTTCCGCGATGCGGTCCTTGTCGAGCACCAAACGTGTGAACGCGGCGTCTTCGGCGACCTGCAATCGGGCATCGCGCGCCTCGGTGTTCTGCGCCCACGCGAACTGCACGGTGCCGGCGGTCTGTTTGCCCGACGCGCGCGGCGTGAGCGTGGCCGGCGGTTCCGGCCGCGCCTTCAGCACGAAGGGGCGCGTGGCGTCGAAGCCTTCGAGTTCGCTCGCTTTGACGCGGCGGGCGCGCAGGAACCAGTTGCCATCTTCCAGCCCTGCGATGCGCACGTCGGTGCCAGCCGGCACGCGCTGATCGCTCACCAGCTTCAGGAAGGCGCTGTCCTGCGCCACCTGCACGCGGACGGCCAAGGTTTCTCCCGGCAGCTCGAAGCGCACCAGCGGCCGCTCGAAACGGGCCGGCACAGCAGACAGATTCGGCGCGCCGGGCAGGCGCTTGACGATGGGCGCCGGCACGGCGGTGTCGATGGTCGCTCCGTAGCCTGCGGCCAGATCGGCGCCGAAGACGCGGTCGGCGCGCTCGAAGCGCACCAGGCCTTCCAGCACCTCGGAGCGCGTGGGCTGCGCTGCCGCCTCACCCACCGTCACGCGGTAGTGGGTGCCGCGCACGCCGACCACGGCTGTCGGCGTGGTGACTTCGAGCGGCTTGGCCCGCAAGACCTTGGTCGCGAACACCTCGATCGATCCGCGCAGCACACGCAGCGCGCCGGCGAACCAGCTCGCCGTCGGCCCGCTGGCCGAGCCCGCGCCCACCGGCACCGCGCCCGGCGCCGCGCCGTACTGCCGGTTGGCCACGACTTCGGCCAGCGACGACGGCGGCAATTGCACCCGCGAGCCGTCGCCCAACTGGACGACCGCCGAGCTGCCCGCGCCGGTCTGCAGCGCCTGACCTTCGGGCAGCGGGCTGCCTTCGGTCACGGGGTTTCCGCCGGCGCGAACATCGCCGACGACGCTGAGGACCCGCGCCTCGATCGCCGTCGATTTGACAAGGCGCAAGGGGATGCGCAGCACCTGCCCGGGCACGACGTAGGCCGGGTCGGGCAGGCGGTTGAGGCGCGCCACCTCGCGCCAGGCCTGCGGCGAGACGAGCAGGTTGCTGGAGAGGCTGGTGAGCGTGTCGCCGTCGGTCACGGTCCACTCGACCGTGGTCTCTTCGGCGCCGGCCGGCACCGACGCAACCGCGAGCGTCGCTACCAGCAACATAGCGAGTGACGAAAGAGAGAGCGACGACACCCGCCGCGAACCTGCGAGCACCACAGCCGCGGTCATGCGCGCGCCGGCCGCTGGGCCGATTTGGGCCGGAAGGCCTTGCACACCGCAGGATCGGTTTCGATGTAAGGCCCGCCGATCAGGTCGACGCAATACGGCACCGCCGCAAAGATGCCGTGAACCTTGGGCGTGGCATCGGGCAGGCCGGTGAGCGTCTCCGCAATCGATTTCGGCTGGCCGGGCAGGTTGACGATCAGCGCCTTGCCGCGGATGACAGCAGTCTGGCGCGAGAGGATCGCCGTCGGCACGAAGTTCAGGCTGATCTGGCGCATCTGTTCGCCGAAGCCGGGCATCAACTTGTCGGCGACGGCGAGCGTGGCCTCGGGTGTCACGTCGCGCGGCGCCGGGCCGGTGCCGCCGGTGGTGAACACCAGATCACAGCGGGCAACATCGACCAGATCGCGCAGCGTGGCGGCGATGGTGGCCTCGTCGTCGGCAATCAGGCGCGTGTCCCAGATGATCGGGTTGGTGACGGCGCGCGTCAGCCAGTCTTGCAAGCTTGGAATTCCCATGTCTGCATAAACGCCGCTGGAGGCTCTGTCGCTGACAGAGACCAGTCCGATGCGTACCGGCTCGGCGGCTTGGGTGTCCGCTCTGGTGTGCGCTTTGGGGTCCGCTCTTGCGTCATCGAGGCTGGCGTTTGGCGTCATGGCGGTCCCGGTCATGCGTCGTCGGAAGGCTGCTGTTGCTTGATGAACTGGAACAGCTCGCGGTAGGCGCGGCCGCTGCGTTTTTCGGGCACCAGCGAGGCGTCCTTCCGCGCCGCGCGGATCAGGCTGCGAAGCTGCTGCACGTCGGTTTGCGGGTTCTCGGCGATCCAGCGCGTGGCGGCATCGTCGTCGGCGATCAACTCGGCACGCCAGCGCTCGGCCTCGTGCAGCGCGAGCGAATCCTTGGCGCGGCCGAGCCGCATGTCGTCGACTGCCTGCTGGATCGGCGCCACGTCGTTGCGCCGCATCAGCTTGCCGATGTACTGCATCTGCCGGCGTTTGCCTTCGAACGAACGGGTGCGCTTGAATTCGCGGATCGCATCGAGCAGCGGCTCCGAAATCGGCAGCCCGGCGATGCGGTCATCGGGCAGCGCGACCACGGCTTCGCCCAACGCCTGCAGTTCGTGCGAGGCCTGCTTCATGCGCGTCTTGCTCGGCCGCAACAGCGCCGAAAGTTCTGGCGACATATTGGATGAGCCGGCTTCGGCTTCGTCGTCCGGATCGATGATTTCGTCGACGGGCATCGGGGAGGGCGCCTCGGGGTGATAGGGGCTGGGTATCATAAGCTTCGCTCCCCCCATCACTTCGCACGTTTCCGCCACATGCCTTCGAAGCAAGCCACTGCCTCCACGCCGCCCGCCGGGTTCGCGTACTCGCGCGACCAGTTCCAGCAGTACGTGGAAGATGCGTTGGCCTTCGCCAAGTCGTTGGGGGCGAGCGATGCGGGCGTCGAAGTCTCCGAAGGCGTGGGGCTGTCGGTCTCGGTGCGCAAGGGCGAGGTCGAAAACGTCGAGCGCAACCGCGACAAGTCCATGGGCGTCACCGTCTACATGGGCCAGCGCCGCGGCAACGCGAGCACGTCCGATTTTTCACGCGCCGCGCTGGAGCAGACGGTTCGCGCCGCGCACGACATCGCCCGCTTCACCGCCGAAGACGTGGCCGCCGGCCTGCCCGAGCAAGAAGACATGGCGCTCGGCGAAGCCGCCACGCGCGACCTCGACCTGTTTCACCCCTGGGCCATCGATGCCGAAGGCGCGCTCAAGCTCGCGCAGCGCTGCGAAGCGGCGGCGTTGACCGTCGATCCCCGCATCACCAATTCCGAAGGCGCGGGCGTCTCGGCGCAGCAATCGCACTTCTTTGCCGGCAACAGCCGTGGTTTTCGCGGTGGTTACGCCAGCTCGCGGCATTCGGTCTCGGTCGCGCCGATCGCTTCGCTGCCCGGCAAGAACGGCGACGACATGCAGCGCGACGCCTGGTACACCTCCATGCGCTCGCCGGATGAATTGGCTGCCCCCGAAGCCGTGGGCCGCTACGCCGCCGAGCGCGCGCTCTCACGCCTCAAGTCGCGCAAGATCAAGACCTGCGAAGTGCCGGTGCTGTTCGAATCGTCGCTCGCCAGCGGCCTGCTCGGCGCTTATGTGCAGGCGACCAGCGGCGGCGCGCTCTACCGCAAGTCGACCTTTCTGCACGAGAGCCTGGGCGTGCAGGTGCTGCCCGACCACATCGACATCCATGAAGACCCGCACCTGCCGCGCGGCAAGGGCAGCGCGCCGTTCGACGACGAAGGCGTGACGACCCAGGCGCGCGATGTGGTGCGCGGTGGCGTGGTGCAGGGCTACTTTCTCTCGACGTATTCGGCGCGCAAGCTCGGCATGCGCACCACAGGCCACGCCGGCGGCTCGCAAAACCTCTCGCTCACCAGCCGGCTCACCGACCCGGCCGACGACCTGAACGCGATGCTGCGCAAGCTCGACCGCGGGCTCTTCGTCATCGAGCTGATGGGCCAGGGCGTCAACTACGTGACCGGCGATTACTCGCGCGGGGCGGCCGGCTTCTGGGTCGAAAAAGGCCGCATCAAGTACCCGGTCGAAGAGATCACCATCGCCGGCAACCTGCGCGACATGTTCAAGGCGATTGCAGCTGTCGGCGCCGATGCCTACACCATGGGCAGCAAGACCATCGGCTCGGTGCTGATCGAGCGGATGAAGATAGCAGGCAGCTGACACCGCGCGACACGCGATAATCGCGGGCTTTCCCGAGCCAGTTGCTCGCCGGACGCGGACCCTTCTGGTTCCATACGGGATTCGCGCCGTGCAGAGCCATTCCCCTTGTCTGGAGACTCATTCATGACTTTCGCCTTCGCCCTCCGCTCACGCCCGCTCGTGGTCGCGCTCGCCGCCGCCAGCTTCGCCGCGGCGAGCTACGCCGCCGACATCAAAATTGGCGCCGCCGAAGCCCTCTCCGGCCCGGCCGGCCAGTACGGCCAGTCGATCAGGAACGGCTTCCAATTGGCCGTCGACGAGATCAACGCCGCCGGTGGCGTCAAGGGCAACAAAATTGCCATTCAGTTCGAAGATGAACAAGGCAAGAAAGAGCAGGCGATCGACGTCTTCAAGAAGCTGATCTTTCAAGACAAGGTCTTGATGATCTTCGGGCCGACGCTCTCCAACTCCGCCCAGGCCGCCGACCCGATCGCGCAGGCCGCGAAGATCGTCGTCTTCGGCACCTCGAACACGGCCGACGGCATCACCTCGATCGGCGACCACGTCTTCCGCAATTCGGTGACCGAAGCCGATGTGCTGCCCGAGACGCTGCGCGTCGCCGCCAAGCACGCGAACATCAAGAAGGTCGCCGTGCTCTACGGCAATGACGATGTGTTCACCAAGAGCGGTTTCGACGCCTTCAAGAAGGCACTCGACGACCTGAAGATTCCCGTCACCACGACCGAGACTTTCGCCAAGGGCGATGTCGACTTCAAGGCGCAACTCACCAAGATCAAGGCGAGCAACCCCGATGCGATCGTGCTCTCGGCCTTGATCGCCGAAGGCGCGCCCATCATGGTGCAGGCGCGCCAGTTGGGCATCAACTTGCCGTTCATCGGCGGCAATGGCATGAACTCGGTCAAGATCTTCGATCTGGCCAAGGAAAAGAGCGACAACCTCTGGGTCGGCAGCCCGTGGGCGCTGGGCAACCAGACCAAGGAAAACCAGCACTTCGTCGTCGCCTACACGCAGAAGTACAAGGCCGCGCCCGACCAGTTCGGCGCGCAGGCTTACGACGCCATGTACATCGCCTCGCAAGCCATCGGCAAGATCAAGCTGAGTGGCAACCTGGAAGCCGACCGCAAGGCGCTGCGCGATGCGCTGCCGGCCGTCACGTGGACGGGCGCCACGGGCGCGTTCAAGTTCCGCCAGGCGGTGGACAAGAGCGGCAAGCCGGCTGGGTTCGATGCGCAGCAGGCGGCCATCGTCGCTGTCACCAAAGACGGCAAGTACTCCATCGAGAAATGAAGCCCCTCGGCTGCGGTGTACCGCAGCCGATCCCCCCGAGGGGATGGCCGCCTTGCTTGGGGCGGCCCGGCGCGGCGGCGGCCCCGCTTCGACTGAAGCCCACCATCCACATGCTCGAACAACAACTCGTCAACGCCCTCTCGCTCGGCTGCGTCTATGCGCTGTTCGCGCTCGGCTTTACGCTGGTCTTCGGCGTGCTGGGCGTGATCAACCTGTCGCACGGCGCGGTCTTCATGCTGGGCGCTTATGCGGCGCTGCAGGCCGTCACGCACCTGGCGCTGCCGATGTGGGGCGCGTTGATCGTCGCGTTTGTCATCAGCGGCGTCGTCGGACTAGCGATCGACTATCTGGTGCTGCGGCCGCTGCGCAACCGCAATGCGCCACACCTGATCCCGATGATCGCGACCATCGGCATCGCGATCTTCTTCAACAGCGCCTCGCAAGGTGTGTTCGGCGCCGAGAACCTGCGCTTCCCCAGCGACCTCGTGCCCGATCAGCAACTGCACTTTGCCGGCGTGCAGATCAGTGTGCTCGAAGTGGCGATCGTCGCGCTCTCGTTCGCGTTGATGGCGGGGTTGTTGATAGTGATGCGCAAGACGCAGCTCGGCCGTGCGCTGCGCGCCATCGCCGAATCGCCCAAGGCGGCCTCGCTGCTGGGCATCAATGTCGAAGGCCTGTTCTACCTGACCTCGTTTACTGCTGCGGCGCTCGGCGGCATCAGCGGTGTGTTGATCGCGCTGTATTCGAACGCCGTGTTCCCGCTGATGGGCCAGCCGATGCTGCACAAGGGCATCGCGGTCATCATCTTGGGCGGCATGGGCGACATCCGCGGCGCCCTGCTCGGCGGCTTGTTCCTGGGCTTTGCCGAAGTGATGTCGGTGGCCTACATCGGCTCGACAATGCGCGACGCCGTCGCTTTCGGCCTGCTGTTCCTCGTGCTGCTGCTGCGCCCGCAAGGCATGTTCGGCAAGGTGCTGGAACGCAAAGCCTGAGGCCTCAAAAACCATGGAATGGTTCGACAACTTCTGGTCCATCTACAGCAACCTGGTGCTGACGATCGGCATCAACGCGTTGCTGGCGCTTTCGATCTGGCTCACGCTCTCGTGCGGATTGCTGGCCATGGCCAACGCGGCGTTCATGGGCATCGGCGCCTACACCGCGTCGATCCTCACGATGAACTACGGGGCGCCGTTTTCGGTGGCGTTGGCCGGTGGCATCGCGGCGCCCACGCTGGTCGCCTTGCTCATCGGGGGGCCGACGCTGCGCCTCTCGGGTGTGTACCTCGCGATGGCGACACTCGGCTTTGGCGAGGTGGTGCGCGTGCTCATCCTCAACGCCGAATCGCTGACCGGTGGCGCGTTGGGCCTCAATGGCATTCCGCAGCTCACGCAGTGGTGGCATGTGGTGGTAGCGCTGGTGGCGGTGCTGCTGATCCTGTGGCGCCTGCGCCGCTCGCGCATCGGGCGTGCCTTCGAGGCGATCAAGGAAGACGGCGTCGCCGCTTCGCTGATGGGCATCGGCGTGCTCGCGCACAAGATGCTGGCCTTCGCGCTTGGCGCGGGCATCGCCGGCCTGGCCGGTGCGTTGAACGCACACCTCACGTTTTTCATCGGGCCGAGCGAGTTCGGTTTCGACCGCGGCGTGGACATCCTCACGATGGCGATCCTGGGCGGCACGTCCGGTCTCACCGGCCCGGTGCTCGGCGCGTTGATCGTGACGCTGCTGCCCGAACTGCTGCGCAGCTTCAAGGACTTCCGCACGATGATGAACGGCGCGATCCTGGTGTTGATCGTGCTGTTCTTGCCCAAGGGCCTGTGGGATCCGATGCGCTTTCGGCAATGGTTCTCGCGCGCGCCGCGCAAGGCAGCGGCCGTGAGCGGAGCGCGCTGATGCTCAAGCTCCACCAAGTCTCCAAACGCTTCGGCGGCCTGAGCGTCTTGCAGGACGTGAGCTTCGAGGTGCCGGCCGGTTCGGTCTTCGGCCTGATCGGGCCAAACGGTGCGGGCAAGACGACGGTCTTCAACCTGATCACCGGCTTGCTCGCACCGAGCGGCGGCGCGATCGAGCTTGACGGCAGGAGCCTCGTCGGCGTGAAGCCGCACCAGATCACGCGCCAGGGCCTGGGCCGCACCTTCCAGAACATCCGTATCTTCAAGGAGATGAGCCTGCTCGAGAACGTGGTCGTCGGCATGCATGCGCATCTCGACTACGGCGTGCCGGCGCTGCTGTTTTCGCTGCCGGGCTTTCGCGCGCAGGAGCGGCAGTCGCGTGAACGCGCGCATGAGCTGCTCTCGTGGGTCGGGCTGGAACACAAGGCGGCCGACATCGCCGACAACCTTTCCTACGGCGAGCAGCGCAAGCTCGAACTCGCGCGCGCGCTCGCCACCAAGCCGCGGTTGTTGCTGCTCGACGAGCCGGTCGCCGGCATGAATTCGGGTGAGAAGGTCGAGCTGATGGCGCAGATCCAGCAGATCGCCAAACGCGGCTACACCATCTTCATGATCGAACACGACATGCGCTTCGTCATGGGCCTGTGCGAACGCATCGCGGTGCTCAACTTCGGCCGCATCATTGCCGAGGGCACGCCGGACGAGATCAAGAACAACCCCGATGTGATCGAAGCCTATCTGGGCCGCGAGGACGACGAAGAACCACTCTCGGCGGAGGCCGACGCATGACGGCGCTGCTCGAAGTCAAGGGGCTGGAGGTTTCCTACGGCCACATCGAAGCGGTGCAGGGCATCGATTTCGAGATCAATGCCGGCGAGATCCGCACGCTGGTCGGCGCCAATGGCGCGGGCAAGTCGACAACGTTGCTTGCGCTCTCCGGGCTGATCAAACCTAAGGCGGGCTCGATCCGTTTCGAGGGCGAAGAGCTGACGCGGCTGAAGACGCACCAGATCGTCGAGCGCGGGTTGATTCAAGTGGCCGAAGGCCGCGCGATCCTCACCACGCTGACGGTGCGCGAGAACCTGGAACTCGGCGCCTACCGCCGCAAGGACCGCAGCGCGATTGCCGGTGATCTGGAGCGGGTGCTGAGCTTGTTCCCACGCTTGCAGGAGCGCATCGACGCATTGGCGGGCAACCTGTCGGGGGGCGAGCAGCAGATGTTGGCCATCGGCCGCGCGCTGCTGGCCAAGCCGCGCCTGCTGCTGCTCGATGAGCCGTCGATGGGCCTCGCGCCGATCATCGTGCAGGACATCTTCCGCACGTTGCGCCGGATCAACGGCGACGGGCTGACGATCTTTCTCGTCGAGCAGAACGTGCGCCAGGCGCTGAAGGTCGCGAGCCACGGCTATGTGATCGAGAGCGGCCGCATCGTGCTCAACGATGCCGCCAACAAGCTGCTAAGCGACCCGAAGGTGGTGGCTGCCTACATGGGCGGCTGACGACGCTGCTGGTGCCGCGTCACCTTGGCGAAACGGCGCGGCAGGTTCGGCCGCCGCGGTTCAGTCGAAATTCAGGCCGAGCGCGCAGCGTTGTAGAGCTTGGTCGAGCGCGCGCCAGAGCGGCAGAACGCGAGAATGGGCTTGGGCAGCGTCGCCAGCAACTCGGCGAAGCGGGCTATTTCTTCCGGCGATTGAACGGCAGGCAGTACCGGCAGGTGCACGTACTCCAGCCCCGCAGCGCGCGCCGCCACTTCGACTTGCGCCGAGGTCGGTTGGGCCGCACCGCCTTCGCCATCGGGCCGGTTGTTGATCACGCTCTTGAACCCTGCGGCGGCCACCGCAGCCATGGCGCCAGGTTCGAGTTGCGGCGAAACGCTGAGATCGGCGCTCAGGGCATTGGCGGTCAGTGCGGTCATGGTCGGTGCTCCTCGTTCTGCGTTCTGTTGTGGTTTGCTGCGCTCGGGTTCAGGGGTTCAGCGCGCGCTTGACGGCCGCGGAGACCACGCCCATGTCGGCCTTGCCGGCCAGGCGCGTCTTGACGGCGCCCATCACCTTGCCCATGTCGGCGGCGGCGGGCGCACGGCCGAGTTCGGCGGTCAGCTCAGTGACGACCTTGGCGACTTCGGCGGCCACTTCGTCGGCGCCCAAGCGTTGCGGCAAATAGCCCTCCAGCACTTGCAACTCCGCGGCTTCCTTCTCGACCAGGTCGGGCCGGTTGCCGGCGGTGAACTGGGTGATGGAATCCTTGCGCTGCTTCACCAGCTTGTCGACGATGGCGATCACGGCCGCGTCGTCGAGCGTGATGCGCTCGTCCACCTCGCGCTGCTTGCAGGCGGCAAGCAGGCCGCGGATGGTCAACAGGCGCGCCGAGTCCTTGGCGCGCATGGCGGTTTTCATGTCTTCGGTGATCTGGTCTTTGAGGCTCATCGCGCGCTCCACAAGGTCATGACAATCATCGAGCCACCGAGGCGATTCGAGCTGCAGAAACAACAAAGCCCGCTGAGCGCGGGCCTGTCGATCACCGGAACCGGGCGGTGAGGCCGAGAGCCGGTGCTACAGAAGCAATGTTTAGAACAGCTTCTTGGGCAATTGCATGCTGCGAACGCGCTTGAAGTGGCGCTTGACCGCGGCTGCCTTCTTGCGCTTGCGCTCTGCCGTAGGCTTTTCGTAGAACTCACGCGCACGCAGATCGGTCAGCAGGCCGAGCTTCTCGATGGTGCGCTTGAAGCGGCGCAGTGCCACGTCGAATGGCTCGTTTTCTTTGACGCGAATCGTAGTCATGTAAAGGTTGGATCCTAAAAATTCAGGTGTGCTCGGTGTTGGCTCACCAATCGCGGTACGTATCTGTTGCCCGCAAAGACGACGATTATAGCCCGGCAAAACCGGCTGTGCAACTGCTCTCAGGCCGCGTGCGCGGAAGTTGCGGGCGCGGTGGTCATCGCCCGCGCGCAGGCCGCGGCGCTGGCCCAGGCCCACTGGAAGTTGTAGCCGCCCAGCCAGCCGGTCACATCCACCACTTCGCCGATGAAATAAAGGCCAGCCACGCGCCGGCTTTCCATCGTCTGCGAGCTGAGTTCGCGCGTGTCGACGCCGCCTGCCGTCACCTCGGCCTTGCGGTAACCCTCGGTGCCGTTCGGCGTCAACGCCCAGGCCTGGAGGCGCTGGGCGAGCTGGGTCAAATCACGGTCGCGCTGCTCGGGCAGCGTTCGTTCGGCGAGTTCAGGCGCGGGCGCGAGCCAGGCATCGGCGAGGCGGCGTGGGATGAGTTCGGCCAGTTCGTTGACAAGCTTTCGGCGTGAATCGGTTTTGGCTTGCAGCAATGACGCCGCGAGATGGACACCGGGCGCTAGATCGACGCACAAGGGCGAGCCCGGCTGCCAGAAGCTCGAAATCTGCAGGATCGCTGGCCCGCTCAGCCCGCGGTGGGTGAATAGCAAATCCTCGTGAAACTCGCCGCGTGCCTTGCCGCTGCCGGTCTGCACCGTGACCGGCAGTGAAAGGCCGGCGAGCGCGACGAACGGCGCCCAGGCTGCCGCGTCGAAGGTCAACGGCACGAGGGCAGGACGCGTCTCCTTGACCTTGTGCCCGAACTGCCGCGCCAATCGGTAGCCGAAGTCCGTCGCGCCGATTTTCGGGATCGACAAACCGCCGGTCGCGATCACCAACTGCGCGCATCGCACCGTGCCGCGCGCGGTGTCGAGTTCGTAGCCGCCGTCGGTAGAACGCACCGCCTCGACCGCGCACGGCTGCCAGCGCGTCACCCGGCCCTGATCGCATTCGCGCGCGAGCATGGTGATGATGTCGTCGCTGCTGTCGTCGCAAAAGAGCTGGCCCTTGTGCTTTTCGTGCCAGGCGATGCGGTGTTGTTGCAGCAGCGCGATGAAGTCTTGCGGCGTGTAGCGTGCGAGCGCCGAGCGGCAGAAATCCGGGTTGGCCGAGACGAAGTTCGATGGCTCGGTGTAACGATTGGTGAAGTTGCAACGCCCGCCGCCCGAGATGCGGATCTTCTCGGCAAGCTTCTGCGCATGGTCGATCAGCAGCACGCGCAAGCCCCGCTGGCCCGCCATGCCGGCGCAATGCAACCCGGCGGCGCCTGCGCCGATGATGACGGCGTCGAAGTCCAGTTTCATGTGCGGCGCATTATGCGCAGCCGCTGTCACGCCTGATGTGCGGGGCTCAGGCGGTTTTCTCCTGCGCCGCCGGTGCAATCGCCGCGAGCGCCTGTTTCAGGCATTCGACCTGACGCGCGATCGGCGAGGGCGCAGGCTTTTCGCCGCTCACGACCGACTGGATGTAGAGGGCCGTCGTGGCGGCATCGTTGCTGCGCGGCAGCACTGGCAGTTCGGTCAGCACGCCTTCGTGGGCCGGGCGCGAAAGGTCTGGCCGGGCTTGGCCGGCGATGAACACATCGAGCTTGGGGTTGCGGCGCGGGTCGGCCACCGGCTCACCTTCGGTGCCACGCATCAACATCGCGTCGGCGCCGATCAGCGCGAGGAATTCGGTCAGCATCGTGCCGTATTCGGGATGCGTGTAGTTGACGACGCGCATCGAGGCGCCGGTTCGGCAGGGCGCGAGCAGCTTGGCGACGGTGTGGCCGGAGTTGCGCAGGCCGACGACGCGGCGCACATCGAGCAGCCGCGCCAGCGGCGGGCACAGCGCTTCTGTGCGGATGAAGACCGGCTCGCGGCGCTCCCATGCGTATTCGATCTCGGTCGCGTCGTTGGCGCACGGCAGGCCGAGGTCACGAAAGATCTCGGCCGTGGTCACGCGGTTCGGGTCTTGCGTCGGGCCGTGGACGAGCACATGCACGCCTTCCTGCGCGAGCAGCAGCGCCAGCAGCGCGGTCAGGTTGGGCAGCTTGCGCGAGCCGTTGTACGACGGCAGCACGATGGTCGGATGTGTAGGCCGCACGGGGATGCAGCGCTCGTGCACGGCCTCGAGAAAGCCCGCCAGTTCGGCGACCGATTCACCCTTGATGCGCATCGCGAGCGCAAAGCCGCCGATCTCCAGATCGGTGACCTGGCCGTCCAGCACCTGGCTCATCAGGTCATGGGCTTGCGCCTGGCTCAACGAGCGGGCGCCTTCTTTGCCGCGGCCGATTTCCTTGATGTAGCTGGCGATACCCATTCATGTCTCCCACGAGGAGCTTCGCAATTTTCAGGCCCGCTTCAAGCCGTGACGACGAGCCCACCGACAAGTCAACCGACAAGAGCGGGCGCTGGCACAAAGCCGACAGCACCGGACATTCCGCACACATGGCCGCAGCAGGCACTTGCAGTGCAAGGAGAAGCAGTGCCCGATAGGGCGTGTGTCAGGAGCAGGCGGCTATCATCATCCTAGGGGGATCACCCCGTTTTCTACAGGTTTTGGGGCTGGCGCTTCTTGCCAACACCCGCGCCCTCCACCAATATCAAACCGGCCGACAACGTCGCCTTCGATTCGCTGCCTTTTGGGGATTTTTGTCTGATGATCGACACGAACGAATCGTCGTCGCGTACCGGTGCCGCCCTGGCGCGATCCGTGGCCGCCGCCCTCGATGCGAACGAGGCTGGCTTTGCGGGTGTCTTGCTGCAGGCGCTTGACCGCGTGCAGGTGTTGCTATCCATCAAGGAAGTCGGCAGCGGCCGTTATGTGCATGTCAACACGGCCATGGCCGAGCTGTTCGGCCGCAGCGCGGTCGACATGATCGGCGCGACAGATGCCGATTTGATGGAGCCTGCGCAAGTCACTGCCGTGCGCGCCGCTGAACACGCTGCGCTGGCGCATGCGATGGCCACGACGAGTGAGCAGCGCTTCGAGCGTGACGGCGTCAAGCGCGAGTTCAGCGTGGCGCGCATCCCCGTGCCACGCGCCGATGGTTCACCCGCGCGGCACTTGTTGAGCGCCTGGACCGAACTCACCTCGGCCCATCAGCGGGAGACGCAATTGCAGCAGGCGCTGGCTCAACTCGAACAGCAGCAAACCGCGGCCGAAGTGCTGCGCCGCGAGACGCAGGACCAAGGCATGCGCGACACCGCAACAGGCCTCTACCAGCGCCTGCACTTCGACGATCAGTTGCGCCGCGAGGTCGACTTGTCGTCGCGCGAGCACCGCGAATTCGCACTCGTGTCGATCGCGCTGGATCCGCTGGGCGATGCCGTCACCGCCCTCGGCGCACCGGCGCGGCTGCGCGTGTTCGAAGCGCTGGGCCGGTTGTTGCGCGGCAACACGCGGGCAATGGATGCCTCGTGCCGGCTCGAAGAAGATCGCTTCGCAGTGCTGCTCTCGGGCGTTGGCCTGGCCACGGCCCATTCGCGCATGGAAGGGTTGCGGCGCCAGTGCGCCACGCAGATCGTCGTGCTGGAAGGGCGTGACCTGGGCTTCACCGTTTCGATGGGCGTGGCGAGCTTTCCGCACACCGCCCACACCGAAGACGACCTGATGACCGCCGCCGATCTGGCGTTGGTCGAAGCGCAAAAGCGCGGTGGTAATCACGTGACGCTGGCGAGCATTCGCTTCGAACTCGGCTGATCTGCGACGCGCCGCCTTGCTCTGTGCAAGGCGTGCCGTCCGGCTTCTTTATCCCGCGATGCCCTTGTAGAGCATGTAAGCCGCGAGCAGGTACAACAAGCTCGCGAACACGCGCTTCAATTGCTGAACGTCCATCGCATGCGCAGCGCGAGCACCCAGCGGTGCCAATGTCATGCTGGCGATCGAAATGATCACCAACGCCGGTAAGTACAGATAACCGAACGCACCTGGCAACGCGCTCGGCATGCCCCAGCCGCCCGCCACATAACCGACGGTGTTGGCCACGGCCACCGGAAAGCCGAGTGCGGCGCTCGTGGCCACCGCGCTGTGGATCGCGATGTTGGCGCTGGTCATGAACGGCACCGACATGAACGCGCCGCCCGCACCCACCAACCCGGCGACAAAGCCGATGCCCACGCCGACCGCAGCTTGTTTGCCGGCACCCGGCAAACCGTGCGAGGTATGAGGCTTCTTCGCACGCAACATCTGCGTTGCCGAATAACCCACGAAGAGCGCAAAGAACAACGCCAGCGCCTGACCCTTGACCAGCGAGAACGCCCCGGCCCCGGCCAGCAGGCCACCGATGACGATGCCCGGCGCGAGGTTGCGCACGATGTCCCAGCGCACAGCGCCACGCTGGTGGTGCGCGCGCACGCTGGACATCGAGGTGAACATGATGGTCGCCATCGAAGTCGCAATCGCCATCTTGACCGCTGGCCCGGCGGCCACGCCACGGTGCGAGAGGATGAAGGTCAAAAAGGGCACCAGCATCATGCCGCCGCCCACACCCAGCAGGCCTGCCAGAAAGCCTGCCGCGCAGCCGAGTGCCAGGAGTTCGACGATCAACTGGCCTTCCAGGCCGAAGATCACGCAGCGCCCAGCAAATGCACCACGGCCGACCATTCATCGTCGGTCACCGGTGTGATCGAGAGCCGGTTGCCGCGCTGCAAGACGGCCATCGAGGCAAGCGCCGTCGCGGCGCGCATGTCGGCGAGCGAAAGCAGCCGCGTCTTGCGCACCAGCTTCACGTCCACATGAACCCAGCGCGGCGCATCGGGCGACGATTTCGGGTCGAAGTAATGGCTGGCCGGATCGAACTGCGTGGCGTCAGCATAGGCCTTGCTCGCGACCTTTGCCAGCCCCACCACACCCGGCTCCGGGCACGACGAGTGATAGAACAAGACGTCGTCGCCGACGTGCATCGCGTCGCGCATGAAGTTGCGCGCCTGGTAGTTGCGAACGCCAACCCACGGCACCGTGCGCGCGGGGGCGGCAGCGAGGTCGTCGATCGAGCATTCGCCCGGCTCGCTCTTCATCAACCAGCAGGCCATGCGAATCCGAAAGTGAAGGTCGAGTAGGTGAGGGAAGAAATAAGGTGTCCGCCGCGAACCATGAGCCGCATTCCTGAACCCAGGTAGTTCAGGTGGGCGAGGTCAGCCCGGCTTCGGGTTCATCTGACGCGAGACGATCACACCAACCGGGCGATGTTCCAAGCCCTTGCTCAAAGAGCATCGGTTCAAGGAAATATAAAGCTCACGCGAATGCGACGGACGATTTCATTCTACGTGGCAACTGCACGCGGCCACAACGTCAGAGCAATTGCCCGTCGGCACCAAGGGCTTGATCGATTCGCGAGATCAGGCCGTCGATGTCGACCTCGCCGGCGGGCACCGGCATCTCGGTCGCCAGCGCCGTTTGCGAAGCGCGCGCAGCGGGCCTTTCGGCCAGCGCGAAGGCCAGGTTGAGGGCAGCCAGCACGGCGATGCGCTCACGCGCCTTGACCTTGCCGCCATCGCGGATCGCGCTCATTTCGCGGTCGACGCTGCTCACTGCTTCGAGCAGCGACGCCTCGCCGTTTTCGGGGCAGCCAAGCAGGTAGCTCTGGCCGAGGATGGTGACTTCCATCTGCTTCATGGCGCGCTCCCGGCTTCGTTCTTGTCGGATGTGGCGGGCACTGCCACCGGGGCGGCTTCGGCCGGCGCCGGGCTGTTGACCGGCAGGCGCTCGAGCAGTGCATCGATGCGGCTGCGCGCGGCGTTCAGGCGCGAGCGGAGGTTGTCGCGCTCGTGCGTGACGGCGGCCAGTTGCTGGTCGAGCAGGGCGTTGGTGCGGTGCAGTTCGTCGTGCCGCAAGAGCAGCCGTTCGACGCGGTCTGCAAGTTCATCGATCTTCGACATGGCAAGGCGGCGTGGTGTCGTGGGGTGCTGGGCGCGGAGCGTGATTGTAGGGCGCCACCTGCACGGCTTCTCCTAGAATGCGCCCCGTTGGTGCCCGTGCCGGCGTCCATGCCGGCACAGTTAAACGGGAAGCAGAAGGAAATCGCGAGGCTGTCGCTCCACAGCTATTCGCAGCCCCGAATCTGCGCTGCCCCCGCAACGGTACGGCGGACGAAGTAGCGATTCACGCAATCGACACTTCAGCTCTAGCGCACACACCACTGAAGGCCCGCGCCTTCGGGAAGGTCGCCAGGGTCGCTCCGTCAGCCCGGATACCGGCCAGCAAGGCGGCGCGCTGCGCGAGCAACGTGTCAAGAGGTGCGCGCCCGCGGGGAAGCTGGGCGCACACGACTTCGTTCAGTGAGTCTCTTTCATGACTGCTTTTTCACCGGTGCGCTCGGCGTCTCGCCGCGCCCGCGTCCGTTCGGCTGTTCCGGCTGTCGCCACATCGCTGGTCTACGCTGCGTGCGCTGGCGCCTTCGCCCCAAGTGCCTTCGCTCAAAGCAGCAGCGGAACTGCCAGCCAACTGCCCCCGGTCACGGTGACGGCGAACCGCTTCGCCGAGAACGCGGCCGATCTGCCGTTCGGCGTGAACGTGTTGACTGCGGAGGCGATCAAGGCATCCGGCGTGACGACGGTGAACGAAGCCATCATGAAGCTGCTCGGCGTGCCGGGCCGGCTCGATTTCTACGGCGGTGGCGACTACGCGCTGGATTTGCGCGGCTTCGGAACCACGTCCGACAGCAATCAGGTCATCGTCGTCGATGGCATCCGCGTCAGCGAAGCCGATCTGGGCGGCACGCGGCTCTCGGGCATCGCCATCGATTCGGTCGAACGCATCGAAGTCATCCGCGGCAGCGGCGCCGTGCTCTATGGCGAAGGTGCCACCGGTGGCGTCATCCTCATCACGACCAAGGGCGGGCGCGGCGTGGCGCGCAAGAATCAGGCTGACCTCTATGCGGGTGCCGGCAGCTACGGCGTGCGCGAAGGCCGCGGCACCGCCACGCTGGTGGCGGGTGACTTCTCGCTCGACGCGTCCGCGAACAAGCGCGATGCCGACAACCACCGCGACAACTTCCGCTCGAGGACCGACGGTGCCTCTGTCAGCGGGCAGTGGCGCAACGACTGGCTGCGGGCCGGCGCACGCTATGCCTACGACCATCTCGACACCGGCCTCGCGGGCTCGCTTACCACAGCGCAATACGAAGCCAACCCGAAGCAGACCAACACGCCCGACGACCACGCCAGCATCCGCAACAACCGGACAGGCGTCTTCGGCGAAGCGACGCTCGGCAGTTGGCAGATCGGCCTCGACGCGGGTTGGCGCGACAAGTCCTTGCGGAGCGACAACAGCGGCTTTGCCTACGACTACGACGTCGATGCCAGCACCGTGGCGCTGCGTCTCAAGAACCTCTCCAACTTCGGTTCGGTCGCCAACAGCTTCACCGCCGGCATCGACCAAGGCGAATGGAAGCGCACCGTGTTGGGCGACTTCGGATCGGTGTCGCATCAGCGCTCGCTGGCCTACTACCTGAAGGACGAAGTGACGCTGGCAGCCGGCACGCGGTTGAGCGCTGGCTGGCGCACCGAACGCGTCAAGAAGGACAGCAGCAGCGCCGAGGCGAAGATCGACGAGCGGCCGGACGCATGGGAGCTTGGTGTCGTGCAGCCAGTCATTTCGGGCGTGTCGGTGTTCGGCAGAACGGGCCGGAGCTTCCGCCTCGCCAACGTCGACGAATTCGGCTTCACCACGCCTGGCGTTCCGCTCAAGACTCAAACCTCGCGTGACTCCGAACTGGGTGCGCGTTGGAACTACACCGGCGGCCGTGCCGAGCTGAGGCTGTATCGCAGCGCACTCAAGAACGAGATCGGCTACGACCCGAATGGCGTGGGCCCGTTCGGCCCGGGCGCCAATGTCAACTTCGACCCGACGCGCCGCCAGGGGCTGGAACTCGAAGTGACGCAGGTGCTGGCCGCCAACGCCAATCTGCGGGTCAACGCGGCGACGCGGCGCGCACGCTTCACCGAGGGTGCCCATGACGGCAAAGACGTGCCCTTGACGCCTCGCCACACGCTCTCCGTGCGTGGCGATTGGTCGCCTGCGCCTGGGCACCGCGTCGATGGCGGCGTGAACCTGGTCTCGTCGCAAAACCCGGACTTCGACAACGCCTGCAAGATGCCGAGCTACGCCACCGCCGACATTCGCTACGCCTACCAGTGGAGCGTGGCCGAACTGGCCATCGGCATCAGCAACCTCACCGACAAGAAGTACTACACGCAGGCGTTCGCGTGCGTGAACGGCGCGGTGAGTTCGATCTACCCCGAAGCGGGCAGGGCGGTGACGGCATCGGTGCGGGTTCACTTCTGATCCCATGCACGAGCTGATCCTCGGCGGCCAGCGCAGCGGCAAGTCGCGCTGCGCCGAAGAGCGTGCGCACGCCTGGCTGGCCGCGCCCGGCCGCGAGGCAGTGCTGATCGCGACGGCCTTGGCGGGTGATGCGGAGATGCGTGAGCGCATCTCCCGTCACCGGGCCGATCGCGCCGAGCGTGTTCGGGGCCTGGCGACCATCGAAGAGCCGCGCGCGCTGGCGTTTGCGGTGGCGCAAGCGAGCGCGCCGCATCGGCTGGTGGTCGTCGATTGCTTGACGCTGTGGCTTACCAATTGGCTGATGCCGATGGAAGGCGAGGCACTCGACGCCACTGGCATCGCAGTCGCAATCGAAGGCTTCGCGCAAGCGGTCAGAAAGGCGCCCGGCCCGGTCGTATTGGTCTCCAACGAAATCGGCATGGGCCTGTCGCCGATGACGCCCGAGGCTCGCCATTTCGTCGATGAACTCGGGCGATTGCATCAAGTGGTGGCGGCCGTTTGCAACAGCGTCACCTTGATGGTGGCGGGCATCGAAGTGCCTGTGAAACGGCCCACCTTATGAGCCGCGCGTTGGTACTCAAGCGTCTGCGCTCGATCTCGTTCGCCCTCGCCGCACTCCTCCTCCACACCACATCCCGAGCCCAGAACACCCTCCAAGACGACCGCAACGCTACGCTTGTCTTCACAACGTCACCCCAACGCATCGTCAGCCTCCTTCCCTCCCTCACCGAAAGCATCTGCGCCCTGGGCGGCTGCAGCCGGCTTGTCGGTGTCGACCGATTCTCCAACTTCCCCGCGGGCATCCTGACCCTGCCCAAGGTCGGCGGCCTGGAAGACGCGCAAATCGAGCGCATCGTCGCGCTCAAGCCCGATGTGGTGTTGGCTTCCACCTCGGCCCGGGTGATCGACCGGCTCGAAGCGCTGGGCCTGAAGGTGTTCGTCGTCGAGTCGCGCAACCATGCGGACGTGAAGCGCACGCTGGCCTTGCTCGCGCAGATGCTGGGCACGCCGGCCTCGGCGGAGGCGGTCGGCGCGCACATCGAGCATGACATTCGCGAAGCCCGCGCGCGGGTGCCGCGGACTGTGCGCGGTCAACGCGTTTACTTCGAGGTCGATGCCACGCCGTATGCGGCCGGGCCGGGCTCCTTCATCGGCGAGACGCTGGCGCGTCTCGGCATGGCCAACGCGATCCCGGCCGAGTTCGGGCCCTTCCCCAAGCTGAACCCGGAGTACGTCGTTCGTGCCCAGCCCGACATCATCATCGCCGTGCGCCAGAACATCGTCGACATGCCGCGCCGGCCCGGCTGGGACGTGTTGCGCGCGCTGCAGTCGCACCGCACCTGCGGCTTCGATGGCGAGCGCTACGACATGCTGGTGCGCCCCGGCCCGCGCATGGGCGAGGCCGCGCTGTTGCTGGCGGATTGCCTGGCGGCGCTGCCTGCTGCGTCACGCTGATGTCGGACGAAGACCGCCAGCGCCGCCGCCGCCTCGCCATAGGCCTGTGCGTCCTGACCGTGCTGTTGCTGGCCGCGGGGCTGGCGGCCGGCAGCGAAGGCTGGTCGATCGGGGCGCTCATCGATTTGCTGCACGGGCCGGATGCCGCGCTGATCATCGGCCAGATCCGCGCACCGCGCACGCTGGGCGCCTGGCTCACCGGTGCCTTGCTCGGTCTGGCGGGCGCGACGGCACAAGGGCTGTTTCGCAACCCGCTGGCCGATCCGTATCTGCTGGGCTCGGCCTCGGGCGCCTCACTCGGCGTCGTGCTCGTGCTGGCGGCAGCGAGCCTTGCCGGCCACGGCATCAGCCTCGCAACGGCTGATGCGCTGTCGCGTGTCGGCCTGGTCGTGGCGGCCTTCGCCGGCGCCTTGATCGGCGTGTTGACGACGCTCAGCCTCGCCAAGGGCGCGCAGCAAACCACGCGCTTGCTGTTGGCCGGCGTGGTGGTCGGCGTGGTGCTCGGTGCGATCGGCGATCTGGTGACAACGGCGGCGCCCGATGCCTTGCGCGGCAAGCAGGCCTTTCTGCTCGGCAGCACCGGCTTTCTCGGCTGGGGCAGTTGCTTCGCGCTGGCCATCGGCCTGTTGCTGGCGCTTCCGCTCGCGTTGCGGCTCGCGCGCGGGCTGGATGCGCTCACGCTCGGTGAAGACACCGCGCGCAGCCTGGGCCTGGCGCTGCCCAAGCTGCGCATGGCCCTCGTCGCAGCGCTCGCGCTCGCGACCGGATTGGCGGTGTCGCAGGCTGGCTTGATTGCCTTCGTCGGATTGGTGTCGCCACACCTGGTGCGCCGCTTCGCACCCGCGCCGCACGGCTACACGCTGGTCGCGAGTGCCGCCATCGGCGGCACGCTGCTGCTGATGGCCGACGTGCTCGCACGCAGCCTGATCGCGCCGCAGGAGTTGCCGGTGGGTGTGTTGACGGCGGTGTTGGGCGGCGCTTACTTGCTGTGGTTGTTGCATAGGCGAGGTGCCGCATGAACCACAAGCCGCACGAAGCGCTTGACTCCCTCTCCCCCTGGGGAGAGGGCTGGGGTGAGGGCGCCGCGCTGACGACGCCACACAGCACCAAGCCACCGCCCCTCCAACTCGAAGCCAGGAACATCAGCGTCGTCCTGGGCCACGCCGGCAGCCGAACCCAAGCCCTGCGCGATGTCACGCTGCCGTTGCAACCCGGCTGGACCGCGATCGTCGGCCCCAACGGTGCTGGCAAGTCAACCCTGTTGCGCGCACTCGCCGGCTTGCAGGCGGTCGACTCGGGCGCAGTCTGGCTTGCCGGCAAACCCCTCGCCGATTGGCCCGATCGCGAGCGCGCATTGCGCGTGGCCTGGCTCGCGCAACAAGGCGAAACCACCGGCGAACTCACGGTGCGCGAAGTGGTCCATCTGGGTCGCTTGCCGCGGCTCGGGCTCTTCGGCGCGTCCACCGCCGCCGACGAAGCCATCGTGCAGCACGCGATGGCCGAGACCGAATGCGCCGCCTGGCAGCAGCGCCGTCTGCACCAGCTCTCTGGCGGCGAACGCCAGCGCGTGCTGCTCGCGCGTGCACTCGCCGCCCAAGCGTCCTTGCTGTTGCTCGACGAGCCGACGACGCACCTCGATCCCCCGCATCAAGTGGCCCTGGTGCGGCTGCTGCTGCGGCAGGCGCGCGCCGGCGTAGCGGTGGTCAGCGTGCTGCACGACCTGCCGCTCGCGCTGATGGCCGATCGCCTGGTGGTGATGCAGGCCGGCCGCGTCTGCGCGCAGGGCGGCCGCGACGAGCCCGCGTTGCATGCGGCGCTGGTCGACGTATTCGGTGGCGCGATTCGCATCGAGCGCATCGGCACGCGTTGGGTGCCTGTGGCGCATTTGCCGGAGTTGGACTGATGAGCCGCGGTGTGGCGTGCGTACTGACATGCGAGCGACGCGCGCTGTGAGCGTCGCCCAGCACCTGGCACTCGCCGCCGCCGTGCCGCTCGCGTGGGCTCTCGATGCGCGCTTCGGCGAGCCGCGCGACGCGTGGCATCCGGTGGCGTGGTTCGGGTCGGCGGTGGCGCCGGTCGGCCGGCGCTTGAAGCGCTTGCGGCCGGCTTCGGCGTTCACAGTCGGCGCGCTGGCGTGGTTCACGATTGCCATCGTCCTCGGTGTCTCGGCGTGGGCTCTGCAGCAGGGCTTGCTCGCGCTGCCGCTGTGGCTGGCGGTGCCGTTGCTGGCGATCGTGCTCAAGCCGATGTTCGCGTGGCGCATGCTGCGCGACGAGGTGACGGCTGTCGAAGTTGCGCTGGCGCATGGTGAACCGGCCGCCCGCGTGCAACTTGCGAGGCTGGTGAGCCGCGACGTGAGCGCGCTCGATGCCGCGACGATCCGCGAAACCGCCATCGAAACCCTCGCCGAGAACCTGAACGATTCGTTGGTCGCGCCGCTCTTCTGGTACGCCGTTTTCGGCCTGCCCGGCGCGGTGATCTATCGCGCGGCCAACACGCTGGACGCGATGTGGGGCTACCGCGGCGCGTGGGAATGGGCCGGCAAGTGGACGGCGCGGGCGGACGATGCGCTCTCGTGGGTGCCGGCGCGCTTGGCGGCGCTGATGACGATGCTGTTGCCTTTGTCGACCTTTGCATCGAACGCGTCCACATGGCAGCACCTGCGCATCGAAGCCCGCCGCACGCCATCCCCCAACGGCGGCTGGACCATGGGCGCGATGGCCCTGCGCCTGGGCGTCCGGCTGCGCAAGCCGGGCGTCTACGCGCTCAACGGCGGCGCGCCGTCGCCCGGCCCACAGCATGTGTCGCTCGCCGTGCGCCTCGGCCATCGGGCGGCGATCTTGGCGGTCATCCTGGCCACGTCGGCATGGGTCATGCGGGCGGTGATGACATGACCACGCCAAGCAACTCTTCAGCCGAAAGGAACGGCGCTGCAAGCGACGTATCCCCCCGTGCAGATCGCCCACGCGCCCGCGCCGTCATGGTCCTCGGCACCACCAGCGGTGCCGGAAAGAGCTGGCTCGCCACGGCGCTGTGTCGCTGGTATGCGCGCCAGGGCCTGAAGGTCGCGCCGTTCAAGGCGCAGAACATGAGCAACAACGCGCGCGTCGTGCCCGGCCCGCGCGGCGCGGCCGGCGAGATCGGCAGCGCGCAATACTTCCAGGCGCTGGCCGCGCGGGCCGCGCCCGAGGTGCGCATGAACCCGGTGCTGCTCAAGCCCGAGCACGACACCGCGAGCCAGGTCGTGGTGCTGGGCGAAGTCCGCGCCGATCTGGCCGGCGTGCCCTGGCGTGAGCGCAGCGAGCAGCTCTGGCCGTTCGCGCGCGAGTCCTTGCACGCGCTGCTGGCCGAGAACGATGTGGTCGTGATCGAAGGGGCCGGCTCGCCGGCCGAGATCAACCTGCACGCGAGCGACTACGTGAACATGCGCACGGCGCGCGAGGCCGATGCGGCCTGCCTGCTCGTGACCGACATCGACCGCGGCGGCGCGTTCGCCCATCTCTTCGGCACGCACCAGCTCCTGCCGGCCGACGAACGCGCGCTGATCCGCGGTTATGTGCTCAACCGTTTTCGTGGCGATGCGCGCCTGCTCGCGCCCGGCCCGGCGCAACTCGAGCAGCTCACCGGCGTGCCCACGCTGGCCGTGCTGCCGATGTGGCGCGGCCACGGCCTGCCGGAAGAAGACGGCGTGTTCGACGACAGCGCCACCGGAGGCGCCGGCGGCTTGCAGATCGCGGTGATCGCCTACCCGCGCATCAGCAACCTCGACGAGTTCCAGCCGCTGCGCAGCCTGCCCGGTGTGCGCCTGCGTTGGGCACGCACGCCGGCCGAGACCCAAGGCGCCGATTGGGTGGTGCTGCCCGGCTCCAAGCACACCAGCGGCGACCTCGCCTGGCTGCGTGCGCAAGGCCTGGACGACGTCATCGCGCGCCACGCGCGAGCAGGCGGCCAGGTGCTCGGCATTTGCGGCGGCGTGCAGATGCTGGGCCGCGCGCTGCTCGATCCGCACGGCATCGATGGTGCGGCGGCAGGGCTGGGCTTGCTGCCCATCGTCACCACTTTCGAACGCGACAAACTGCTGCGGCATACGCGCGCCGAGTTCGAAGGGCCCGGTCGCTTGCAAGGCGCATGGCAGGCGCTGGCAGGTGTGAGCTTCGATGCTTATGAAATCCGCCATGGCCGCAGCGTGGCCGATGAGTCGTCTAACGAGTCAAGGCCGGTCGCGCTGCGCAATGCCGAAAGCGAGGCCATCGGCTGGCAGCAGGGCCGGGTGCTGGGCTTGTGCGCGCACGGCCTTTTCGAGTCGCCAGCGGTGCTGCAGGCGCTTTTCGGCGCGCAGGTGCGCACGCTGGATTCGGTCTTCGACGGCCTCGCCGATTTCGTCGATGCGCACTTCGAGCCCGGCGCGCTGATGCGGCTGGTCGGCCGCTGAACTGCCACGAACTCCCGACACCCTCTCACGCGATCGTCCATCCGTCGACACCTCACCCCGACATCAACCCGGAGCACAGCCCCACGCCATGTCACCTCTTCAAGCCTTGCCCACCATCGCAGCCACAGCCGACGCCATGCTCTCGGCGCGGCTCCAACACCTGCTCGACCACAAGACCAAGCCGCAGGGATCGCTCGGCCGGCTCGAAGCGCTGGCGCTGCGCATCGGTTTGATCCAGCGGACAGAAACGCCGCAGTTGCTGCATCCGCAAGTGCTGGTGTTCGCGGCCGATCACGGGCTGGCGGCGCGTGGCATCTCGGCGTTTCCGAGCGACGTGACCTGGCAGATGGTCGAGAACTTTCTGGCCGGCGGCGCGGCCATCAGCGTGCTCGCGCGGCAACACCAACTGGCGCTGACCATCGTCGATGCCGGCGTCAACCACGCGTTCGCGCCGCGCGCCGATCTGCTCAACCGCAAGATCGCGCTCGGCACCGCCGATTCGCTTGCCGGCCCGGCGATGACCGTGCTGCAATGCGCCCGCGCCGTCGAAGCCGGCGTCGAGGTGGTGCGCAACCTGCCCGGCAACGTGGTGCTGTTGGGTGAGATGGGCATCGGCAACACCTCGAGCGCGGCGATGCTGCTGGCGCGCTTGGCGGGCGTCGACATCGCGGCGTGTGTCGGCCGCGGCACCGGGCTCGACGACGCCGGCCTGGCGCGCAAGCTGGCGGTGCTCAGGGCCGTGCTCGACAAGCATGCGCCGGCGCAGGCGCCATTGGAAGCGCTGGCGGCATTTGGTGGCTTCGAGATCGCGATGATGGTCGGTGCCGCCTTGCAGGCCGCCAGTTCGCGCCGCGTGATCGTGGTCGATGGCTTCATCTGCGGCGCGGCAGTGTTGGTCGCTTCGAAGATCGAGCCGGCCCTGCTCGACTACTGCGTCTTCGCCCACCGCTCGGCCGAGTCCGGCCACGCGCGCCTGCTCGATCATCTGGAAGCCGAGCACTTGTTGAACCTCGAACTGCGCTTGGGCGAAGGCTCCGGCGCCGCCCTCGCGTGGCCCTTGATCGACAGCGCTGTGCACCTGCTGGTGCAGATGGCCAGCTTCGCTTCGGTCGGCGTTTCGGAGCGAGACGCGGTGTGATCCACGAACTGCGCCTCTTCTTCGTCGCGCTGCAGTTCTTCACGCGCGTGCCGGTGCCGCGCTGGGTCGGCTTCGAGCCCGACTGGCTCAACCAGAGTGCGCGGTATTTCCCCGCCGTCGGGCTGGTGGTCGGTGCGGTGTCGTCGCTGGTGCTGTGGGCCGGCTACCTGCTCTTCACGCCGGCTGTGGCGGTGGGCTTGTCGATGATGGCCAGCGTGCTGCTCACCGGCGGCTTCCACGAAGACGGCTGGGCCGACACCTGCGATGGCCTGGGCGGCGCGGTGAGCCGCGAGCGCGCGCTTGCAATCATGAAGGATTCGCGCATCGGCGCTTATGGCGCGATCGGCCTGGTGCTGATGCTGGGCACCAAGGCGGCGGCGTTGGTCTCGCTGCCCTTGCCTGTTGCCATGCCGGCGCTGCTGCTGGCGCACACCGCGAGCCGCGCGGCAGCCACGTCGTTGATCCGCACGCTGCCTTATGCCGGCGACATAGACCATGCGAAGGCGAAGCCGTTGGCGCAGCGAATCTCGGGCGGCGGGCTGGTCGTGGCGATCGGCTCGGTGCTGGTTGTCGCGATTGTGCTCGGGATGTTCAACGCGCATTGGTGGCCGGAGATTGCGCTGAGCTTGCTGCTCGTCGTCGTCGGCGCTTGGCCGTTCGGCCGATGGCTGAAGACGCGCCTCGGCGGCTACACCGGCGACACGCTGGGCGCCACGCAGCAGGTCACCGAGTTGCTGGTGCTGCTGGCATGGATCGCCGCGCTTCGAGCGGGTTGGTGAGGGCCGGGCCGGTGCTCGCCGTCTGGCGTCATCCCAAACCCGCGGCCGATGTGCGAGGCCTCTGCATCGGCCGTACCGATCTGCCGGTCGACCGCCGCAAGGCCAAGCGCCTCGCGCACCGCATCCGCCGCTGGGCGCGGGTGCACGGCACGCCGCGCGAGGTGTGGACATCGCCGCTGCGGCGCGCGGCCGATGTCGGGCGATGGCTGGCGCGTTGGGGCTGGCGGCATCGGGTGGATGTGCGTTTGGCGGAGATGGATTTCGGGGCTTGGGATGGGGCGAGTTGGGAGGAGATCGGTGCGGCGGCGGTGGATGCTTGGTGCGCCAATTTCGCAGCGCATGCGCCGGGGCGTGGTGAGTCGGTGGCGGGGTTGCTTGCGCGTTGCGATTCGGTTCGGTGTGAGCTGGCGGCGGGTGGTGTGCCGGTGTGCATCGTCGGCCACGCCGGCTGGATCAGCGCGGCGCATTGGCTGGATCGGGAGATGGGGCAGATGCCCGGCGCTGCCGAGTGGCCGGGGAGCGTCCGCTACGGCGAACAGATCGCTCTTTGACCAGCTACGAACCGGAACTGTCCAACGGCATCGGCAAGGTCGCCAACCGGCTCGGGCTGCCCGTATCCCACAGCGCCCCAGGCGCCGTATCCAGCGGCGCACTGGCGGCGTGCATCAGCGTCAAGCTGGCGCGGGAGCCGATCTTGCGCAGGCGCTGGATCTGGCGTTGGGACCATTCCATGCGAGAGCCGATCTGCTCGCAACTGAAGGTGCCGAAGAGAACGCCGTTGACCGAGAAGCAGACGTCGAGCGAGGAGCGCACATCGAGGTCGCTCAGGTATTGGCGGCAGGCCTGCATCGCGGGGTGGGCGAGGGCATCGGGGGCGACGATGCTGCCGTCTTTCAACAGCGTTTCGAAGTAGACCGAGACGTCGGTGTCGACCATGTCGCCCACGGTGACCATGTGGTCGAGCGTGGCGTCGTACATGGCGAGGCAGCGCAGCACGTGGCCGGGGTCGGTGTCGCTGAAGACCCAGACGCCGGCGCGCGAGCAGCCCATGGCGGCGGCCACGTAGCGGGTGAACTGCTCGAGGAATTCGGCGTTGTCGATTTCGCCGCGTTCCAGTCGGCCGGAGATGGTTTGGAGGTCGGTCGAATCAGCCATGCACGATTGTGACGCGGAGGCCGGCGAATGCCGAGCCCGGCGCAGGGCGGGCTTCCCCCAAGAAGCGGGCGACGGCGCTCAGACGGCGGTCTGCATGCCTGCCGCGCCTGCAAGCGAGCGCTCCCATGCCTTGCCGTAGTCACAGTAACGAACGACCGCGCACTGCTCGCACTGCGGCCGGCGCGCCTGGCACACGTAGCGGCCATGCAGGATCAGCCAGTGGTGTGCGTCCACCATGAACTCCGCCGGCACACGCGCCAGCAATTTCAGCTCCACCGCCAGCGGCGTCTTGCCGGTCGCCAGGCCAGTGCGGTTGCCGATGCGGAAGATGTGCGTGTCGACCGCCATCGTCGGCTCGCCGAAGGCGACGTTGAGCACCACGTTGGCGGTCTTGCGGCCCACGCCGGGCAGGGCTTCCAGCGCCTCGCGCGTGCGCGGCACCTGGCCGCCGTGTTGCTCGACGAGGATACGGCTGGTTTCCAGCAGGTTCTTCGCCTTGTTGCGGTACAGGCCGATGGTGCGGATGTGTTCGGTGATGCCCTCGAGCCCAAGCGCAACCATCTTCTGCGGCGTGTTCGCTCTGGCGAACAGCCGCTTGCCGGCCTTGTTGACGCTCACATCGGTCGCCTGCGCCGAGAGCAGCACCGCGGCCAGCAGCTCGAAGACGTTGGTGAATTCCAGCTCGGTTGTGGGCTGCGGGTTGGCGGCGCGCAGGGTTTCGAAGAAGGGGCGGATGTCGGCGGTTTTCATGCGGCTTTGATGCGACTCATGCCGCTCATGCGATTCTCGAAGCGGCTTTCCGGCGTGGTCGGGCGGCGGCCAGGCGCTCGCTGAGTTCGCGCTCGTCACGCGCCATGCGGAACTGGTGGAAGGCGTAGCGCTCGCGTGCTTTGGCGGCTTGCGGTTCGCTCCACGCCTGCCAGCCGGTGAGCGCGCCGGTGACCGGCACCAGCGAGATGCAGTCGACCGGGCAGGCCGGTACGCACAGCTCGCAGCCGGTGCATTGAGCGTCGATCACCGTGTGCATGGCTTTGGGCCCACCGACGATGCAATCGACCGGGCAGGCCTTCAAGCACAGCGTGCAGCCGATGCACCAGGCTTCGTCGATCACGGCGAGCAGACGCGGCGCTTCGCTGCCGTTGGCTGGGTTGAGCGGGAGTGGCGGTTGGCCGGTGATGCGAGCCAGGCGCGACACGCCTTCTGCGCCGCCAGGGGGGCATTGGTCGATGCCGGCGTCACCCTCGGCGATGGCCTGCGCGTAGCTGCGGCAATCGGGGTAGCCGCAGCGCGTGCACTGCGTCTGCGGCAGCGCGTCGTTCAGCGCATTGGCAAGGTCGGCGAGACGGGTGGAAGAGGCGGGGAGATTCACCCCGCGATTGTCGGGCCGGCGCGTGGGGCGCGCCGGCCGTGGCGTCACTTCGCCTTGGAAGCGCTCGCGGACTTCGTGGCCTTCACAGGCTTGGCAGCCTTGACAGCTTTGGTCGCCGCAACCGGCCTGGCAGTGGCAACCGGCTTGGTAGTGGCCGCTGGCTTGGGCGCAGCAGTTTTGGGCGCGATGGCTTTGGACGCAATCGCAACGGCCTTCGGCGCAGCGACGGCCTTGGTTGCGGGCGCCGGCGTGGCGTCGGCACTGTCCGCTGCCTCGGCCTGATGGCTGGCGATGAAGTCGCGCACCTTCGGGTAGGCATTCTCTCGCCAGCGGCGGCCGGAGAAGATGCCGTAATGGCCGGCGCCTTCCACGTCGTAGTGGAACTGGCGTTCCTTCGGGATACCGGTGCAGAGGTCGTGCGCGGCGCGGGTCTGGCCGGCGCCCGAGATGTCGTCGAGCTCGCCTTCGATCGTCAGCAGCCAGGTGGTCTTGATGTCTTGCGGGCGCACGAGTTGGCCGTTGACCTCCCAGGTGCCGTTCACCAGCGCGAAGTCCTGGAACACGATTTTGATTGTGTCGAGGTAGTACTCGGCCGGCATGTCGAGCACGGCGTTGTACTCGTCGTAGAAGCCGCGGTGGAAGTCGGCGTTGTCATCGTCACCGCGAATCAGATCGAGGAAGTAGTCGTAGTGCGACTTGAGGTGGCGATCCGGGTTCATCGCGATGAAGCCGCTGTGCTGCAGAAAGCCTGGGTACACGCGGCGGCCGGCGCCGGGGTAGTTGGTCGGCACGCGGTAGATCACGTTGTTCTCGAACCAGTCGTAGCCCTTGTTGGTCGCCAGATTGTTGACAGCGGTCGGGCTCTTGCGGGCGTCGATGGGGCCGCCCATCATCGTCATCGTGCGCGGCGTCGGCTCGCCGTTCGTGGCCATCAGCGAGATGGCGGCGAGCACTGGCACGGTCGGCTGGCAGACCGAGATCACGTTGACTTCCGGCCCTACGTGGCGAATGAACTCCTGCACGTAGGTCACGTAATCGTTCAGGTGGAAGGCGCCCGCTTCGGCCGGCACCATGCGCGCGTCGGTCCAGTCGGTGATGTAGACCTTGTGGTCCTTCAGCAGCTCCC
>JAMFRW010000422.1 GCA_026224975.1 Rhodoferax sp. | reverse complement strand
GCTTCGGTCATACCGGCCGCCACTAAGCCTTAGCGATGTCTTCTGTTCCCGGCCTCCGGCCACCCCTTATACGTCGTATCCAAATGCCGATAGACGCCGACAAAGCCAATAACATCGCCCGCGTTCTGACCGAGGCGCTGCCCTATATCCGGCGCTTCGCCGGCAAGACCATCGTCATCAAGTACGGTGGAAATGCGATGACCGACCCGGCGCTGCAGCAGGATTTCGCCGAGGACGTGGTGCTGCTCAAGCTCGTCGGCCTGAACCCGGTGGTGGTGCACGGCGGCGGCCCGCAGATCGAAGAAGCGCTGGCCAAGATCGGCAAGAAGGGCACTTTCATCCAGGGCATGCGCGTGACGGACGACGAGACCATGGAAGTCGTCGAATGGGTGCTGGCCGGCCAGGTGCAGCAAGACATCGTGGGCCTGATCAACGTGGCGGGCGGCAAGGCGGTGGGCCTGACCGGTCGGGACGGCGGCCTGATCCGGGCCCGCAAGCTCAAGATGATCGCCCTCAAGGACCCCACCAAGGTGCACGACGTGGGCAACGTCGGCGAGATCGAGTCGATCGACCCGAGCGTGGTCAAGGCGCTGCAGGACGATCAGTTCATCCCGGTCATCTCGCCGCTCGGCTTCGGCGCCGACAACGAGAACTACAACATCAACGCCGACGTGGTCGCCGGCAAGCTGGCCGAGGTGCTGAAGGCCGAAAAGCTCATCATGCTGACCAACATCCCCGGCGTGCTCGACAAACAGGGCAAGCTCCTCACCAACCTGAGCGCCCGCGAGATCGATGAACTCTTCGCCGACGGCACCATCAGCGGCGGCATGCTGCCCAAGATCGATTCGGCGCTGGCAGCCGCCAAGAACGGCGTCAACACGGTGCACATCATCGATGGGCGGGTGCCGCACGCAATGCTGCTGGAAGTGCTGACGGAGCAGGCTTACGGGACGATGATCCGGTCGCGTTGAGCCTTGCATGCCCGCTCGGGCTGAGCCTGTCGAAGCCTGCTACAGGGTGCACCCTGGCACTTCGACAAGCTCAGTGCGAGCGGAATGAAAAGCTCAGTGCGAACTGAAGTACAAGCTCCCTGCGAGCGCTTGGTGTAGCCCCATCGAAACCTCCCACGCTTCCTCCAGCCGAGCCACCACAGCCCTGCTCGCAGCCTGCGGCGCCGGTGCGCTGTGGGGCACGGGCGCGCTCGTGGTCAACCTGCTGATCCAGCGCCACGGCTTTGCGCCGGAGACGATTTCGTTCTGGCGCTTCGTGGTCGGCTCGGTGGTGCTGCTCGCGGTGTTCGGCCGGCCGGCGCTGTGGCGCGCGGTGCGGCCGCAGCTCGGGCTGGTGATCGCCTCCGGCACCTGCATGGCGCTGTACGTGCTGTGCTGGTTTCTCGGCATCGCGCGCATCGGCGCGTCCATCCCGACACTGATCGCGCTGTGCCTGCCGCCGGTGCTGGTCACCGCCGTGGCGGTCCTGCGCGGGCAGGAGCGGGCCGATGGGGCGCTGTTCGTGGTGCTCACCGCGGCACTCGTTGGCACCGCGCTGATCGTCGCCCGGCACGGCGGCAGCTCGGGCGAATTGCCTGCCGGCGTGATGCTGGCCGGTGTGGGGTTTTCGATCGCATCTGCCGTGCTCTATGCGGCCTTCACGCTGGTCAGCGGACGCTTGTCGCAAAGCCTGGGCGCGGGGCCGATGACGACCTGCCTCACGGTGGTGGCGGCCATCGTGATGGGCCTGACATCACTCTACCGGCCGCTCGCCTGGCCGGCCGAAGTGGCGCCCGAAGCCTGGTTCCTCTACCTCGGCGTGGTGACGGCCGCGCTCGCGTTGCTGGCCTTCAGCTGGGGTGCGGCGCGCCTCACCCCGACGGCCTTGACGGTTGCCACGCTGGTCGAACCGCTGACGGCGGTGGCGCTCTCCGCCCTCCTGTTTGGCGAGCATCTGAGCGGCTGGCAATGGGCGGGCGGCGCCTTGCTGATGGGCAGCATCTGGGGCTTGAGTGCGCGTGAATCCCGGCAGCGGGCGAGGGCGGCTGCATGAACCCTTCGACGCCGGTCAACGATCAGTTTGCGAGCAGTGACCGCGATCGGCGGCGCAGCCGGCGCGTCTGGCTCTTCGACCTCGACAACACCCTGCACGACGCCAGCCACGCCGCTTTCGGCCCGACCAACACGGCGATGAACAACTACATCGTGCGCCACCTCGAACTCGACGAAGCCGCTGCCGCCGCCTTGCGCCTGCGCTACTGGAACCAGTATGGCGCCACGCTGCTCGGCCTGGTGCGCCACCATGGCGTGAAGGCCAGCCACTTCCTCGAAGAGACCCACCGCCACCCCGGCATGGAAGCGCACCTGCGCACCAGCGCGCACGACCGCGCCGCGCTGCAGCAGTTGCCCGGCCGCAAGTTCGTGCTGACCAACGCACCGCGCGCCTACACGGTGCGTGTGCTGAAGGCGCTCGCGCTCGAAGGCTGCTTCGACGGCGTCATCAGCATCGAAGACATGACCATGTTCGGCCACCTGCGCCCCAAACCCGATGCGCGCATGTTCCGCCACATCGCCGCGCGCCTGAAGGTGCGGCCGAGCGACTGCGTGCTGGTCGAAGACACGCTGGAGCATCAAAAGGCCGCGCGCGGCCTCGGCATGCAGACCGCCTGGATGCAGCGTTACCTCGATGGCCGCTTTCTGGGCGCACACCCCGGCAGCACCGGTCACGGCAATAACCTCGGCCGCAAGCCCGCGGAGGAGCGGATGCGCCACCGCCGCAGGCCCGCGTATGTGTGTGCCAGAATCCGTTCGCTCCACCAACTGCGCCGTCTTTCATCGCACCCCTTGCCCACTTCGCGCGACCGCTGATGACCCCTTCCATCGATCCGCCCAGCGCCGATCCGGCCGTTGTCTCGGAGGCGGCCGGCGCGGTGGTGTCGGTTCTTTCGGCCGCCGATGCACCGGCGCCTTCCGCAGCGTCTCCTGTAGTGCCCGGTCCAGCACCGGCAGCCACCGTCCGCAAGCGCCCCAAGCCGGGCGAGCGCCGTGTGCAGATCCTGCAAACCCTCGCCAGCATGCTCGAACAGCCGGGCGCCGACCGCATCACCACCGCAGCGCTGGCCGCCCGGCTCGACGTTTCCGAAGCCGCGCTCTACCGCCACTTCGCCAGCAAGGCGCAGATGTTCGAAGGGCTGATCGAGTTCGTCGAGCAAACCGTCTTCACCCTCGTCAACCAGATCACCGAACGCGAAACCGATGCCACCACGCAGGCGCAGAAGATGCTCACCGTGTTGCTCCAGTTCGGCGAGAAGAACCCGGGCATGACGCGGGTGATGGTTGGCGATGCGCTGGTGTTCGAGAACGACCGCCTGCTCGCGCGCATGAACCAGTTCTTCGAGCGCATCGAGTCGCAGCTTCGGCAAAGCCTGCGCGCCGTCGCCGAAGCCACCGGCTCCGCCACGCCCACTGCCGATGCGCAGGCGCAGGCCTCGGTGCTCACTGCCTTCGCGATCGGCCGGCTCCAACGCTATGCACGCTCCGGCTTCAAGCGCAGCCCGACAGAACACCTGGACGTGGCGCTGCGCTTGATGTGTTCATGAGTGCGGTGTTCGGCGATGAGCGCATGGTCGGCGCGGCTGACACATCGGCAGAAGCTCGTGAGGTGTCGCCCGTTATCACGCTGACCACGATAGAAGTCGGCGGCCAGACGCTGACGCTGCTCCCGCAAAAAGCCGGCTGGCTGGCAGATGCCCGCACGCTCTTGATCGCCGACGCGCACATCGGCAAGGCCGTGAGCTTCCGCGCGCTCGGCGTGCCGGTGCCGCGCGGCACCACGAGCGAAACGTTGGCCGCGTTGACGGCGCTGATCGAGCAGCACGGCGCGCGGCGCGTGGTCTTTCTCGGCGACTTCATGCATTCCTCGCGCTCCTTCGCTGCAGCCACGCTGGCGGCGGTGGCGCGGTGGCGCCAGCAGCATGCCGCCGTCGAACTCACGCTGGTGCGTGGGAACCACGACGACCGCGCGGGTGATCCGCCGGCCGCCTGGGCCTTCGAGGTGGTCGATGAGCCCTTGATGCTGAACGGCCTGGCGCTGTGCCATCACCCCAAGCCTCGCGTGAACGGCTATGTGCTCGCGGGCCATCTGCACCCCTGCGTGTCACTCACCGGCCGCGTGGGCGACCGGCTGCGCCTGCCGTGCTTCTGGTTCGGTGAGCATGTCGGCGTGCTGCCGGCGTTCGGTGCTTTCACCGGCATGCATCCGATCGTGGCGCAAGCGGGTGAGCGCGTGTTCGCGGTGGCCGGCGATCACGTCAGAGAGCTGCCGTCCTCGGCCTCACCCCGTCCCGGCTGAGTCCGTGGTCCATTCGCTGTATGCCACACCCCGCTCGGGCTCAGCTTGTCGAAGCCTGTAGCGCGCGCCTCGGTGGCACTTCGACAGGCTCAGTGCGAGCGGTTGGGGGACTGCGATGGGGTGGGCTGGTACGAGCGGGTCAGGCGGAGAGGCCGTTACGCGCCCGTCACCTTCGCAAACGCCTCGGCTTCACTCGCCCGCAGCGTCAACACTTCGACGCCCGTCTCCGTCACCAGCACCGTGTGCTCCCATTGCGCAGACAGTGAGCGATCACGCGTGACGACAGTCCATTCGTCCGCCAGCGTCCTCACCTCATGCCGCCCGGCGTTGATCATCGGCTCGATGGTGAAGGTCATGCCCGGCACCAGCATGCGGCCGGTGCCGCGCTGGCCGTAATGGCGCACTTCGGGCTCTTCGTGCATCTTGGCGCCCACGCCGTGGCCGCAGAAATCGCGGACGACGCTGTAGCCGTTCTGCTTGGCATGCTGCTGGATCACCGCGCCGATGTCGCCCAGCGTCGCGCCGGGTTTGACTTCGCGGATGCCGAGGTACATCGCTTCCTGCGTGACCGCAGCAAGGCGACGCGAGGCGATCGAGGGCGGGCCGGCGAAGAACATGGCGCTGGTGTCGGCATGCCAGCCATCGACGGCCACCACCAGATCGATGTTGAGTGCATCGCCGCGCTGCAGGACTTTCGAGCCCGGGACGCCGTGGCACACCACGTGGTTGACCGAGATGCAGGTGGCGTGTGCATAGCCGTGGTAGCCGATGCAGGAGGCCACGCCGCCGTGCGATTCGATGTACTGCTGGCACAGCGCATCGAGGTGTTCGGTGCTCACGCCCGGCTGCACATGCTCGCCGATCATGTCGAGCGCGCCGGTGGCGATGGTGGCCGCACGCCGCATCGTGGCGATCATGTCGGGTGTCTTGACAAAGGCGGGCATCAGCATGGCATTGGGGCAGCGCGTCGCCAAGTGCGGCGGCGGAGCGTTTTCTACGGGGGCGGCGATCATATGCCGCCGCTACACTGCCCGCTCGCTTTCATGGCTTAGCCCCTACTGCCGTTCATTGCCGTTCATCTCACCGCCTCCTCGCATGTCCACCCCCACCGATCCGCTGCTGCACCTGATCTCCCGCGCCGAGAAGCTGCTCTCCCGCCTGGAGGCCGTGCTGCCGCACCCGCTCACGGCCCCCGACTGGAACGCCTCCATCGCCTACCGCTACCGCAAGCGCGGTGGCTCTGGCGTGGTGGAGCCGGTACGCCATGTAGCGGCGATCCGGCTCGATTCGCTTGTTGAGGTCGGCCCGCAAAAGGAGCGGCTGCTGCGCAACACCGAGCAGTTCGTGGTCGGCTTCGGTGCCAACAACGTGCTGCTGACGGGTGTGCGCGGCACGGGAAAAAGCTCGCTGATCAAGGCCGTTCTCAACGAATTCGCCTCGCGCGGCCTCAGGCTGATCGAGGTCGACAAGGCCGACCTGGTCGATCTGCCCGACATCGTCGATCTGGTGGCCGACCGCCCCGAGCGCTTCATCGTGTTCTGCGACGACCTGAGCTTCGACGAGGGCGAGCCCGGCTACAAGGCGCTCAAGTCCATCCTCGACGGATCGGTGTCGCAATCGTCCGACAACGTGCTCATCTACGCGACCAGCAACCGCCGCCACCTGCTGCCGGAGTACATGAAGGAGAACCTCACCTACCAGCATCTGGAAAACGGCGAGGTGCATCCGGGCGAGGTGGTGGAGGAGAAGATTTCGCTCTCGGAGCGTTTCGGCCTCTGGGTGAGCTTCTACCCGTTCAGCCAGGACGAATACCTCGCGATCGTCGCGCAGTGGCTGCGCGGTTTCGGCGTGGCCGAAGAAGCGATCACCGCCGCCCGGCAGGAGAGCCTTGTCTGGGCGCTGGAGCGCGGCTCACGCTCGGGGCGCGTGGCCTTCCAGTTCGCCAAGGACTACAGCGGAAGGCATCACGCGTGAGCGGGTCGGCGGAAGGCAAGCCGGCAGAAGGGACGCCGACAGAGCGCAAGCCGGTCGATGTGGCCGTCGGCGTGCTGATCGATGCCAAAGGCCGCTTCCTGCTGACCTCCCGGCCCGGGGGCAAGGTCTACGCCGGCTACTGGGAGTTTCCGGGCGGCAAGCTGGAAGCCGGCGAATCGGTGGAGACGGCCTTGCGGCGCGAATTGGTGGAAGAACTCGGCATCCGCATCGGCGAAGTGCACCGCTGGAAGATCGAGATCGTCGACTACGAACACGCGCGCGTGCGGCTTCATTTTTGCAAGGTCTATCGTTGGCAGGGCGAGTTCGAGATGCGCGAACAGCAGACGATGGCCTGGCAGACGCTGCCGGTCACGGTGGCGCCGGTATTGCCGGGCACGATTCCGGTGCTGCAATGGTTCGCCGAAGAGCAGGGCTTCCAAGGGCCAACCCACAGCGGTTGAACAGTGCAAAGTTAAACTGCCCGCATGAACTGGATCGATGAGGTGAAGTGGGACGCGCAAGGCCTGGTGCCGGCGATCGCGCAGGAGGTCGGCAGCAACGATGTGTTGATGTTCGCCTTCATGAACCGTGAATCGCTCGCGCAGACGGTCGCGCTCGGCGAGGCCGTCTACTACAGCCGTTCGCGCCAGCGCCTCTGGCACAAGGGCGAAGAAAGCGGGCACATCCAGAAGGTGCACGAGCTGCGGCTCGACTGCGACAACGACGTCGTGCTGCTCAAGGTCGAGCAGCTCGGCCACGAGCCCGGCATCGCGTGCCACACCGGGCGGCATTCGTGCTTCTTCCAGCTCCTGAAGGACGGCGAGTGGAAAACGGTCGAGCCCGTCTTGAAAGATCCGGAGCGCATCTACAAATGAGCGGCGTGACCTCGAACGACAGCCTCGCGCGGCTCGCCGCGGTGATCGAATCGCGCAAGTCCGGCGATCCCGACAAGAGCTACGTTGCACGCCTTTTCAGCAAGGGTCCCGACGCGATCCTGAAGAAGATCGGCGAGGAAGCGACCGAGGTCGTGATGGCCTGCAAGGATGGCGAGCGGCCGAAGATCGTCGGCGAGGTCGCCGACCTGTGGTTTCACTGCATGCTCGCGCTCAACGCCTACGGCCTCGGCCCGGCGGACGTGTTGGCGGAGCTCGAACGCCGCGAAGGGCAGTCGGGTCTTGAGGAATTCGCTGCACGCAAATCGCGGCAGCGCGACCAGGAGGGCACATGAACGACATCATCGACACGGCGCCTTTGGACTCGAAGCGGGACGATTCGCTTCGCACCGTGGGCAACATCAGCTACGCGCTGCATGCGATCGTCGCGATCGGTGCAGTGCTCCCGGGCGTGCAGGCGAGCATCGCGCTGCTGCTCGTCGCTTTCATCCTCGACCTCGTCAAGCGCGACGACGCGCGCGGCACCTGGCAAGAATCGCATTTCAGCTGGCGCATCAGGTTCGGCGCCATCGACAGCATCCGGCCGAGCAGCGGCGCGTGGCGTTCTTCCATGTCGTACAGGGTCGCGACGTGCTCCTTGGGAATCACGAGCACATGCACCGGCGCCCAGGGCGCGATGTCGTGGAAGACGAACAATTCG
>JAMFRW010000421.1 GCA_026224975.1 Rhodoferax sp. | reverse complement strand
CTCCGAGTTTTCGTCCCAATTTGAGCTGGTCGCACTATCGAACGCTGATGCGGGTCGATGACCCGCAAGCCCGGCGCTTCTACGAAACCGAGGCGGTGCGTGCCAACTGGTCGCGCCGTGACCTCGAGCGGCAAATCGGCAGCTTGTACTACCAGCGCCTGCTGGCCAGTTCCGACAAGGCGAGCATGCTGGAGAGCCAACCGCCGCCGGCCTCGCCCTTGCGAGCCATCGATGTGCTCAAGGATCCGTATGTGCTCGAGTTCCTCGACCTGCCCAGCACACCGCAGTTGCACGAAAGCGAACTCGAAGACGCCATCATCGGCCGCCTCCAGCAGTTCCTTCTCGAACTGGGCCGCGGGTTCTCGTTCGTGGCGCGGCAACAGCGCATCCGCTTCGCCGACAAGGACTTCTATGTCGATCTGGTGTTCTACAACTACCTGCTCAAGTGCTTTGTGCTGGTAGACCTGAAGATCGGTGAACTCACCCATCAAGACATCGTCCAGATGGATGGCTATGTCCGCCTCTACGAAGAGCAGCACAGGAGCGACGGCGACAACCCGACCATCGGCCTGATCCTTTGCTCCGAGAAAAACGAAGCCGTGGCACGCTATTCGGTACTGAACGAGAGCGAGCAACTGTTTGCGTCGCGGTATCGCTTCACACTGCCCAGCGAGGAAGAACTTCAGCGCGAACTGGAGCGCGAGCGCGCGCTGATCGAAAACCAAACCCGCGAAGCCCCATGACCGATCCCACCTTCCGATCCGCCCTGCAACTCGCCGCCGCCATCCGCTCGCGGGAGATCGGCAGCCGGGAGTTGCTCGACCACTACCTGGCGCGCGTCGAGCGCTTCAACCCGCAGCTCAACGCGCTGGTCACGCTCGATGCGGAGCGTGCGCGTGCACGGGCCGATGCGGCGGATGCGGCGCTGGCGCGGCGGGAATCCTGGGGCGCACTGCATGGCGTGCCCATCACCATCAAGGATTCGTTCGAGACAGAGGGACTGCTGACGACATCGGGTTCGCCGACCTTGGCCCGGCATGTGCCGAAGACCAATGCCGTCGCGGTGCAGCGGCTGGTCGATGCGGGCGCGGTGGTCTTTGCCAAGAGCAACCTGCCGACCTTCGCGATGGACTGGCAGTCTTACAACCCGGTCTTCGGCACCAGCAACAACCCGTTCGATCCGGCGCGCACGCCGGGTGGGTCTTCCGGCGGGGCGGCAGCGGCTGTCGCAGCAGGGTTGACGGGGCTGGAACTGGGCAGCGACATCGGTGGCTCGATCCGCATTCCGGCGCATTTTTGCGGCATCTACGGCCACAAACCGTCGCACGGGCTGGTGCCGCAGCGCGGGCACATTCCCGGCCCGCCGGGCACGCTGGGCGAGACCGACATCGCGGTCATCGGCCCGCTGGCGCGCGATGCCGATGACCTGGCCGCCGCGCTCGACATCCTCGCTGGCCCGGTCGCCGAAGAAGCCACCGCCTGGCGCGTGCAACTGCCGCCGCCGCGCCACACCGCGCTGCGCGAGTTTCGCGTGGCGGCCTGGCTCGACGACCCGCTGTGCCCGGTCGACGAGGAAACTCGCGCCTGCCACCGCCACATGGTCGAAGGGCTGCGCGCCGCTGGCGTGACGGTGGACGAAACCGCGCGCCCGGCGTTCGCGTTCGCCGAGGCGCACCGCCACTACGCGAGCCTGCTCTACGCTGCCACCTCGCCCGGCCTGCCGCGAGAGCAGTTCGCGCAACTGGCGCGCGCTGCCGATGCCGCGCCGACCGATGTGCACAACGATTCGCTGGCCTTTGCGCGCGGTGCCACGCAGCGCCACCGCGACTGGATCGTCACCAACGAAATGCGCCACCGCCTGCGCGGCGCGTGGGCGCAGTTCTTCGGCGCGCACGATGTGCTGCTGTGCCCCGTCACGCCGACGGCGGCCATCCTCCACGACCACAGCGAGCCGTTTCCGCAGCGGGTCCTGAGCGTCGACGGCGCGGTGCGGCCGTACACCGACATGGTGATGTGGTCCGGCCTGATCGGCATGGCCCTGCTGCCCTCGACGGTGGCGCCGGTGGGCCGTACGCGCGCGGGCCTGCCGTTGGGCGTGCAGATCGTCGGGCCTTACCTGGAGGACCACACCTCGATCCGCTTCGCCCGCGCTCTGGCAGAAGTGACCGGCGGTTTTACCGGACCTGCCGGATATTGACGCCGCGGCCTCTGGCGAGCCTGCAAATCGGGGCCGCCGCAACGGGGTCTGGTTTCTGTTTGTTTTCGTTGCTCGTGTGAGCGGGCGTGCTGCTTACACTGCTGGCTTTTCGAAGCAGCGCGTTTGCCCAATTCACACATCTCCGGCGCGCCAGTGCGGGGGGCCCTCGCTGCGGCCCTGACCGTTGCCGCCTACTACCTGAGCGGGCTGGCGACCTTGCTGCTGGGCATCCCGCCCGGTTACGCGACGCCCTTGTTCCCGGCCGCCGGCGTAGCGCTCGCCTGCGTGCTGGTGTTCGGCCCGCGCATGCTGCCGGCCGTCGCGATCGCCTCCTTTCTGCTCAACACCACGTTGGGTGCGCAACGTGCGCCGGTCGATCTGCTCTCGCTGCTGTTGCCGGCCTGCATCGCTGTCGGCGCCACGCTGCAGGCCTGGGCCGGCGCGGCGCTGATCCAGCGCTTCGTGCGGCAACCGCTCATGCTCTCGGAGCCGCGCGACCTCGCCAAGTTCTTCGTGGCCTGCGCGGTCTCGTGCGTCATCGCCGCCGGCATCGGCGTGCTGGCCTTGTGGCAGAGCCATGTGCTGCCGGTGTCGGCGCTGGCCTTCAGCGCCTTCACCTGGTGGGTGGGCAACCTGCTCGGTGCGCTGATCGCCACGCCCATCGTGCTCACGCTGATCGGCCAGCCGCGCGATGCCTGGGTGCCGCGCCGCAAGGCGGTCGGGCTGACGCTCACGCTGGTGACGCTGCTGCTGGCGATGGGCATCATGCAGGTCACTCGCTGGACCAACGAGCGCGTGCGCGCCGCCTTCGAACGCGATGCGTCGAGCGCCTCCTTCGCGCTCGCCTCGCACCTGCACGAGCCCTTGCAGGCCCTGGAAGCGATGCGGGGCGTGTTCCTCGCCTCCGACGACGTGACCCGCGCCGAGATGCACCTGGCGGCCGCCGCGTGGTTGAAGTCGGGTGCGCTGCAGGCCATCGCTTGGAGCGAGCACGTGCGCCGTGCCGACGTGCCGGCGTTCGAGGCGATGATCCACGCCGAGGGGCTCGCGAACTTTCGTGTGTTCGACCGCAAGGATGCCGGCTCGGTGGCCACACCGGCCGGCGAAGACCCGATCGTGCTGCGCTACATCGAGCCGATGCAAGGCAACGCCAGCGCGCTCGGCTTGAACGCACTCTCGCTCAGCGCCACGCGCGCCGCCATCGAGCGCACGCGCCGCAACGGTCAGGCGGCAGCCACCGGCGGCTTCCGCCTGACGCAGCAGGCGCCGGGCGAAAGCGAACTCGGCGTCGTCGTCTACCAGGCGATCTACAAGAAGCCCACGGCCGATGTGCCCGATACCAAGTCCGCGCTCGAAGGCACCGTCTCCGTCACGCTGCGCATGGACACGCTGCTGCGTGGCCTGCAGGGCCAGTTCGCGCCTTACCTGGCGGTGTGTGTGATCGACATGGATGCGGGCGCGCCGGGCGCCGGTGTCGCCGCGTCATCGCCGGCGCTCGGGGCCAACCCCGGCCAGCGCCTGGCCGGCCCCCCCGGCTGCGAATCGGTCCATAGCGCGCTCGCGCACGTCCGCAAGGTCGACTACGGCGGCCGCCACTGGGAGCTGCGCGTCAGCGCCCAACCCACCGACCTGCCCGACGCGCGCACCGGCGACGCCTGGCTGTTTTCACTGGTCGGTTTGATGTCGGCCGCGGTGCTCGGCGCCTTTCTGCTGCTGGTGACCGGCCGCACGCGCCGCATCGAAACCGCCGTGCAGCAACGCACCGCCGCGCTCGAAGCCGAGGTGCGCGAGCGCGAAGTGGCCGAGGCCGCGTTGCGCGAGAGCGAACAGCGCTTTCGCAACATCCTCAACAGCGTGCCGATCGGCGTGGTCTACAGCGACCTGCGTGGCAAGGTGATCCAGGCCAACCCCGGCTTTTGCGCCCTCACCGGCTACAGCGAAGACGAGCTGATGCTGCTCGGCCCGCTCGATTACACCCACCCCGACGACATCACGCAAGACGCCGAGCTCAACGCGCAGCTCGTGCGCGGCCACATCCCGATGTACCGGCTCGACAAGCGCTATGTGGTCAAGGGCGGCCGCATCGTGCGGGTGCGCGCCACCGTCTCGATGCTGCGTGATGCGCAGGGCCAGGGCCGGCGCATCGTCGCCGTGGTCGAAGACATCACCGAGCACCTGCGGCTCGAGGAAGCCGAGCACGCGCGCGAAGCGGCCGAAGCCTCGAACCGCGCCAAGAGCGAGTTCCTCTCGCGCATGAGCCACGAGTTGCGAACGCCGCTCAACGCGATGCTGGGCTTTGCGCAACTGCTGGACCTCGACCAGCGCCACCCCTTGGCCGACCCGCAACGGCCGTGGATCGCGCAGATCCAGCAGGCCGGCTGGCACCTGCTGGAGATGATCAACGATGTGCTCGACCTCTCGCGCATCGAGTCGGGCAACCTGCGCCTGCAGACCGAAACGCTGAGCCTGCTCGAGGTGCTGGCCGCCAGCGTCTCGATGGTCGAAGGCGAAGCGCGCCGCCGCCGCATCGACATCTCGCAGGACCTCGAGCCCGGCAGCCTCGTCGTGGTGGGCGACGCGACGCGCACCAAGCAGATCCTGACCAACCTGCTGAGCAACGCCGTCAAGTACAACGCCGACGCCGGCCGCATCCACATCCTGAG
>JAMFRW010000420.1 GCA_026224975.1 Rhodoferax sp. | reverse complement strand
GATGAACTGCTCGCGCAACTGCGCCTGCGCGCGCTCGCCGGCGAGCGCGAGTTCGGTCACCTCCTGGCGGTTTTCAGTGTCGAGCTGGCGTGCGATCAAGGCCGCGTAGGCGGTGAACATGGCGATGGTCTGCGGCTGCGAGACGTTCGCCGGCCGCGGGTCGATGGCGCACAGGTTGCCGAAGTACACGTCATCGGCCAAGACGATGGGCACCGAGACATAACTCTCGATGCCGTAGATGTGCGGCGTGTGGTGGTCGCGGTAGACCGGGTCGGTGCTGGCGTGGTCGATGGCGATCGGGCGCAGCGCCTCGCGCGACTCGCGGCACAGCGTGGTGCTCACATCGAGCTGGCCGCCGGGCAAGAGGCCGAAGCCGATGTTGTCCTGCACCGCGCAGGCGGTCCAGGTGCCGTCGGTCACGCGGGCGACGGCCGCAAAGCCCATGCCGGTGTGCTGGCAAAGAATTGCCAGCAGCTCCGGCACGGCGCTGATGCGGCCGATAGCCGCGACGTCACGCGCGATCGCTTCGGCGCTGTCGTCGGCGGGTGGGTGGGGCGTCTGCATGGCTGGAACGAATTTTCGGATATTCCGCAAACCCTGCGTATGTCTTGGATGTATTCGGCGGGATCCGGCCCACAAGCCGCTCGCACCGAGTTTGTCGAAGTGCTGCAGGGAGCACCTCGTGGGCTTCGACAGGCTCAGCCTGAACGGGTGGGAGCCACTTCAGGTTGGGGCTACTTCAGAAGGGGGCGATTCAGAGAGAGGCGACTTCAGAGGGAGGCGGACATGCCGCCATCGACGTAGAGCATCTGCCCGTTGACGAAGTCGGCTGCCGAAGAGGCCAGAAACACCGCCGCGCCGCCCAGCTCGTGCACCTCGCCCCAGCGGCCCGAGGGCGTGCGGTTCTGAAGCCAGCGGGTGAATTCCACGTTGTCGACCAGCGGCTGCGTCATCTCGGTGCGAAAGTAGCCCGGCCCGAGCCCGTTGGCCTGGATGTTGTGGCGCGCCCAGTCGACGCACATCGCCTTGGTCAGCATCTTGAGCGCGCCCTTGCTCGCGGTGTAGGGCGCAGTGGTGGCGCGGCCGAACTCGCTCATGATGGAGCAGGTGTTGATGATCTTGCCCTGACGGCGGCGGATCATGCCGGGCACCACGGCGCGGCTCACGAGAAACGCCGAGGTCAGGTTCAAGTCCATCACCTGGTGCCATTCGGCGAGCGAAAAATCTTCGAGCGAGCGGCGCAGGTTGATGCCGGCGTTGTTGACGAGGATGTGGAGGTCGCCCAGCTCGGCTTCGATGCGGGCGACGTTCTCCTTCACGCTCGCCTCGTCGGTCACGTCGAAGGCGAAGCGCTCGGCATCGACGCCGGCGGCGCGCAGCGGGACGAGTGCGGCATCGAGCTTGGCGGCGTCGCGCCCGTTGATCACGACCTTCGCGCCGGCCTGACCGAGCGCCATCGCCAACGCCAGGCCGATGCCCTGGCTGGAGCCGGTGATGAGCGCGCGGCGGCCGGTGAGGTCGAAGCTGGCGGCAGGTGAATGAGCGGATGTCGTCATGGCGCGGGTTCCGAAGTGGAGGGAGCGGGCGTGGCGGTGGAAGAAGTCACTGCCGCCGGATTGTTGTGCATCAGCCAGCGCTCGACCGCTGCGGCGAGTTCATCGGCACCGTAGGGCTTGGAGACAAAGTCGTCCATGCCCGCGTCCAGGCACTGCTGGCGGTCGGCATCGGCGGCTGTGGCGGTGAGGGCGATGACCGGGATGCGTGGAAGGCTCTGGGCCAGTTCGGCTGCGCGGATGCGGCGGGTGGCGGCAAAGCCATCGAGCACCGGCATGCGGCAATCCATCAGGACGAGTTGCGGGCGCTGCGGCAGGCGCAGCGCCGCCAGCACCGCTTCGGCGCCGTTGCGCACGCGCTCGACCTGCAAGCCCTGTCGTTCGAGGTGCGCGACGGCGATCAGCGCGTTGACCTCGTTGTCTTCGGCGACCAGCACGCGGCGGCCCGGTGTGGCGGGCGCCGCGCCGGTTGGCGGTGCGGTGGTCGGCACGTCGGGCGGCTCTTCCGTCCTTGGCAACCGCGCCATGAAGCACAGCTTGGTGCCGACACCCACCGTACTGCGCACCGTCACATCGCCACCCATCGCCCGGGCGATGTCGCGCGAGATCGTGAGGCCGAGCCCCGTGCCATCCACCGGCTGAGCGCTCGTGTCGCCGGCCTGGCGGAACGCCTCGAAGATGTGCACCAGTTCGCCCTCGGCGATGCCGCTGCCGGAATCGCTGACTTCGCAGGCGACGAGGCGCTCGGAGGCATCGTCGGCCTCGTGATGCGCATGCTCGACCAGCATGTGGATGAAACCGGCATCGGTGAACTTGATCGCGTTGCCCAGCAGGTTGTGCAGCACCTGCCGAAACCGCGCCGGGTCGCCGCGCACCCAGCATGGCGCGGCGACGTGGTTGTCCAGCGTGAAGACCAAGCCCTTTTCGTGCGCGCGCTCCGCGTACACACCCGCCACATGGTCGATCTGCGCCACCAGCTCGAAGGGTTCGTTGCGCATGACGAAGCGGCCGGCTTCCACGCGCGAGATGTCGAGCAGATCATTGATCAGCGAGAGCAGGTGTTCACCGGAAGATTCGATGAGCGCGACGCGCCGGATCACCTCGGCCTCGGCGCTCTCCAGCTGCACCAGCCGCGCCAGGCCCAGGATGCCGTGCAGCGGCGTGCGCAGTTCGTGGCTGATGTTGGCGAGAAACTGCGTCTTGACGGCGCTCTGGTGCAGCGCCAGCGTGAGCGCCGCGGCTTTTTCGACCGCGAGCGCTTCGCTCTGCCAACCCGCGCGCAGGCCGTCGCCCAGCCGGCGACTGCTGCGCAGCGCCGTCACGAGTTCGAGCGCCAACAGCAGCAAAAAACTGAGGCCGGCGAGCCAGCCCAGCTCGTCACCGCGGATGATCAACAGCAGCGCGGCCGGCAACAACATGGGCACCACATAGGCGGCGGTGGCACGAAGGCTGATCTGCAGGCCGAAGGTGCCGGCACACGAGACGCAGGCCAGCGCGGCCGCCAGCATCGAAGCCGTGGGCAGCGGCACCCACAGCATCGGCACGCTCAAGAGCCCCCACACGGCGGAATCGATCATCAACCAGCGCAGCGTGAGCCGCCGCCAGCGCGCGCCGCCCGGTGCGGCCAGCCGCAAATATCGCCAGGCCAGCCAGGTGCGGCAGACGGCCACCAAAAGCTTGGTAGCCAGCCACACATCGGCCACCGGCACCGGGGCCGCCAAGCCGCGCAGCTCGTAGGCCAGCAGCACCGCGAACACGGTCGCGGTCAGCCCGCCCAGCAGTGCATGCGACCACACCAGCCGCAGCTTTTCGTCGATCACACGCTCCTGGACGCCGCGCTCGGCGAGGTCGTCCCCCGCGGCCGGGACCGAACCCGTGGCAACTCGCACCATGCCCCTCCCCGGCCACGCGGGCCTCTGGATTGCCGGCGACCGGCAGGGTGGCAGTGTGACAGCGGCGGCGCGCCTGTGCGCGGGCGCCGGGGAAACGCGGGGTCAAATCGACATCAACGCACGCACGATCAGATCGACATCAGGGCGCGGACGCCCTGGGCTTCCATGTCCTGCCCGCGACCACGCTGGATGATCTCGCCGCGCTCCATCACCAGGTACTGGTCGGCCAGCTCGGCGGCGAAGTCGTAGAACTGTTCGACGAGGATGATGGCCATGGTGCCGCGGTCGGCCAGCATGCGAATGACGCGGCCGATGTCCTTGATGATGCTGGGCTGGATGCCTTCGGTGGGCTCGTCGAGGATCAAGAGCTTCGGGCCGGCGGCCAGCGCACGCGCGATGGCGAGCTGCTGTTGCTGCCCGCCCGAAAGATCACCACCGCGGCGGTTCAGGAACTGCTTCAGGATCGGGAACAGCTCGAACAGCTCGGCCGGGATGGGCGTGCTGCCGCTCTTGTAGGCCAGGCCCATGCGCAGGTTCTCCTGCACCGTGAGCCGCCCGAAGATCTCGCGCCCCTGCGGCACATAGCCCACGCCTTTGCGCACGCGCTCGTAAGGCGTGTCGCGGGTGATGTCTCCCCCATCGAGCTTGATCGTGCCCGTCTTCACCGACACCACGCCCATCAGGCTCTTGAGCAGCGTGGTCTTGCCCACGCCGTTGCGCCCGAGGATCACGGTGACTTCGCCGAGCTTGGCCTCGAACGCGAGGTTGCGCAGGATGTGTGAACCGCCGTAGTACTGGTTGATGCCTTCTGCAACGAGCATGTCAGCGGCCAAGGTACACCTCCACTACCTTTTCGTTCGCCTGCACTTCGCTCAGCAAGCCTTCGGCCAGCACGCTGCCTTCATGCAGCACCGTCACCTTCTTGCCGTTCTTGCCGTTCTGCGTGAGCTCGCCGATGAACTTCATGTCGTGCTCGACGACCACCAGCGAATGGTTGCCTTCGAGCGACAGGAAGAGTTCGGCCGTGCGCTCGGTTTCTTCGTCGGTCATGCCCGCCACCGGCTCGTCGAGCAGCAGCAGCTTGGGGTCTTGCATCAGCAGCATGCCGATCTCGAGCCACTGCTTTTGCCCGTGCGAGAGCAGGCCGGCGGTGCGCTGCGCGCTGTCTTTCAAGTGGATCAGCGTGAGCATCGCGCCGATGCGGTCGAGCTGCTCGCCGCTCAGGCGGAAGAACATCGAAGCGCGCACACCGCGGTCGGCCTTGAGCGCGAGTTCCAGGTTCTCGAACACGCTCAGGTATTCGAACACTGTCGGCTTCTGGAACTTGCGGCCGATGCCGATGGAGGCGATCTCGTTCTCGCGCATGCGCAGCAGGTCGATGGTGGAGCCGAAAAACGCCTTGCCCAGATCGGGCCGGGTCTTGCCGGTGATCACGTCCATCATCGTCGTCTTGCCGGCGCCGTTGGGGCCGATGATGCAGCGCATCTCGCCGGCGCTGATGCTGAGCGACAGCGCGTTGAGCGCCTTGAAACCATCGAAGCTCACGGTGATGTCGTCGAGGTAGAGGATGGCGCCGTGTGCCACGTCCAACTCGCCCGGCGTGACCACGCGCGAATAGCTGGTCTCGCGCCCGCCCGATTGCGCCGGGCCGGCGCTGCGGCGGAGTTCGGCTTGTTCCTTGGCGCGCGTGCCGGCGGCCATGAGTTCGGGCGTCATGCAGTGTCACCTTTCAACTTGCGGACCAGACCGACGATGCCGTTGGGCAGGAAGAGCGTCACCGCGATGAACAGCGCGCCGAGAAAATACAACCAGAACTCGGGGAATGCCTGCGTGAACCAGCTCTTGGCGCCGTTGACGAAGAACGCGCCCACGATCGGCCCGATCAGCGAACCGCGCCCGCCCACGGCCGCCCAGATGGCGATCTCGATGCTGGCGGCCGGCGACATTTCGCCCGGGTTGATGATGCCGACCTGCGGCACGTAAAGCGCACCCGCCACGCCGCACATCACCGCCGAGATCACCCAGATGCTGAGCTTGTACTTGAGCGGGTCGTAGCCGGTGAACATCACGCGGCTCTCGGCGTCGCGGATCGCCTGCAGCACGCGGCCGTACTTGCTGTT
>JAMFRW010000419.1 GCA_026224975.1 Rhodoferax sp. | reverse complement strand
GTGGCTGTGCACCGTGCCCTTGGGGCGGCCGGTGGAGCCGGAGGAATAAAGCCAGAAGCCGAAGTCGTCGGCGAGGGTCTCGGCGGGTTGGGCGAGCGGGGGTGATTCGAGCACATGGGCGAAGGCGATGTGGCTTGCAGAGCCGACGCCGGCGCCCGAGCTGAGGATCACCTGCGGCGCGAGCTTGGCGATGGCCAGCGCAGCGGTCGCCACCGGCAGCAGCACCGCCGAAACGAGCACCGCCTGCGCGCCGCTGTGCGCCAGCATGTAGGCGTAGTCGTCAGCGGTCAGCAGCGTGTTCACCGGCACCGGCACGATGCCGGCGTAGAGCGCGCCGAGAAACGCCACCGGAAAATCCACGCTGTCGTGCATCAGCAGCAGCACGCGCTCTTCGCGCCTGATGCCGAGCGCGAGCAGCCCGGCGGCAAAGCGTTGCACACGCTCGGCCAGTTCGCCGTAGCTCAGGCGCTGCGCATCGTCGATGTAGGCGATCTTCGATGCGCGGCCGGCGTTGAGCGCGAGCAGGTGCGCGGCGGCGTTGAAGCGCTCCGGCGGCGGAGCAACGTGGGTATGGGCATGGGAGTCGGCACTCATGATCCAGCCTTACGGAAACGGCGTTAGGGAAGCGGCGTGATCGAGGCCGAAGCCGATGCGCCGAGGGTGACGACTACCATCCGCAACACACGCTGTCGACCTCACGCCGATGTAATATGTTGCATGTTTCGTGGCACTATAGCGCAGCAATTTGGCGCCAGCCCGCTCGCAAACCCGAAGGATGCCTGCCGTGAACGCACCCCTGCCCGAGGCCGCCCAACTGGCGCCGGAAGCCGATCCGAAAGACGCCTCGAAAGACCCGTTCCTCGCCGCGTTGGGCGAGCGCACCCGCGCGCTGCGCTCGCGGCGCGGGCTCACGCGCAAGGGGCTGGCGCAGGCGGCGGATGTGTCGGAACGGCATCTGGCGAATGTGGAGATGGGCGTAGGCAATGCCTCGATCCAGTTCCTGCGCCAGGTCGCGCAGGCGCTCAACTGCGAGCTGGCCGAACTCGTCGGTGACCCGACCGCCAGCTCGCCCGAATGGCTGATGCTGCGTGAGCTTCTGCGCGGACGCAGCGAGGCCGATCTGGCGCGCGCGCGCTCGACGATTGCCGCGCTCTTCGATGCGCCCGCCAGCCACGAAGCCCGGCGGCAGCGCGTCGCCCTGATCGGCCTGCGCGGCGCCGGCAAGAGCACGCTCGGGCGGCTGCTGGCCGAAGGCTGGGGCGTGCCCTTCGTCGAACTCAACCGCAGCATCGAGGCGCTCGCCGGTTGCAGCCTCTCCGAGATCCATTCGCTCTATGGCCCAGCCGCCTACCGCCGCTACGAGAAGCGCGCGCTGGAAGAAACGCTGCAGCGTTGCCCTCGCGCGGTGATCGCCACGCCCGGCGGCATCGTCTCCGACCCGGCTACCTTCAGCCTGTTGCTCGCCCACTGCCACACCGTGTGGCTGCGCGCCACGCCCGAAGAGCACATGGGCCGTGTGCTCGCCCAGGGCGACATGCGCCCCATGGCCGGCAACCGCGGCAACGTCGAAGCCATGAACGACTTGCGCCGCATCCTCGAGAGCCGCGCCGCGTTTTATTCGAAGGCCGACGAGGTTTTCGACACCGGCGGGATGCCGATGGAAACCGCGCTCGCCAAGCTCCGGGAGCAGTTGGGCGAAGCGACGGCCGCGGTGCTGTGACCGCCCTACGACGCCTCGCTCACACCAGCTTCAACAACCGCTTCGCGTTCTCCTTCAGGATCAACGGCCGCACGTCGTCCTTGAATCCGACTTCGGCGAAGTCCTTCATCCAGCGGTCCGGCAAGATGAGCGGGTAGTCGCTGCCGAAGAGGATGCGGTCTTTCAACTGCGTGTTGGCGTACTGGATCAGTTGCGGCGGAAAGTACTTGGGGCTCCAGCCGGAGAGGTCGATCCAGATGTTGGGCTTGTGCACGGCGAGTGAAAGCGCTTCGTCCTGCCACGGCCAGCTCGGGTGGGCGATGACGATGTCCATGTCGGGGAAGTCGATGGCCACGTCTTCGAGCAGCATCGGGTTGCTGTTCTGCAGCCGCAGGCCCCCGCCGCAGCGCATGCCGCTGCCGATGCCCGAGTGCCCGCTGTGGAAGATCGCGGGCAGCTTGTATTCGGCGATCACCTCGTAGATGGGCCAGGCCATCTTGTCGTAGGGCAGGAAGCCCTGCACCGTCGGGTGGAACTTGAAGCCCTTGACGCCGTATTCCTCGATCAGCTTCCTCGCCTCGCGGGCGCCCATCTTGCCCTTGTGCGGGTCGATGCTGCCGAAGGCGATCATGATGTCGCTGTTGGCCTGCGCGGCTTCGGCGATCTCTTCGTTCGGGATGCGGCGCCGGCCCATCTGGGTTTCGGCATCCACCGTGAACATCACGAAGCCGATCTTCTTTTCGCGATAGAACGCCAGCGACTCGGCCATGGTCGGCCGCTTGCTGGAGCGGAAGTACTTGTCGGCGGCGCGGTCGTACTCCTCGCCGTAGTTGTCGAACGGGTTCCAGCACGACACCTCCAGGTGCGTGTGGGTGTCGATGGCGATCAAATCGGCGTGGTTCATCAGGGCTCCTTCTTCGGCCAGAGGGTCGGGTCGCGTCAGCTTACTGGCAGGCGAAGCTGTCGGCCGATTCGATGCTGCCGCTGCCTTTGTAGCGCGCGACCTTGGGGTAGGCGCAGAGCGGGCGGCTGCGGGTGGCCGACCAGGTGGACGGGATGTCGGCATTGACGCCGCCAGCGTTGCCCAGGCCGCGGACGCTGGCCACCACGCTGTCCGGCACCTGGCCTTTTTCGACCCAGGCGACGAGTGGCGTGAGCATGTCGAACTGGTCGGTGGTCGGGCCGCCGGAGCAGTGCGTCATGCCCGGCACGCGGAAGAAGCGCGAGAAGTTGCTCGCGTCGCCGCCGTTGGCCTTGCGCAGTGCTTCGTACCAGGCAGTGGTGTCGTCGCTCGAGAAGATCGGGTCGCTGGTGCCGTGGTAGACCATCATCTTCGCGCCGCGGTTCTTGAGCGTGCCGAGCTCGCTCGGGTTGGGCGGCGTCATGAACGACAGTGCCGATTCGGTGTAGGTCGTGTTGGTGGCGGTGATCTTGGCGAGCATCGAATCGATGTTGCCGGTGAGCGCGAAGGTCGGGCCGACGAAGGTGGCGGCGTTCTCGGGCGGCACTTGCCAGATCAGACCGACGGCGCCCGAATCGAGCACCACCGGCGAGGTGAAGTTCCAGAACGCGGTGTTGCCGCTGCCGATGCCGGCGTCGTACGGCCAGCTCGCATAGAACATGCTGCCGGCGCTGTTGGTCACGCCCGAAAAGCGCTTGGCGATGACGGTCTTTTGCGCGGCCGAAAGGCAGGTGCCGTCGCGCGTGCCGCTGCAGGTGGGCACATCGCGGTCCAGGTTGAAGGCAGCCTGGCAGGCGCCGGTGTCTTGCACGATGCCGTCGGTGCTGCCATCGAGCGCATCGCACTTGGCGAGCACGGCGTTCGAGACCAGCGTGCGTTCGGCGCCGGTGAAACCGGTGGAGATGTCGGCCGGGTTGGTGGCGACGCTCGCATAGCCCTGCGCCGCGGCGATGTTGGCGATGGCCGCCAGCGGCAGGCGGAAGCCCGGGTCGCCGACGAGGTAGCCGTCGTATTGCTCCGGCTGGCGCGAGGCCGCGACCATGGTGTGGCGCCCGCCGTTGGAGCAGCCGCCGAAGTAGGAGCGGTCGGGCCCCTTGCCGTAGGCCGTCTTGATGGCGCTCTTGGCCATCGGCGTGAGCGTGGCGGCGGCCTGGTAACCGTAGTCGAGCCGGGCTTGCGGATCGATGCCGAAGTTGGGGCCCTGCGAGCCAAGGTGGCCGGCATCGGAGCTGATCACGGCAAAGCCCATGCTGAGCGCGCTGGTGAGGCCGTTGCCGCCGTTGACACCGCCCGTTGCCGTCAACACACTCCCGTCGATGCCGCCATTGGCCTGGTAGAAGAAGCGGCCGTTCCAGTCGTTGGGCAGGCGCATTTCGAAGCCGATGGCATAGCTGTTGCCATCGACGGCACTCACGCGTGAGTTCATCTTGCCGAGGATCTGGCAGTGCGCCGGCACCGGCTGGCCGGCGATGGTCAAGGTCCCGGCCGCGATGGCGTTGGCGGCGGTGATGGTGGTGTTGGCAAACGTGAGGCGGGTGGCGAGATCGGTGCACGAGGGGAGCGTGGCGCCGGTGGCGGCGGTGAGCTGGGGCAGCGAATCGCCATCGGAGTCATTGCAGGCCGTGAGCAGGCTCAGCACGGCAGCGGCACCGGCCGCGAGCGGGATCAGTCGTCGGTTCATGGGGCATGTCTCCTGTGAAGGGGTGGCACGCCGTCGAGTTGCGGCGATTGATTAAATTTAATAAGTAAAAACGGGATTGCCGTCATGGATTTCCCGGAGAGATGGATGGAAGCCGTCTCGCAAATTCATCCTCAAAGTTGAGGACGAACCGGGGAAGAAAGGGGCTTGCGCTCATGGCACTATGCGGGTAAGTCCCAGCAGTCAGTGGGTCGAAGTATTTACTATATTTAACGAAATTGCCCATGACCTCCATGCCTTCTTCCTTCGCTCCCGCCACCGGCCTGCTCGCGCAACTCGACCTGCTGCGCATCGAGCAGCGCGATGCCGTGGTCCACATCCAACTGGCGCGCCCGGCCAAGCGCAACGCGCTGAGCGACACGCTGGTCTCGCAGCTGCAGACCGCCTTCGTCAACCTGCCCGAATCGGCCCGCGTGGTCGTGCTGAGCGGCGAGGGCGACCACTTCTGCGCCGGGCTCGACCTCTCCGAACTGGGCGACCGCAGCGTGGCCGAAGGCATCGTGCATTCGCGGTCCTGGCATGCCGCGTTCGAGCAGATCCAGTTCGGCCGCGTGCCGGTGATCGCGGTGCTGCACGGCGCGGTGGTCGGCGGCGGGCTGGAGCTGGCGAGCGCGGCGCACATCCGCGTGGCCGAGGCGAGCACCTTCTACGGCCTGCCCGAAGGCAGCCGCGGCCTCTTCGTCGGCGGCGGTGGTTCGGCGCGCATCCCGCGGCTCATCGGCGCCTCGCGCATGGCCGACATGATGTTGACCGGCCGCGTCTACGACGCCGAAGAAGGCTTGCGCATCGGCCTTTCGCAGTATGTGGTCGGCACCGGTGAAGGCGTCGAGAAAGCGCTCGCCCTGGCCGAAAAGGTCGGCGCCAACGCGCCGCTCTCCAACTTCGCCGTGATGCACGCGCTGCCGCGCATCGCCGACATGAGCCAGTCCGACGGCCTCTTCGCCGAATCCCTGATGGCCGCCATCGCCCAGGGCGACGATGCCGCCAAGCAGCGCATGCGTGCGTTCATCGATGGCAAGGCAGCAAAGGTGGGCAAGACATGAGTTCTCCAGCGGCAGCTCCCATTTATCGTGAACTGCCGCTGGGCGGATCGCTCTCGGCGAACTTCGAGACCGGCGCCGATGGCGTCACGCTCGTCACCTCCACCGAGCCGTTGCAGCCCTACCCCCAACGGCTGACCGACCGGCTCATCTATTGGGCCGAGGCCTCGCCCGACCACACGCTCGCGGCCAAGCGGCACCAGGGCGGTGACTGGCGGCGCATCAGCTACGCGCAGGCGCTGCACAGCGCGCGCTGCATCGCGCAGGCGCTGATCGACATGAAGCTCTCGGTCGAGCGGCCCGTCGCGATCCTCTCCGACAACGATCTGGAGCAACTGCTGCTCACACTCGGCGCCATGCTGGCCGGCGTGCCGGTCGCGCCCATCTCTGCCGCGTACTCGACCATCTCGCAGGACTACGGCAAGTTGAAGCACATCCTCGGCGTGCTGACGCCGGGCCTGGTGTTCGCATCGAGTGCATCGGCCTACGGCCGCGCCATCACCGCGACGGTGCCGGCAGACGTGACGGTGGTGCTCACCAGCGGCACGATCGAAGGCCGGGCCACGCTCACCTTCGACGACCTGCTCGCCACCCCACCCACCGCGCAGGTCGAGGATGCCCACTCGCAGGTCGGCCCCGACACGATCGCCAAGTTCCTCTTCACCTCCGGTTCGACCAAGCTGCCCAAAGGCGTGATCAACACGCAGCGCATGCTCTGCAGCAACCAGCAGATGATCCTGCAGTGCTTCCCCGCGCTGGGCCATGAGCGGCCGGTGATGATCGACTGGCTGCCGTGGAACCACACCTTCGGCGGCAACCACAACGTCGGCATCACCGTCTACAACGGCGGCACGCTCTACATCGACGATGGCAAGCCCGTGCCCGCGCTGATCGGCGAGACGCTGCGCAACCTGCGTGAGATCGCACCCACGCTCTACTTCAACGTACCCAAGGGCTTCGAGGAAATCGCCAACGCGCTCGAAACCGATGTGGCCCTGCGCGACCGTTTTTTCAGCCGCGTCAAGATGCTCTTCTTCGCCGGTGCCGGCCTCTCGCAGCCGGTGTGGGACAAGCTCGACCGCATGGCTGAACTGGCCTGCGGCGAACGCATCCGCATGCTCACCGGGCTCGGCATGACCGAGACCTCACCGTTCGCCATCTGCGCCAACCAGGCCGAGGTGAAGTCCGGCCACGTCGGCCTGCCGGCGCCCGGCCTGTCGCTCAAGCTCGTGCCCTCCGATGGCAAGCTCGAAGTGCGCTACGGCGGCCCGAACGTGACCCCCGGCTTCTGGCGCGCGCCCGAGCAAACGGCCGAGTCCTTCGATGCCGATGGCTTCTATGCGAGTGGCGATGCGCTGAAGTTCATCGACCCGTCGCAGCCGCAAAAAGGCTTCGCCTTCGATGGCCGCATTGCGGAGGACTTCAAGCTCGCCACCGGCACCTTCGTCTCGGTCGGCCCGCTGCGCGCGCGTGTCATCGCCGCCGGCAGCCCGTGCGTGCAAGACGTGGTGGTGGCCGGCATCAACCGCAACGAGATCGGCCTGCTGATCTTCCCGCGCATGGATGCCTGCCGCGAACTCGCCGGCGCCGCGCCGAACACGCCCACGCTCGATGTGCTGGCCGCACCAATGGTGCGAGCGTTCTTCCAGCGACTGGCCGATGAAAGCCACGCCAGCGGTACCGGCAGCGCGACCCGTGTGGCGCGCAGCCTGGTTCTCGTCGATCCGCCCAGCATCGACCGCGGCGAGATCACCGACAAGGGCTCGATCAACCAGCGCGCGGTGCTGCTGCATCGCGATGCGCTGGTGGAGCATTTGTATGCCGGTGACGATGAGGCCATCTTCCTGCCACACGCCTGACGATTCCAACTTCAACAGACATCCTCATGAACATCCAAGGACAGGCCGCCATCGTCACCGGTGGCGCATCGGGGCTCGGCGCGCAGACCGCACGTGAACTCGCCAAGCGCGGCGCAAAGGTGGCCGTGTTCGACCGCAACGGTGCGGGCGCCAAAGCCGTCGCGGAGGAAATCGGCGGCGTCGGCTTCGAGTGCGACATCACCTCCACCGAGAGCGTGCTCGCCGCGCTGCAAGGCGCGCGCGAAGCCCACGGCGTGGCACGCATCGTCATGAACATCGCCGGCATCGGCACGGCCAAGCGTCTCATCGGCAAGGATGGTTCGCCGATGCCGCTGGAAGAATTCGAGCGCGTGATCCGCGTGAACCTCATCGGCACCTTCAACGTGATCCGGCTCGCCGCGGCCGAGATCGTCAAGCTCGAACCTCTGACTGATGGCGAACGCGGCGTGATCGTCAACACCGCCTCGGTCGCGGCTTTCGACGGCCAGGTCGGACAAGAAGCCTATGCCGCATCGAAGGGTGGCGTTGTCGCGCTCACGCTGCCGCTGGCGCGCGATCTGGCGCAGTTCGGCGTTCGCGTCGTCACCATCGCGCCCGGGCTCTTCCTCACGCCTCTGATGGCCGAGCTGCCGCAGCCGGTGCAGGACTCGCTCGCCGCGAGCATCCCTTTCCCCAAGCGGCTGGGCAAACCCGATGAGTTCGCGCAGCTCGCTGCCGCTATCGTCGAGAACATGGCGCTGAACGGCGAGGTGATCCGGCTCGACGGCGCCTTGCGCATGGCGCCCCGCTGACGCCACACCCGAGCACTGCCAAGTCACATCGACACCTTCGAGCCCCATGCCCCGCTCCACCGTCCACACCGTCGACGTGACCTTCGGCGATTGCGATCCGGCGGGCATCGTGTTCTTCCCGAATTTTTCTCGCTGGATGGACGCGGCTTCGCTCTCGTTCTTCATGCAGTGCGGCGTGCCGCCGTGGCGCGAACTGGCCAAGACGCGCGGTATCGTCGGCACGCCGCTGCTCGAGATCAACACCAGGTTCACCAAGGCCGCGACCTATGGCGAACGCTTGACGATCGCGACGCATGTCGACGAGTGGCGCGCCAAGGTCTTTGTGCAGGTTCACCGCATCACACGCTTGCGCGCTGACGGCGGTGAAGATTTGATCTGCGAAGGCCGCGAGGTGCGCGCCTTCGTCATGCGTGATGCACAAGACGGTGATCGGCTGCGGGCCATGCCGGTGCCCGACGACATCCGCGCGCTGTGTTCCTGATCCGCGCGTCAAAACAGATTCGAATCGAGACATCCCAAGGAGACGACATGACCCCCATCCGCCCACTGATCACCTTCCTCGCAGCCACGTTCGCGGCGACGCTGGCCCACGCCGACATCACCATCGGCGTCAGCATTCCGCTCACCGGCCCGACCTCGGCGCTCGGCATTCCGAGCAAGAACGGCATCGATCTCTGGCCCAAGACCATCGCCGGCGAGAAGCTCAACGTGATCATCCTGGATGACGCGACCGACCCGACCGTCGGCGTCAAGAATGCGCGCCGCTTCGTGACCGAAGACAAGGTCGATGTGATCATCGGCTCGGCCGCCACGCCGATCGCCATCGCCATGTCGGACGTGGCAGCCGAAGCGCAAACCGTGCAGCTCACGCTCTCGCCGATCGAACTGCCCGAGGGCAAGGGCGGCTGGTCGTTCAGGCTGCCGCAATCGACCGCGGTCATGGCCATCCCCATCGTCGAGCAATGGAAGCGCCTGGGCGTCAAGACCTTCGGCTACCTCGGTTACTCCGATGCTTATGGTGAGAGCTGGCTCAAGACCATCACCGCGCAGGCCGAGAAGGCCGGCATCAAGAGCGTGGCGGTCGAGCGCTTTGCGCGGGCCGACACCAGCGTGACCGGCCAGGCGCTCAAGATCGTCGCGGCCAACCCCGATGCGGTCTTGATCGGCGCTTCGGGCAGCGGCGCGGCCATGCCGCAAAAGGGCCTGGTCGAGCGCGGCTACGGCAAGACGAAGATCTACCAGACGCACGGCGCGGCCTCGCTCGATCTGATACGCGTCGGCGGCAAGGATGTGGAAGGTTCGTTCGTGTCGTCGGGCCCCGCCGTGGTGGCCGGTCTGCTGCCTGACAGCAACCCCAGCAAGGCGCTCGGCGTGAAGTACGTGACCGAGTACGAGAAGGCCTACGGCCCGCACACCGCCAACCAGTTCGGTGCGCACGCCTTCGATGCCTATGTGGTGCTCTCGCGCATCGTCCCCGAGGCACTGAAGAAGGCCAAGCCGGGCACCAAGGAGTTCCGCGCCGCGCTGAAGGAAGCGCTGGAAACCACCGGCCGCATCCCCGTCTCGCAAGGCGTTCTGAACTACACGCCGACCGACCATTTCGGCTTCACACCCGACACCGGCGTGCTGCTCACCATCGCCAACGGCGAGTGGAAGCTCGCGCCCACCAAGTAAAGTCGCGCCCGGCGCGCGGCCTGTCGATCGCGCCTTGTTTCGTTTTCGGTCAACGGGCCCGCCCACACCATGGACTTTTCGATTGCCAGCATCCTGATGCTGGACGGCGCCACCAACGGCGCCATCTACGCGCTGCTCGCACTCGCCACCGTGCTGGTGTTTGCGATCACGCGCGTCATCTTCATCCCGCAAGGCGAGTTCGTCGCCTACGGCGCGCTCACGCTCGCCCTGCTGCAACTCGGCAAGGTGCCGGGCACGGTGTGGCTGCTGCTGGCGCTCGCGCTGATCGCGGCGGCGCTCGATGTGGTGGCCCACGCACGGCGCGGCTTCGGCGCGGGGCGCATCGCGGCCCTGGCGCTGCGCTCGCTGGCCGTGCCGGTGGTCGTTGTCGCCATCACCTGGTGGGCGGCGCCGCTCAAGCTGCCGCTGCTGCTGCAAAGCCTGCTCACGCTCGCCATCGTCACGCCGCTCGGGCCGCTGGTCTACCGGCTCGCTTACGAGAAGCTGGCCGATGCCACGGTGCTGGTGCTGCTGATCGTTTCCGTCGGCGTGCACTTTGCGCTGACCGGCATGGGGCTGGTCTTCTTCGGCGCCGAGGGCTTTCGCAACCCGAGCTTCTGGGACTCGCGCTTTTCGGCCGGCGCGCTCACGCTCTCGGGGCAGACGGTGATCATCTTCCTGGTCTCGATCGCGTTGATCATTGCGCTCTTCCTGTTCTTCGAACGCACGCTGCGTGGCAAGGCCTTGCGCGCGACAGCGGTGAATCGGCTGGGCGCGCGATTGATGGGCATCTCGACTTCCGGTGCCGGGCGTTTGAGCTTCGGCCTGGCCGCGTTCATGGGCGCACTCTCCGGCCTGTTGATCGGGCCGACGACCACGATGTTCTATGACTCCGGCTTTTTGATCGGGCTCAAGGGCTTCGTCGCGGCGATCTTCGGCGGGCTGGCGAGCTACCCGGCGGCGGCCCTCGGCGCGGTCTTCGTTGGCCTGCTGGAGAGCTTCGGCTCGTTCTACGCCAGCGCCTTCAAGGAAGTCATCGTTTTCACGCTGATCCTCCCCGTGCTGCTCTGGAGAAGCTTCCAGCACGGCCACCACGACGACGAAGAATGATGAACACCCGTCGCCTCTCCTTGATCGCCTTCGTGGCAGTGCTTGCGCTGCTGCCGGTCCTGCCGGTGCCCGAGTTCTGGATCACGCAGGCCAACTACATCGGCCTCTACACGCTGGTCGTGATCGGGCTGGTGCTGCTCACCGGCATCGCCGGGCTCACCTCGTTCGGGCAGGCGGCCTTCGTCGGCCTCGGCGCATACACCGCGGCCTACCTCACGCTCACGCACCACATCTCGCCCTGGCTCACCGTCTGGGCCGGCTTTGTGGTGACGGGCGCGGTGGCGCTGATCCTCGGCTGGGTCACCTTGCGCATGTCGGGCCACTACCTGCCGCTCGCGACCATCGCCTGGGGCCTCAGCCTCTTCTACCTGCTCGGCAACCTCGACTTCCTCGGCAAGTACGACGGCCTGCTCGGCATCCCGGCGCTCGATTTTTTCGGCATCACGCTCAACACCGGCCGCACCTTCTTCTACCTGCTGTGGGCACTCGTCGTGCTCGCCTCCATCGGCGCGATCAACCTGCTCGATTCACGCACCGGCCGCGCCATGCGCGCCGTCAAGGGCGGGGCTACCATGCCGGAGGCAATGGGCGTCGATACCTTCCGCGTCAAGGTCACGGTCTTCGTGCTGGCAGCGCTGCTGGCGAGTGTCTCCGGCTGGCTCTTCGCGCACTTCCAGCGCACGGTGAACCCCTCGCCCTTCGGCCTGAACATGGGCATCGAATACCTGTTCATGGCGGTGGTCGGCGGCGTGGGCCATGTGTGGGGCGCGCTGCTCGGCGCGGGCGTAGTGCAGATCCTCAAGGACCAGTTGCAGGTGTGGCTGCCCAAGCTTCTAGGCGGCAGCGGCAACTACGAGATGATCGTCTTCGGCGTGTTGCTGGTGCTGGTGCTGCAGTACGCCCGCGATGGCATCTGGGCCTTCATCGAGGCGCGCTTGCCGCGTGTGCAGCGCAAAGTCGATTGGACGAGCGCCACGGCGCTGCCCGAGCGCGCCAAGCCGCCCCACGGCGAGGTGGTGCTCGATGTGAACAAGGTGCGCAAGGAGTTCGGCGGGCTGGTCGCCGTCAACGATGTGAGCTTTCAGGTTCGGGCCGGTGAGATCGTCGGCCTGATCGGGCCCAACGGCGCCGGCAAGTCGACCACCTTCAACCTCGTCACCGGCGTGCTGCCGCTGACGCGCGGCGCGGTGAGCCTGCGCGGCGAGCCCATCGGCAGCCTGGCCTCGCGCGAGATCGCGCGGCGTGGCGTCTCGCGCACCTTCCAGCACGTGAAGATGATCCCCGGCATGACGGTGCTCGAGAACGTGGCGCTCGGTGCGCATCTGCGTGGTGGCAAGGGCGTGGCCGCGGCGATGCTGCGGCTCGACCGCGCCGAGGAGCGCCAGTTGCTCAAGGAAGCAGAAACGCAGTTGAAGCGCATCGGCATGCACGCCAGCATGCACGAGTTGGCCGGCAACCTGGCGCTCGGCCCGCAGCGGCTGATGGAAATCGCCCGCGCCCTCTGTGCCGACCCGACGCTGCTGCTGCTCGACGAACCCGCCGCCGGCCTGCGCCTCAAGGAGAAGCAGGCGCTCTCCGCCGTGCTGCGCCAGTTGCGCGGCGAGGGCCTGAGCATCCTGCTGGTCGAGCACGACATGGACCTGGTGATGGGCCTGACCGACCGCATCGTGGTGATGGAATTCGGCACCAAGCTGATCGAAGGCACGCCCGAAGAAGTGCAGGCCAGCCCCGCGGTGCGCGCGGCTTATCTCGGCACGGAGCATTGACGTGATGAATGACTCGACAAGCTCCGACGCGAGCGGGAACCTCATCCTGAACGTCGAAGGCCTGCACGCCGGCTACGGCAAGGCCGAGGTGCTGCACGGCCTGAACCTGCAGGCCAAGAAGGGCAGCGTGGTCACCGTCATCGGCCCCAACGGCGCCGGCAAGTCGACGCTGCTGAATGCGCTGATGGGGGTGCTGCCTTCGACCGGTCGCGTGGAATACAACGGTCAGGCGATGGCGCTGCAATCACTCGAAGACCGGGTGATGCAAGGCATGTCGCTGGTGCCCGAAACGCGCGCGCTCTTCGGCACCATGCCCGTCGAAGACAACCTGCTGCTGGGCGCCTACCGCCAGGTGCGGCTCGGCAAGAAAGACGGCAGCCAGGCGCTCGACGATGTCTACAAACTCTTCCCGCGTTTGAAGGAACGTCGTGTGCAACTCGCCGGCACCTTGTCGGGCGGCGAGCGCCAGATGCTGGCGGTGGGCCGCGCGCTGATGAGCAAGCCGGCGCTGCTGATGCTGGACGAGCCCAGCCTCGGCTTGGCGCCGCTGGTGGTGCGAGAGATCTTCCGCATCATCGACAGCCTGCGCAGCACGGGCGTGACCATCCTGCTGGTGGAGCAGAACGCACGCGCCGCGCTGGAAGTCGCCGATCACGGCTACGTCCTCGAAATGGGTGAGATCGCGCTCGAAGGTGCCGCGAAAGACCTCGCCAAGGACTCGCGCGTGATCGACACTTACCTCGGCGCCGCACGCGACAAGTCGGCGCAGGCGACCTGAGCGCGAGCGGGCGACTTCGCCTGCCGCAGACCCTTTCCATCGAGCCCGCTCCCATGCCCACGAAGCCGCGCAAGACCGTCACCGCCAAGGCCTCGGCCGCTGAGTCCGCCTCGGCCGCCGATGTTGCCCCGCTCGATGCGCCACCCGACACCGCCGGCGACTCTGCCGAACTCGATGCCTCGCGCCTCACGCACCTCGTCGGCTACGCCGCCAGCCGCGCCGCCATCGAGCTGAAGAAGACCTTCGCGCGGTACATGGACCCGCTGCAGGTGAAGGTGGTCGAGTTCTCCATCCTCATGCTCGTCGCGCAAAACGAGCAGGTCAACCAGAAGCGGCTCGGGCAGGCTCTCGATGTCTCGCCGCCCAACATGGCGGTGATCCTCGACCGCATGGTCGAGCAGGGTTGGGTCGAACGCGTGCGCGGCACCCGCGACCGCCGCGCCCAGCACATCCACCTCACGCCTCGGGGCGACGAACTGGTGCAGCGCGCCGGCAAGATCGCCATGACCATGGAAGACGGATCGCTGCGCATGCTGTCGGCGGCCGAGCGCGCGCTGCTGATCGAGTTGCTGATGAAGGTGGCGCGGGGAACGCCGGGCGAGCGCTGAGAGGCTGAGCCCTGCTCGTCAGGCCACGCCGCGGGCACCGCCCCGCGCCAGACGCCGCGACTGTCCGGCGACGAGTGCGAGCCCCGCCAGCGACAGCGCCCAGATCGCGGGCTCCGGCACCGCCTGGACAGCCGCGATCGACAGGCTCAGCCCGTTGCTGCCGAAGGCGACGGTTGCTCCCGGTGCGCCGTCGATGACCCAGTTCACTTTCGAGCTGAAGCTGCAGCCGCTGCCGCAGTCGAGAAAGCTCAGGGTTTGCAAGTTGCTGTCGGCGACGCCGCTGCCGATGATGAAGCGCACGGTGCTGCCGTCGAGAAAGCTGATGCTGGACCCGCTGACACGGTCCCATGCCAGCGCTCCATCGGCCTCGCGTTCGACTTGCAGTTCCAGTTCGCTTTTGTCGCCGAGCGTGATGGCACCATCCACGGTGAAGTGCCCCGGGCTGTGGCCCGGTTCGAAACTCGCCGTGGTCGGGCCGCCGCCGACGAACAAGGCACCGTTGATGCTCCCGGTCCCCGACAACACACCTCCGAGAAGCGAAACGACGGCACCCGGCCCGCCACCCTGGTTGGCGTCCAGCGTGCCATCGACGACGAGCGAGCCGCTGGTTTGCGTGTAGGCGTAGGTCTGTACCTGAGCGCCCGTGTCTATCCTGAAGTTGCTGCCGCTGGTGATCGACGCGATCCCGGTGATCTTGCCGCCGCCGAAGACGTGGACGTTGTGGAGTTCCTGCGGACCCGAGTCGTTCAAGGCGAACTCGCCGGAGATGTCGTAACCACCGTAACCACGCAGCGCTCCATGCACCGTGAGGGTGGCGAGCGGGTCCACCTTGATGTAGCCGTTGTTGAAGTGCTGGTTGCCGCTGATCGAGAATGCTTGCCCGGCCTGTACTCGAAAGGTGCCGTCGTTGACAAGGTCTGCCGAGAGCGTTCCAGGGGTTCCGTTGTGTATGACGCCGGTGATCGTGCCTGCGTTGTGAAACACGCCGCCTGCGACGACAAGCGAAGAGATGTTCGCCACTCCGTAAGTGCCGATGAACACCTCGGGTGCCCCGGGCGAGCCCGCGGCCGGCGCCAAAACGATGGTTCCCCCGCTGCCGATGAGCGTGCCGCCGGCCTGTACCGACAGGCCTTCGATCACTTTCAAGGTCCGGCCCGTGCCGATTTCGAACTGGCCATAAAACTGCCCCGTTGCGTCGCCCACGATCACGCTTTTCACGGTCGCGTCCACGTCGAGCAGCACTGTGTGCGCGTAGCCGTTCGGCGCGGCGATGTTCGCATCGAGGAACTTGTTGGGTGCCAAGGGCTGCGAGCCGTTGTCCAGCCAGGGCGTTGTCGAACCGCTCCAATTGGCGGCGTCGCTGAAATTGTGATTGGCCGGGGCGATGCCGTTGTAGCTACCACCTTCTTTCCAGGTCAGCGTGCCGTAAGGCGTGGCAATCGCGGCAATACCGTTGCTCGACTGGCCCGCGATCTGCCCGTAGTCGTTGATGGCGTTGGCGAACGCCAGCGTCGCGCCACTGGCCGTCGGATCGACGAGGGGGCGCATCGAGGCGCGACCATTGCAGCAGAAGTTGTCGTAGTCGAAGCCGATGAATGCGCCGTTCTGGTCGGTGCCGACCGTCATGTTCAGGTGGTCGGTGATGCCCACCAGTGGGCCGGTCAGGCTCGAAACCGACTTCAGTGCGCTGTCGTAGCCGACGATGGCACCGGGTGAGACGATGGTCGAACCGGGCTTCGACAAGAACGAGCCGTAGCTCCCATTGCCGTAGTCCAGGCTGCCGACGACCACGCCCGCGTTGTTGATGCCGCTGGGAAGCGCTACGCCGTAATTGCCGCCGAACTGCGACACCAGGCTGCTATAGCCGTTGGCGGCATCCCAGACATACGGCTGCCCCGCTCGACCGTTGCCGACAATCTGCCCGTTGCCGTTGATGCCTCTGGCGAAAAACGCGCCGCCTATTCCGGTGCCGAACAGGGGTGTTCCCCGGTCGGTGCCGGTGATCTCACCAAAATTGGCGTTGGTGCCCGCGCTCCATGTCGTCAGGTGGACGCCATCACTGCGCTCGACGTACCCGGCGATCACGCCTGCGTCATTGATGCCGCCGGCGTAGATGACACCCGTGCGCGTGGCGAGCGGCGACGCGAAGCTCGCGGCGAGCCGCACAGCCGGCGAGCCGTCGGCCGGCGCCAGCCAGGCGTCGGACCCGATGGATTGGCCTCCGCCTCCCTGGGCTCCAGGATCGTTCATGCCGACGACACTGCCGAGATTGTTGATGCCGGTGGCGAAGCTGCGTACCGCATTGCCCGGTGTCGTCAGTTCCGTCAGTGACCAGTGGATCTGTGCGTTCGCGTCGGTCGCGGCACACAGCGCAAGCACTGCGGCGGCCGACAATCCCATGTGCCGCGCGAGCGATGCGCGGCGAAGGCTCGAAGGCGCGGTCCGACAGGTCGATTTCTTATCCACGAGGAATCCCTTTCGCGCGCCGCAGCGCGCTGACAGTCGTGGCCAACCCGGCCAGCATCAAGGCCCAGGTGGCTGGCTCCGGCACGGCACTTGGGATCGGGATGGACGCTTGCAAGGTCACGCCTTGCGGGTTGGCGAATGCGGTCGGGAACAGTGAACCGATCTGGCCGTAGAGATCGATGCTGCCGGTGTTGCTGCCGCCCGGGGGCTGCAATGCCGGGTCGGCCTCATAGACGCCCACGTAGCCGAGTTCCGGATATTCCTGGATGTAGAAGTAGTCGGCGTTGTCGACGGGCGAGGTGCTGTAGTAGAAGTTGTCGGCCGACAAGCCGCTGGTCACATGAAACCCGATGTGGATGTTCATGTAGTGCGAATCGAGATCGGGGTTGGCCGACACGGTGTGGATCTGGAACTCGAACGTCCCGTCGGGAAGGTCACCGAGCCAGGACCCGTTGGTGAAGGTGAAGGTGCCGAGCTTGAAGCGGTCGCCGGTTTGCACATCGAGGCCGGTGGCCGGCGTGAAGACGATCGAATTGCGAACCGGCGGATCGACGGCGCGGTTCTGGAAGAACTCCACCTTGTCGGGCATGGGAATCGGCCCGCCATAGAAGCCGACCGTGCCCAGCCCGATGTGGACGTGATCGCACAAGACGCAGCCCGGGATCGTTTGGGTGGGGGCCGGCGTCAGCGTGAGATCGGGCGTGACGAAGGTGCTCTGGAAATTGCCGGCGCTCGGGTACGGTGTCTGGATCGGCCCTTCGTAGTCCCGGAAGCCGCCGACCAGGCTGACAGGGTCGGCACGGGCTGCGGACGCGAGCCAGGGCGGCAAAAGGAGCAGCGCTGCGGCGATGGCGCCGCATGCGCGCGAAGACACGAGGTTCTTGGGCATCGTCTGGTCCTTGGTGGCGGTGGATGAGGGTGCTGGGGGCACGGCAACTGTCCTCTGCCCGGCGCATTGTTTTATGTACGGCGGGTCCCCGCCGGCCGGGTTCATCCTCAATTCGAACGACGAACGACGAACGACGAACGACGAACGACGAACGGCCACACGCCGAATGCTTCGGGCTCGCTTCAGCCCGCGACCTTGCTGCGCCGTGCTGCCGGGAAGCGCACGAACGCCGGGTCCACGAAGGCGAGCAGGTCGACCATGGCGTTCTGCAGCGAGACCAGCCGGGCGCGCGCCTCGGGCAGGCGCTCGGCGAGCGCCGCCACGTCGTCTCGCAGGTTCTCGAGCAGCGGGTTGCGGGGTGCGGGTGCGCCCTGGAGCTGTGCGAGGAAGGCGCCGTAGCCGATGCACTCCACGCCGCGCGCCGAGTCGCGCACCAGGCTTTCACCGATGGCGCGCTGCTCGCCCGCGAACACACGCATCCGCGGGCCGAGGGCATCGGTCTGCCAGAGCGAGTAGATGTCGTCCTGAAGCCGCGCCAGCTCCGATGTCTGGGTGTCGGTGCCGAGGTCGATGTGTTGCAGGTCGCGCCGCACGATCTCGGTCCACGCGAAGTACTGCGCGATCACGAACACCGTGTTGTGCAGCGCATAGGCCGATTCGCGCTCGGTGCCGTGCACCAGATAGACGTCGATGAAACGTTGCTGCAGGATGTTGAAGAGGCGGCTCTGCAAATCGTAGGCGGCGCGCGCCAGGGGCTCGCGGTAGCGCGCGACGATCTGTTCCCGGTCGCGCCGGCGCTGCTCGGCTGCGCCGAGTTCGGCGAGCCGCGACTCGATCTCCTTCAGCTGCTTGGACTGCTCGAACTCGATGCGCTTGAGTTCCTGCGAGTGGCCGGCATCGAGCCGTGCCTTCACTGCCGTGAGTTTGTCGTCGAGTTCGCCACGACGGCGCGCGTTGTAGGCCGCCACGAACGCGGTGGCGAGCACGCCGATCAAGGCGAGCGCGGCCACAACGAGGGCGATGTCGGGGTTGTTGTTCATCGTGGGGGGAGGGCATTCGTGCCCTGCGGCATCATGCAGCAATCGAGCGTATGCAAGAAGCGCTTCTCGCTGACGCAGCCGGATCGGCGAGGGCTTGGCCAAGGGTGGCTTTACGGGGTCATCGAGGGACTTCACGGGGCAGATTCGGGGGCTTCTTTGCTACATTCGGTCGCACTTGCGGCGGGTGTCCATTCGCCCGTTTTTGCTTCCCGGAGACACGATGAATTCGACCCTGCCATCCAAAAGAAAACTCATGACCTGCGCGCTCGGCGTGGTTGCCGCAGCTGCTGCCACCCTGGTCTCGGGCACGGCCCTGGCACAAGCCGGTGGCACGATCAAAATCGGCCTCATCCTGCCGATGACCGGCGCCTCGGCCTCGACCGGCCGCGAGGTCAGCGCGGCCGTCAACCTCTACCTTGCGCAGAACGGCAGCACCGTCGCCGGCAAGAAGGTGGAAGTGATCTTGAAAGACGATGCCGGCGTGGCCGACACCACGCGCCGCCTGGCGCAGGAGCTGGTCGTCAACGACAAGGTGACGGTGCTGGCCGGCTTCGGCCTCACGCCGCTCGCGGTGGCCGTCGCCCCGATCGCCACGCAATCGAAGACGCCGCAGGTCGTGATGGCGGCCGCCACGAGCAGCATCGTCGATGCCTCGCCCTACATCGTGCGCACCAGCTTCACGCTGCCGCAGGTGACGCTCGGCATGGCCGAATGGGCGGCCAAGAACAAGATCAAGAAAGTCGTCACCCTCGTCACCGACTACGGCCCCGGCATCGATGCCGAACGCACCTTCAAGGAGCGCACGCTGCTCAACGGCGGGCAGGTGCTGGCCGAGTTGCGCGTGCCGCTGCGCAACCCCGATTTCGCGCCCTTTCTGCAGCGCGTGGCCGATGCCAAGCCCGATGCGGTCTTCGTCTTTGTGCCCTCGGGCTTCGGCGCCGGCTTCATGAAACAGTTCGCCGAGCGCGGGCTCGACAAGTCCGGCATCAAGCTGATCGCCACCGGTGACGTGACCGATGACGAGCAGCTCAACGACATCGGCGATGTCGCAATGGGCATGATCACCTCGCATCATTATTCGGTGGCGCACCCTTCGGCCACCAACAAGAAGTTCGTCGAAGCCTTCACCAAGGCCAACCCCGGCCTGCGGCCCAACTTCATGGCGGTCGGCGGCTACGACGGCATGCGCGTCATCATGAAGGGCCTGGAAGCGACCAAGGGCGCGGGCGGCGAAGCGCTGCTGAATGCGATGAAGGGCCAGGTCTTCGAAAGCCCGCGCGGCCCGGTGTTGATCGACGCCCAGTCGCGCGACATCGTGCAGGATGTCTACATCCGCAAGGTCGAGCGCGTGCCGGCGATGGGCAACCAGCTCTACAACGTGGAGTTCGATGTTCAAAAAGCGGTGAAGGACCCGGCCAAAGTCAAGTGACGGCCGCCGCGCCGCCGGCTGCGATTCCATGCTGACCCTTCTCTTCGACGGCATCGCCTACGGCATGCTGCTCTTCGTGCTGGCCGTGGGGCTGGCGGTGACGCTGGGCTTGATGAACTTCATCAACCTCGCGCACGGCGCTTTCGCGATGGCGGGCGGCTACATCACCGTCTTGCTCATGAACCGCCTCGGCGTACCCTTCATCGTCTGCCTGCCGCTCGCCTTTCTGGGTTCGGCGCTGATCGGCGCGGTGCTGGAGCCCACGCTGTACCGCCGCATGTATGCCAAGCCGCACCTCGACCAGGTGCTGTTCTCGATCGGGCTGGTCTTCATGGCAGTGGCCGCGGTCGATTATTTCGTCGGCTCCATGCAGCAGAACATTCACCTGCCGCCGTGGCTCGAAGGCCGGTTCGACATCGAATGGGTCGGCATCGGCAAGTACCGGCTCTTCATCATCGTCGTGTGTGCGGCGCTCACCGTCGCGCTGCAATGGGTGCTCTCGCAAACCCGCTTCGGCAGCCAGCTACGCGCCTCGGTCGATGACCCGCGCGTGGCCGGCGGCCTCGGGCTGAACGTCAACCGCATCTTCCTGCTGACCTTCGCCGTGGGCTCCGGCCTCGCCGGGCTCGGCGGTGCGTTGGGCGCGGAGATCCTCGGGCTCGACCCGAGCTTCCCGCTCAAGTTCATGATCTATTTCCTGATCGTCGTTTCGGTCGGCGGCACCACCACCATCACCGGGCCGTTGCTCGCCGCCTTGCTGCTCGGCATCGCCGATGTGGCCGGCAAGTACTACGTGCCCAAGCTCGGCGCCTTCATCGTCTACAGCCTGATGATCGTGATCCTGATGCTGCGGCCGCAAGGCCTGTTCGCGCGGGCCGGGGGCGGCAAGTGAGCGCGGCTTCGGTGTCGGGGTCAGCATCGGCCGCAGGCCTGCGCCAGCTCACCCGCTGGCGCTGGTGGGAGTTCGCGCTGTTCGGTGCGCTCGTGCTCTCGTGGTTCGCGCTGCCCACGCAGGCCTTGCTGCTCAACGAGATCGCGATCCTCGCGCTGTTCGCGGTGTCGCTCGATCTGATCCTCGGGTTTGCCGGCATCGTCTCGCTCGGCCATGCGGCGTTCTTCGGCTTCGGGGCGTATGCGGCGGCGCTGTTTGCCAAGCTGGTGATGCCCGACCCATTGGTCGGCATGGCCTTCGCCGTCGCGATCACGGCGGTGCTCGGCGCGCTGT
>JAMFRW010000418.1 GCA_026224975.1 Rhodoferax sp. | reverse complement strand
CGCGCGCAGCGGCGCCGACCCCGCCGCCATCGACGACGTGATCATGGGTTGCGTCGGCCAGGCCGGCGAGCAATCGAACAACATCGCGCGCAACGCCATCATGGCGTCGAGCCTGCCCGAATCGGTGCCGGGCACCTCGGTCGACCGGCAATGCGGATCGTCGCAGCAGGCGCTGCACTTTGCCGCCCAAGCAGTGATGTCGGGCACGATGGACATGGTGATTGCCGCCGGTGTGGAGAGCATGTCGCGCGTGCCGATGGGCCTGCCTTCGGTGCTGGCGCAGAAGAACGGCATGGGCTACTACATGAGCCCGCAGATGCAGGCGCGCTACCCCAACATCGAGTTCAGCCAGTTCACCGGCGCCGAGATGATCTCGAAGAAGTACGGCTTCTCGCGCGCGCAACTCGACGAATACGCCTTCCAGAGCCACCAGCGCGCCATCGTCGCCACCAAGGAGAACCGCTTCGCCGACGAGATCGTGCCGCTGGCGGCGCGTAGCGCCGATGGCGCCGCGCTCGGCGAGCGCCATGAGGCCGATGAAGGCATCCGTTTCGACATCTCGCTCGAAGGCATCGGCGGCGTCAAGCTGCTGCAGCCCGGCGGCACCATCACCGCCGCCAATGCCAGCCAGATCTGCGATGGCGCCTCGGGTGTGATGGTCGTCAACGAGCGCGGGCTGAAGACGCTGGGCGTCGCACCGCTGGCGCGCATCCACCACCTGAGCGTGATGGGCCACGACCCGGTCATCATGCTCGAAGCCCCGCTGCCGGCCACGCTGGCCGCGCTCAAGAAGGCCGGCATGAAGATCGACGACATCGATCTGTACGAGGTCAACGAAGCCTTCGCGCCGGTGCCGCTGGCCTGGCTGCAGGCGACCGGTGCCGACCCGGCGCGGCTGAACGTGAACGGCGGCGCCATCGCGCTCGGCCACCCACTGGGCGCCTCCGGCACCAAGCTGATGACGACACTCGTCAACGCGCTCGGCCAGCGCGGCAAGCGCTACGGCCTGCAGACCATGTGCGAAGGTGGCGGCATGGCCAACGTCACCATCGTCGAGCGGCTTTGACCCGCGCATGAGCAACGACACCGCCCTCGTGGTCCTGGAACGCGAAGGCGATGTCGCCATCCTTCGCTTCAACGACCCGGCAAAGCTCAACCCGATCTCCATTGCACTGCAATCGCAGTTCCGCGATGCGCTGGCCGAGGTGCATGCCAACCGCGGCGTGCGCGCGCTGGTGCTCACCGGCACCGGCAAGGCCTTTTGCGTGGGGGCCGATCTGAAGTCGATGACGGGCTCTGCGGAAGGCAGCGGCAAGAGCCTTGGAGAGACCACGGCCGAGATGATGAACGGGCTTTCCAACCAGCTAATCCTCGCGATGCGCGCCTTGCCGATCCCGGTCGTCGCGGCCGTCAACGGCCCGGCCGCCGGTGCCGGCGTGGGCATCGCGCTCGCGGCCGATGTGGTCATGGCCGCGCGCTCGGCCTACTTCTACCTGCCGTTCCTGCCGCGGCTGGGCATCGTGCCCGACCTGGGCACCACGTGGTTCCTCGAACGCCTGGTCGGCCGCTCCCGCGCGCTCGCGATGAGTCTGCTCGGCGAGCGCTTGAGCGGCGAACAGGCCGCGCAGTGGGGCCTGGCGTGGGCCTGCGTCGACGATGCCGTGCTGATGGCCGAGGCGCTGGCTGTCGCGCAGAAGCTCGCGCGCTTGCCGTCACACGCGGTGGTCGAAGCAAGACTTGCCTTCGACGCGGCCGAGCGCAACACCCTCGCACAGCAACTCGCCTACGAAGCCGGCCGCCAGCGCGAACTGGTCGGCGGCCCGGCCTTTGCCGAAGGCGTGAAGGCCTTCATCGAAAAGCGCGAGCCGCTCTTCCCCGGCCGCTGAAAAGACCCATAAAAAATTCAGGAGACAAGCATGCTGGGTTTGATGCAAGACAGGCCGTTGCTGATCTCTTCGCTGATCGAGCACGCCGCCACCTTCCACCCCGAGACCGAGATCGTCTCGCGGCTGCCCGAAGGCACTACCCATCGCACCCACTGGCGCGGCATCGCGAAGCAGGCCAAACAGCTTGCCAACGCGCTGGCCACGCTCGGCATCACAGCAGGCGACCGCGTGGGCACGCTGGCCTGGAACTCGCACCGGCACCTGGCGCTGTACTACGGCGTCTCTGGCAGCGGCGCCATCCTGCACACGGTGAACCCGCGGCTCCTTCCCGAGCAGATCGACTACATCGTCAACCATGCCGAAGACAAGGTGCTGTTCTTCGACATCGGCTTTGCGCCCCTCGTCGAAAAGCTCGCGCCAACGCTGCGCAGTGTCACCGCCTTCATCGCGATGACCGACCGCACGCACATGCCGGCGATCGACGTGCCGAATTTGCTGTGCTACGAAGAGCTGATCGCCGCGCAAAGCGACCAGTACCGCTGGCCCGAGCTGGAGGAGCGCAGCGCCTCTTCGCTCTGCTACACCTCCGGCACCACCGGCAACCCCAAGGGCGTGCTGTACTCACACCGCTCGACCATGCTGCACACGCTGATGGAGCTGGCGCCCGACACCTTCGGCGTCAGCTCGGCCGAGAGCGTGATGCTCGTCGTGCCCATGTTCCACGCCAACGCCTGGGGCACGCCGTATGCGGCCGCGATGGTCGGCGCCAAACTGGTGCTGCCCGGGCCGCACCTCGATGGCAAGAGCATCTTCGAGCTGATGCGTGACGAGCAGGTCACCTTCACCCAGGGCGTGCCCACGGTCTGGGCCATGCTGTTCCAGCACCTCGATGCCCACCCCGAGCTCGATGCGCGCTCGCTCGGCGTCAAGCGCGTGGGCATTGGCGGCGCGGCGGTGGCGCAGGCCATGCTCGAACGCTTCGAGCGCGACTTCGGCGCCGAGGTGGTGCAGGGCTGGGGCATGACCGAGACCAGCCCCATCGGCGTCATCAGCAAGCTGCTCAAGAAGCACGAGGCGCTGGCGCCGGAGGCTTTGCTCAAGATCAAGCTCAAGCAGGGCCGAGGCGTGTGGGGCGTGGACCTGAAGATCCTCGACGAGAACGGCGCCGCGCTGCCGTGGGACGGCCAGGCCTTCGGCCACCTGCATGTGCGCGGCCCGTGGATCGCGAGCGGCTACTTCAAGGGGGAGGGCGGTTCGGTGCTCGATGCCGAAGGCTTCTTCCCGACCGGTGATGTGGCCACCATCGACCCCGACGGTTACCTGCAGCTCGTCGACCGTGCCAAGGACGTGATCAAGTCCGGCGGCGAATGGATCTCGTCCATCGACCTCGAGAACGCAGCCAGCGGCCACCCGGCGGTGGCCGAAGCCGCCATCATCGGCATCGCCCACCCCAAGTGGCAGGAGCGGCCGCTGCTGATCGTCGTGAAGCGCGCAGGCCATGAGGTCACGCGCGAGGCGCTGCTCGATTACCTGGCCACCCGCGTCGCCAAGTGGTGGCTGCCGGACGACGTGGTGTTCGTCGACCAACTGCCGCACACCGCCACCGGCAAGCTGCTCAAGACCAAGCTGCGCGAGCAGTTCCGCGCGCACCGGCTGCCCACGCTTTGACTGCCTCGGAGAACAAGATGACCGGACCGCTCGCAGGCTTGAAGGTGGTGGAGATGGCCGGCCTCGGCCCCGGGCCCTTCTGCGCCATGATGCTGGCCGACATGGGCGCGCAGGTGATCCGCATCGAGCGGCCGTCTACAGGTGCGCCGCAGATCGTCGCCGGCAAGTTCGACGTGACCACGCGCGGCCGGCCGGCGCTCGCCATCGATCTGCGGCAACCGGTTGCTGTGGAGACCGTGCTCGAACTCATCGCCGGGGCCGATGCGCTGATCGAAGGTTTCCGGCCCGGTGTGATGGAGCGCCTGGGCCTCGGCCCCGAAGTCTGCCTCGCCCGCAACCCCAAGCTCGTCTATGGCCGCATCACCGGCTGGGGCCAGCACGGGCCGCTGGCGAAGGCTGCTGGGCATGACATCAACTACATCGCACTCACCGGTGCGCTGCACGCCATGGGCCGGCCCGACGAAGCGCCGGCGCCGCCGCTCAATTTGGTCGGCGATTACGGTGGCGGCGCGATGATGCTGGGCTTCGGCGTCATGTGCGGGCTCTTCGAAGCGCAGCGTTCGGGCAAGGGCCAGGTGATCGATGCGGCCATGACCGATGGCACCAGCCTGCTGGCCGCGATGATGTATGGCCTCAAGGCCGCAGGCGCATGGAGCAACCAGCGCGGCGAGAACCTGCTCGATGGCGGCGCGCACTTCTACGACACCTATGCCTGCGCCGATGGCAAGTTCGTCTCGGTCGGCGCCATCGAGCCGCAGTTCTATGCGCTGCTGCTGGAGCGCTGCGGCATCGCCGACCCGGGCTTCGAGGCGCAGAACGACACGGCCCGCTGGCCGGTGCTCAAGCTGCGCATGGCCGATGTCTTCCGCACCCGCACGCGCGACGAATGGTGCGCGCTGCTCGAAGGCACCGATGCCTGCTTTGCGCCGGTGCTGGATTGGGACGAAGCGCCGCAGCATCCGCACAACCTGGCGCGCGAGGCTTTCGTCAGCATCGATGGCGTGTTGCAGCCTGCCCCCGCGCCGCGCTTCAGCCGCACGCCCGCCGGTGTGCCGACCGGGCCGGGTGGTGGCATGACCGGTGAGGCTGCGCTGCGTGATTGGGGCGTGTCGCCCGAGACCATCGCAAGCCTCAGGGCCAGCCGCGCGATTTGAGCTTGCTCACGACAACACACAAGAACACTCAAGGACACGCCACATGGCTCTCGACTTCCGCCGTTCGTGGTCCGACGAAGACCTCGACCGCTACCGCGACTCCGTGATCCGCTTCGTCGAGAACGAAGTGATGCCCGATGACGAAGCCTCGCGCCAACGCGGCAACGTCGGCCATGCGATCTGGCGCCGCGCCGGTGAACTCGGCATGCTCTGCACCGACATCCCCGAGGAATGGGGCGGCGGTGGGGGCGACTTCCGGCACGAGGCGGTCATCCATGAAGAGATGTCGCGCCGCTCGCTCACTGGGCTGAGCAATTCGGTGCACAGCATCGTCGCGCACTACTTCCTGAACCACGGCACCGAAGACCAGAAGCGGCGATTTTTGCCCCGCATGGCGCGCGGCGAACTCGTCGGCGCCATCGCGATGACCGAACCCGGCGCGGGCTCCGATCTGCAGGGCGTTCGCACACGCGCCGAGCGGCGCGGCGACCACTACGTGATCAACGGCTCCAAGACCTTCATCACCAATGGCATGCTGGCCGGCGTGGTGCTGGTGGTGGCCAAGACCGACACGGCGCAAGGCGCGCGCGGCATGTCGATCCTGATCGTGGAGACCGAAGGCTGCGCCGGCTACCGCGTGGGCCGCGTGCTCGACAAGATCGGCATGAAATCGCAAGACACCTCGGAGCTGTTCTTCGACGACGTGACGGTCTCCACCGACAACCTGCTCGGCGGCAAGGAGGGCCAGGGCTTCTTCCAGTTGATGAGCGACCTGCCGTACGAGCGCACCATCATCGGCGTGAGCGCGCTCGCCGCGATGGAAGGCGCCTACCTCGCCACGCTTGACTACGTGCGCGACCGCCGCGCCTTCGGCAAGCCGATTGCCGAGCTGCAGAACACCAAGTTCAAACTCGCCGAGATTGCCACCACCATCATGGTCGGCCGCGCCTTCGTCGACCGCTGCGTCGAGAAGTTGGTGGCCGGCACGCTCGATACGGCGACCGCCTCGATGGCCAAACTCTGGTGCTCCGAAGCCCAAGGCAAGGTGGTCGACGAATGCCTGCAGCTCTTTGGCGGCTACGGCTACATGAACGAATACCTGATCGCCCGCATGTACGCCGACGCGCGCATCCAGCGCATCTACGGCGGCACCAACGAGATCATGAAGGAAGTGATCTCGCGGGCGCTTTGAGACTGTTGCACCGCGAAGGAATCCCCATGACCCTAGACGACCTGATGTTCAAGCCCGGCCTGATGGCCGGCCAGCGTGTGCTCGTGACGGGCGGTGGCACCGGCCTCGGCCGGGTGATGGCCGAAGCGCTCCTGATGCTCGGCAGCGAGATCTACATCTGCGGCCGGCGCGGCGCGGTCGTACAGCAGACGGCCGATGAACTGATGGCACAACACGGCGGCAAAGTCGTCGGCCTGGCCTGCGACATCCGCCAGGCCGAATCCATCACCGAGATGCTCGACGGCATCTGGGCCGATGGCGGCGCGCTCACCGGTCTCATCAACAACGCGGCCGGCAACTTCATCAGCCGCACCGAGGACCTTTCGCCACGCGCCTTCGATGCCGTCGCCAACATCGTCTTTCGCGGCAGCTTCTACACCACGCTCGACTGCGGCAAGCGCTGGCTGGCCGAAGGGCGCAAGGCTTCGGTGATCTCCATCCTCACCACCTGGGTGTGGAACGGCTCGCCGTTCGTCGTGCCCTCGGCCATGGCCAAGGCCGGCGTGCATGCGATGACGCAATCGCTCGCGGTCGAATGGGCCAACCGCGGCATCCGCCTCAACGCCATCGCGCCCGGCCTGTTCCCCACCGAAGGCATGAGTGCACGCCTCAACCCCGGCGGCGGCGAGCACAAGGCCGAGCGCAACCCCATGGACCGCACCGGCCGCATGCCGGAGCTGGCCAACCTCGCTGTCTACCTGATGGGGCCGGGCTCGGAATACGTCAACGGCCAGACCATCGCCATCGACGGCGCGCAGTACCAGGCCAGCGGCGGCAACTTTGCGAGCCTGCGCGAGTGGGGCGACGCCGAATGGACGAAGGCGCGCGGCAGCATTGCGGACCGCAATGCGAAGGACCGCGCGGCACGCACGACTTGAGCGTCGCCCCCTTCGATTCCACCCGAAGCGAGACGAGCCTGCAACTGACATTGCCCCTGCACAAAGCCCGGCGTGAGAGACCGGCTACATGGGGGCCGAACAAGTTTTAGCGGCCTGACCTGATCGGTGACGGAGCAAGAACTCGCGCGTGGGCGATGTGAGCTGCCGAAGCGGATCGCAGGCCGTTCGAACCGGACGCGTCATATCGAGCCAGCGCTTGATCACCGTTCAAGTCCTCGAGGAGCAACAAGCCCGCAGCTTGCAACTGCTCCCCGAGCACTGCCGGGTCGAAGCCAGACAAGAACGCCTCGCCGGCCGCAGCCACGTTCGCCGTCAGCTTGCGAAACGATTCATCGACGGAAGCATCTGGTTCGAACACCCGCTGGTCCACATAGTTGAAGACCAGTTCGCTGCCGGCCGGCGCGCACGAAGCGATCGCGCTGAGCGCAGACAGATTGGCTTCCCGGGTCAGGTACATCGTCACGCCAAGCCACGAGAAGAACGTCGAGCGGGCGGGCTGGAACGAAGAACGTGCCAAGGCCGCGCCCAAAGCCTCGGCGGAAAGATCGGTGGCTACAAATTCGACAGACGTAGACACATCGACGCCGCATTCCGCCAGGCGTTGTCGCTTCATCGCTTGCGTTGCGGGGTGGTCGATCTCGAAGACGGCAAGTTGCTCCGCCCAGCCCGGTCGTCGGTACGCAAAGCTGTCGAGGCCTGCGCCGATGATCACGTACTGCGTGACCCCTCGTTCGACGGCTGTCTTCAGTGCGTCCTCCGCATACCGGCTCCGGGTGATGACGTCGGCGTAGGCGGGATTCGCACGCAAGCCCAGGCCGAGGATGGCAGCAGGGGTCAGCTCCGCTACCTTGATTCGCGCAGCCGGGGGCATGCTGTCGAGAACGCGTTGGCACACCGCCGCGCGAACGGCATCCGGCACCAGCCGATCACCCCAATCGTCATCGAGCAAGGGGGCGGGGTCATGGCGCGAATGCAGCGCGCGCATGAGCGACGTGGCGATGGCTGTGCGGCTCGGGCCGAGTGGGTTCAAGTCGGTCTCCGGCAATCGAAGTTGCGAAGTGTCCAACGCCTCGAGCATTCTGTACAGCGTATTGAATGCAATCTCATGGCCCTGCCGCATCCGGCAAGACAAAGGTGACGAACACCCCGCGAGATGGTTCCTTGGGTGCCGCGCGGCGCAGCTTGCCCAGCCCATCAGGATCATTCGCCAGCCCGCCCACGCCGGTCAGCACGCCCACGTACTGCCGCCCCTCGTGCATCCACGTCACCACATTGCCGACGACGCCCGAGGGCAGCGGTGGCGAGACCCAGAGTTCGCGGCCGGTGCGCGCGTCCAGCGCCTTGAGCCTGGCGTCCAGCGTGCCGTAGAAGACAAGGCCGGCCGCGGTGGAAAGCGCACCGCTCCAGACCGGCGACGCTTCAGGGTGCGCCCAGACGCGCCGGCCGGCCACCGCATCCCACGCGATCAACGCGCCGAGCTGGCCTTCGTCGCCCGGCACCGCGTGCATGCTGATCGACGCGCCCACATAAGGCTGTCCGGCGGTGTAGTCGATGTGGAAGGGCTCGAAGTCCATGCACAAGTGGTTGGTCGGCACGAGGAAGAGGCCGAGCGCGGCGTTGTAAGCGGCGGGCGCCTAGTTCTTGCTGCCGATGGCCGGCGGGCAGATGCCTTTCGTCGTCTCTTGTTCGCCCTGATGCTGCGGTGAGCGCTCGGGCACGACCACCGGCCGGCCGCTGTTGAGGTCCACATGCGAGGCCCAGTTGACGCTCGGGTCGAACTTCTCGGCGACGAGCAACTCGCCGCTGGCGCGGTCCAGCGTGTAGGCGAAGCCGTTGCGGTCGAAGTGGGCCAGCAGGTGGCGCATGCGGCCTTGCGCGTCGGGCGCATCGAACAGGATGGGCTCGTTGACGCCGTCGTAGTCCCACTCGTCGTGTGGCGTCATCTGGTAGACCCATCGCACGCGGCCGGTTTCGATGTCGCGCGCCCACAGCGACATGGCCCAGCGGTTGTCGCCCGGGCGCTGCACCGGGTTCCAGGTGCCGGGGTTGCCGCTGCCGTAGTAGACGAGGCGCAGCACCGGGTCGTAGGCGTACCAGCCCCAGGTGGTGCCGCCGCCGGTCTTCCGGGCGTCGCCGCGCCAGCTCTTCAACGACGAGTCGGCGCCCACCGGCTGCATGCGGCCATCGCGCCAGGTCATGCTGCGTTCGGGGTCCATCAGCATGTCGGCATCGGGACCGACGCTGTAGCCGAGCCATGCCAATGTGCCGGTCTGTGCATCGAACGCGCTGAGGTAGCCGCGAACGCCATACTCGCCGCCCGAGATGCCGGTGACCACATAGCGGCCGAAGACATGCGGCGCATTGGTGGCCGTGGCGCCGGTGAGCGGGTCGCCGTTTCTGGCTTGCCAGAGCTGCTGGCCAGTGTGGGCATCGAGCGCCACCAGCGTGGCATCGGCCTGCTGCAGATAGATCTTGCCGAAGCCATAGGCCAGGCCGCGGCTGACCACGTCGCAGCACATCAGCGAGGCGACTTGCGCATCCTGCTTCGGCCGATAACTCCACAGCACATGCCGGTCGGTCAGCGACACCGCCCGCACCTCGTTCGGGAAGGGCGTGTGGAAGATCATCACACCATCGACGATCAGCGGCGCACCTTCCTGCCCGCGCGCCGCGCCAGTGGCGAACTGCCATGCCGGCTGCAGGCGGCCGACGTTGTCGGTGGTGATCTGCTGCAGCGCGCTGTGGCGGGTGTTGGCCAGGTCGCCAGCGGGGGTGAGCCATTCGTTGGCGGCGGTGGGCGTGTTTCGAATTGCGCAGCCGGTGAGCAGCAGGGCGGCAACGATCATCAGGAACAACTTCATCCGGCGATGGTAGGGGCCGATGGTGGGAGCGAGGGGCTTCGCGCAACTTCGTCGCTTCGGACGATGCCGGCGGCGCGTGCGGCTGGCTACATTTCTTCCCCAACGAAGCTCTCCAAGGATATCTCCCATGAAACTCGATTCCAGCGTGGCCGCCGTGGTCACCGGTGGCGCCTCCGGCCTGGGCGCGGCCACGGCGCGGCGCCTCGCGGCGCAGGGCGTGAAGGTCGCGCTGTTCGACCTCAACGCCGAGCAGGGCGAAGCGCTCGCCGCAGAAATCGGCGGCGTGTTCTGCCGGGTCGATGTGACCTCCGAATCCGATGTCGATGCCGGCTTTGCCAAGGCCCGCGCGGCGCACGGCCAGGAGCGGGTGCTGGTCAACTGCGCAGGCACCGGCAACGCGGTGAAGACCGCGAGCCGCGACAAGGCCACGGGCGAGGCGCGGCACTTCCCGCTGGCCAACTTCGACCGCATCATCCAGATCAACCTGGTGGGCAGCTTCCGCTGCATCGCCAAGTCGGCGGCCGGCATGCTGTCGCTCCAACCGATGCAGGACGGCGAGCGCGGCGCCATCGTCAACACCGCGTCGGTGGCGGCGCAAGACGGGCAGAT
>JAMFRW010000417.1 GCA_026224975.1 Rhodoferax sp. | reverse complement strand
GTCCCACAGCCGGCCGGCGTGTACCACCGTGGCCCGCTCAGGCTTGGCCAGGCGCCACTGCAGGCCCCAGGGCACCTCCTGCGGCGCGCCGGCCTGCTCGGTCAGCGTGCGCAGGCGCAAGCGCGCGTTCGACAGGTACAGCAGCGTGCGGCCGTCGGCGCTGAGGCTCGGCGCATCGGCCGCGTCGTCGCCCAGCGCTTCGGGTTCGCCCTGCAGCGTGCCGTCGGCCGAAACGGGCGAGCGCCACAGCGTGCCGCCCCGCGTGTAGATGAAGTACCGGCCGTCCGGCGACCACAGCGGGCCGTTGACGTTGCGCACGTCGAGCGACACGCCCGGCGCCGGTGACTGGTAGCGCATGCGCCCGCTCGCCAGGTGCACGGTGAGGATGGCGTTCAGCCCTTCGCGGTAGCGGGCCGAATAAGGCCGGATGGCCGCCAGCGCCACGGTCCCGCCATCGGGCGACCAGCTCGGCCGGCCCGACCACACCGTTTGCCTGGCGGTGCGCTGCAGCGCGCCGGTGTGCGGGTCGACGATGCACAGCCAGCCGTCCTCCGACGCGCAGACGATCTTCTGCCCATCGGGCGACCAGGCGGCCTGCTTGAGCGGCCGGTCGTTGTGCGTGAGTTGCCGCGCGTCGCCGCTGGCCACCTCGTGCAGCCACAGCTGCAGCATGCCGCTGCGGTCGCACGCATACACGAGCTGCCGGCCATCGGGCGACCAGGCCGGCCCGAGCTTGGCGCAGGCATCGTGGGTGAGCTGGCGCGGCTGCGGGTTGCCGACCGTCAGCAGCCAGAGCTGGCCGAGCGCGGTGAAGGCGATGCGCCGGCCTTCGGGTGACAAGGCCGGCATCGAGATGCCTTTGACCAGGCGCGGCGCAGTACTGTCGAAGTCTCGCCGGCGGTGCAGTGGCGGGCGATGGGCGGTGACGCGCACCGTCGCGCTGAAAGGGATGCGGCCGACGATGCCCACGCGCTGCGCCGGTGCCAGCCGGCGTTGGCGGATCTCGCCATTGGCGGTGTAGAGCAGTTCGGTGGCCGAGAGCCACACGGCCGGCAGCGGGAACACGTCTTCGGCCTCGTCGCTCACCGGCTCGCCCTCGACGACGAGGCGGCTGGCGCGCACGTCGCGCGGCGTGCCTTCCACCACGCGCCAGCTCAGGCGGCCGTCGGGCGACCAGGCCGGCGCGCTGGCGCCCGGGCCTGCGGCCTGCACTTGCGGTGGCGGCGGTGATGGTTGTGGCGCGACGCCGGCGGCTTCTGCCGCATCGACAACGACGATGCGCCCGCTGCTCGAGAACGCCACGCGCCGGCCATCGGGCGACCACGCGGGTTCGGCGTCTTCACCTTCGGTATCGGCGAGCAGCCGCACGCGGCCCGAGGCCAGGTCGAGCGCATAGATGGCATAGCGCCCGCTGCGGTCGCTGGCGAACGCAATCTCGCGGCCATCGGGAGACCACTGCGGCTCGCGGCAATCGAACTCGCCGTGCGTGAGCTGGCGCAGGCCCCTGCCATCGAGGGCGATGGTCCAGAGCTGAAAGCTGCCGTCGCGGTACGACTGGAACACGATGCGCGCGCCGTCGGGCGACCAGTGCGGCCGGGCCATGTCGTGCAGGTAGCCGGTGAGCCGCCGCGCCGTGCCCCCTGCCCGCGGCAGCGTCCACAGCACGCCTTGCAGGTCCATCGCCAGCGTGCGGCCATCGGGCGAGAGAGCGATGGCGAGGTTGGTGCCCTGCGTGAGCGTGACGGGCGTGTCGCCCCATTCCTCAGGGTCCCCAGCGTGGCCCGAGCCCTTCGGCGATGGCATGGCGTCGCGTGCGTGCACGGTCCACGGCTCCATGGCCGCGGCAGCGGTGAGCGCGCCTCCCAGGGACAGGAAGCCACGGCGGTTCAAGCCGCGGCTCGGGCGGCAATGCAGGCAAAACGGGGTCAACATGGCGGAGGCAACATGAGCAGGCGCGGGCTGTCCGCAATGCGTTCATGCTAGGCAAGGCGCTTGCGTGCCGTGTCGCCATTTGCGTGCCTCGCGGCCGCCGTTTCGGCCACGCCCTCTGCGGGCGTGGCCGTCGGTGCGCAGCGTCAGTCGACCTCGTCTTCGGTCACGCGCACACGAGGTGCGCGCTCGACCTTGGCAGTTTGCTCGTCCATAGGCAGCGAGCGCATGCTGTCGAGCCGCGAGGCGAGCTGCTCGCCGAAGCGCGCCGCCGGCAGCGGCAGGGTGCGGCCCTTGAGCTGGCCGAGCACCAGCGGGCCGTGGGCGCTGTCGGCCTCGTCGATGGAACGCACCGCCAGCTCCGGGTCCTTGCGCCAGCGGTTGGCACCGATGTCGACCTGGAAGCTGATGACCTCGGTGCCCTTGACCATGTCGGCCAGCAAGTCGAACGAGTTCGATTCGATCACCGGGTTGGGCTGCATCGAGCCGCGCGCGAGCACCTGGTCGATCAGCTCGCGGCCGGAGTAGCTCGCATCGGGCAGCGCAAGGTCGTAGACCAGGCAGTCGCGCACGCGCAGCGTGGTCTTGGCGGCCAGCGGATGATCCTTGTCCATCACCGCGACCATGCCCTGGCCGATGGACATCAGCGGTTGCAGCTCGGCCGCATGCGGCGGTCTGAAGACGAGGATCAGGTCGGCCTCGTAGGCCAGCAGCAGGCGCATGGCTGTCGCGTGGTCGCACACGTTGACCGTCAGCTTGACCAGCGGGTGCCTGGCACGAAAGGCGTTCATCTCGGTCAGCAGAAAGTCGCGGGCAACGGCCTGGCTGGCGGCGATGCGGATCTCGCCGCGCCGCAACCCTGCCAGCGCTTCGATCTGCGAATAGACGCGCCGCAGGTCGGCGTTCTGGTTCTTGATCCAGCCGATGAAGATCTCGCCGGCAGCGGTGAGCTGCACGCCGGACGAGGTGCGCTCGAACAACGCCGCGCCCAGATCGGACTCGACATCCTGGATACGCCTCAGCAGGGCCGACGGGGTCAGGTGCAGGCGCTCGGCCGCCTGCCGTACCGACCCGGTGCGGGCAACCTCTTCCAGATAACGCCACACGCGCATGTTTCTCAGGGCCACGACAACTCCTCGGCATGAAAGTCAACAGGGACACGCAAATTCAGCACCTCACAAGTGCGCGGCGATCCACTAACGTGGCCCCACACACCCGCCATCGGCCGATTCACGCGGTCTATGGGCTCCATTGAGCAAGCGGGGTGCCAGCCCATCACGCACAGGCGTGACGGCTTCATCAAACAGAAGAGGAAGAGGACATGGATCTGGGCTTGCATGGAAAGGTCATCATCGTCACCGGACCGGCCAAGGGGCTCGGGCCGGCCATCACGCTCGCGTTTGCCAGGGAGGGCTGCAAGCTCGTGCTGGCCAGCCGCGATCTGGATGCCATCGAAGCCATCGCGATGAAGACCGAAGGCCTGGGCACTCGCGCGCTCCCGGTGCGCTGCGACGTGACCAAACCCCTCGAGACCGACCGCATGGCCGAGCTGGCGATCCAGCATTTCGGGCAGATCGATGCGCTGATCAACGTGGCGAGCGATACCGGGCCGATCGGCGACTCGACCTGGAACACATCGCCCGAGGAGTTCGAGCACACGATGCAGGTCAACCTGCTCGGCTGCTTCAACACCATGCGCGCGGTGCTGCCGCGGATGATCGCGCGGCGCTACGGCAAGATCGTCAATGTGGGCGGCACCTACGGCATGCGCGGGCGGGCGGGACGCATGGCGTACTCGGCCTCGAAGTGGGGCCTGCGCGGCGTGACCAAATCGGCCGCGCTCGAAGCCGGCCCGCACAACATCAACGTCAACTTCGTCGCGCCGGGCATGGT
>JAMFRW010000416.1 GCA_026224975.1 Rhodoferax sp. | reverse complement strand
GCCGGCGTGCCCGATTGCCACCTCGGCGACCAAGTGCTGGAAGCCGTCGCGATCGCGGGACTGGGCACCCGAGAGGCCCAGGTCGTTGTCGATGACGTGCACGCGCTCGATGGGCCAGCCCATCGCGACGGCACGATCGCGCAGTGCGTACTGGCGCTTGGTGCTCTCGGTGTTCTCGAACACCTGGCGCTGCGTGGACTGGCGCACGTAGACGAACGCGTCGCGCCGCAGATGGTCGGCGTTGATCTTCGAACCGTAGTCAGTAGGCATACTCATCCTTCGACTGCGTGAACAGCAGCATGTTGGCGAGCAGGCGCACGAGTTGCGGATCGTGCGCCACCGGTGCCGGCGTCGAATCGGTGATCGCCGACGATGAGCTGGAATGCAGCGGGGTCGCGCCGAGCAGTACGACCAGACCGTCCCACATGCCGTGGAAGACAATGGCACCCAGTCCATCGGGACGCGCTTGGCCCCGCAGCGCCTGGCAGCGCAACGTCTCGTAGGCTTGACAGGCGTTCATGGGCAACTTCGGCGGGTCGACATCGGAGCGATGCGTCAGCGTTTTTTTTTCCGCGCGATTGCGCGCTCGATGCTGCGAGGGTGTACCGACAGGCCCAGCTGCTTGTGCACCAGTTGAGCCAGGGCGCGCGCCTGGATCGGACCGCCGCCGTGGTGGTGCTCGTCGATGACGGTCATCACTTCGGGCGTCAGCTTGTGGGGGGACTTGGGCCCGCGCGCCTGAGGCAGCAGCCCGCTGATCCCGTCACGCGCGAAGGCAGCCTCGGCCAAGTAGAAGGTCGGCCGGGACAGGCCGAACAGGCTGGCCGCCTCGGCCTTGGTGACGCCGTCCTGGCGCGCATGACGAAGCATCTCGTACTTGACCTGCACGAGGTCGTTGGCGTCGAAGAAGCCCGTGCTGTCGAACCACGCCGCGTGCACCCGCTTTGGCTGCGGGTTCAGCGCCCCGAGCTCGCGTAGGCGATCGGCCTTGGTCGGAAGCTTGGTCATGGTGTCGCAGGTTGGATGACGATGTAAGTCAATATACGCCGCATGTTCGTTGCTATCAAGCCGTACTTTGACGGCGCGTGCCGGTTGTGACACGTTCCAAAGCCGAACGCCTAGAGATTGCGCTGACCGTTGGCTGACGGATGCGGCGTATAGCGGTTTACCTATGCGGCGTATCTTCCCTTGCGCATTTGCGCTGTTTCTGGGCGCTGCGGATCTCATCGACAAGCACCCTCAGGCGAGCGAGATCGTCCATGCGTAGCCTTGATCGACCGGCGGCAGCGCGAGTGAATGCGTCCGGCTCATCGACGTTGGTCCACGCTGCAGGCAGCGAGCGCAGATGCCCGTCCTCATCGAAGAATGTCACGCGGTCCTCGCCCCAGTTCGGCTTGCGAGTGGCAAGCACGAAGCGCTTGCCCCGCCACGGGTGGAAGGGGTGGGTGACCTCGAAGTCAATGGGCGCGCCAGCGCTTGCATGGCGTGCAGTTGTTGACCTTCGATAAGGCGAGCGCGGAATCGGCAGTGCAAGTGGTCGAGAGGTGGCTGATGGCACGGCTGCGGCACACCGTGCTGGCGGACGTGCACGCTGCCGATGCGGCCCTCTCTGCGTTGCTGCCCTCGCTCAACGAACGCCGGTTCCAGAAGCTCGACGGTAGCCGCGCCACCCTGTTCGCCTCACTGGACGCACCGACCCTGTCTGCCCTGCCGGCGCAGCGCTGGCAGTGGGCGACCTTCAAGACGGTGGTGGTGCACATCGACTACCACGTCGAGATCGAGGCGCATCGCTACAGCGTCTCGCACTCACTGGTGGGGTTGAAGCTGGAGGCGCGCATCACCGATGCGCTGGTGGAAGTGCTGCACCGCGGCGAGCGTGTGGCGTGCCACGCCCGCAGCTCGCGCCGAGGCGGGTTCACGACCCTGGACGAACACATGCCGGCGTCCCATAGAGCACACAAGGAGTGGACGCCCCAGCGGCTGATCCACTGGGGCGGCGACATCGGCGTGGCCACCGGCCGCTTCGTCACCGAGTTGCTGCAGCGCTTCCGTCATCCCGAGCACGGCTACCGCAGTTGCCTGGGGCTGCTCAGCCTGGCCAAGCGCTACGGCCCGAAGCGCGTGGAGGCGGCCTGCGCGCTGGCGCTCCAACTCGGCGTCGGGCAATACCGCCATGTGCGCGACATCCTGACCAACGGGCGTGACCTCATCGAGCGGCCGGCGCCCGCGCCTGAATGGGTCTCGCCCGAGCACGACAACCTGCGCGGCGCTTCGTACTTCCATTGAACACGCACTGAAGGATCTTCCCCATGATGATGAACAACACCCTGGCGCAGCTGCGCGACTTGAAGCTTGCCGGCATGGCCTCGGCCGTCGAGGAGCAGCTCTCGAGCGCCGCCAGCACGGGCCTGAGCTTCGAAGAGCGCTTGGCATTGATGGTCGACCGCGAGGTGCACCACCGCAATGACAAGCGCCGGGCGGCGCTCATGAAGAGAGCCGGCCTGAAGTATCCACAGGCCTGCATCGAAGATGTCGACAGCAAACCCGGGCGGGGCTTCGAGCGCAGTTCGTTGATGAGCCTGGCGTTGTCGAGATGGGTCGAGGACGGCACCGCGATCCTGGTCACCGGCCCGACGGGTTCGGGCAAGTCGTGGCTGGCCTGCGCGCTGGCGCAGTACGCCTGCCGGCGCGGGCACTCGGCGCTCTATCTGCGAGTACCGCGCCTGGCCGAGGATCTGCGCGTGCTGCACGGCAACGGCGGCTTCGGTCGCTGGCTGGCCTCTGTCGCGCGCACCGACGTCTTGCTCTTGGACGACTGGGGACTGGCCGCCATGGACGGGCCAACTCGGGCCGACCTGATGGAGGTGATCGATGACCGGGCCGGCACGCGACCGACAATCGTGACGAGCCAGCTGCCCGTCGAGCACTGGCATGCGTGGATCGGCGACGCAACCGTTGCCGACGCGATCCTCGACCGGCTGCTGTCCCGCAGCCATCGGTTGAACCTCAAAGGCAAGTCGATGCGGCCGAGCAAGGCAGAGGCCGCACACGCAGAAGGCAACGACACCGCGGCGCCGCAAGAGAACGCCACCGCATAGCGGACCCGACGCCGACAACATCAACTACGGAGCCGCTCAACCACCTTCGAACAGCCACTTCCTACAATCCATTCCACGCAACTCAGCATCGACCGATCAAACCGGTCACGTTCCCGAAATCGTCGGTCACGTTCGCCGAAATACGCAGTCCCCGATGACGGCTCCCGTGGCGATGTCCAGCGCCGCGAACAACGTGGTCGTGCCATGGCGTTCGTAGTCATGGGTGCGCCGCTCGGGGATGCCGGGCGCCAGAGGAAGCAAGGGCTGCGTGCGGTCCAGGGCTTGAATCTGGCTCTTCTCGTCGACGCATAGCACCATGGCCATCAGCGGCGGGTCCATGTAGAGCCCGACGATGTCGCGCACCTTCTCGACGAACAGAGGATCGCTCGAGAGCTTGAAGGTCTCTTGCCGATGAGGATGCAGTCCGAAGGCGCGCCAGATGCGCGACACCGCTGTTTGCGACAAGCCCGCTTCGCGCGCCATCGCTCGTGTGCTCCAGTGCGTGGCGGCTGCGGGCACGCTCTCCAGCGTCTTGGCGATCACGGCGTCCACGCGCGCGTCGTCGATCGTGCGCGGTGCGCCAGCTCGAGGGGCATCGAGCAATCCATCCAGCCGAAGCTCCACGAATCGGGCTCGCCACTTCGAGACGGTCTGCTGCGTCACGCGCTGTCGGCTGGCAACCACCTTGTTGTCCTCGCCTGCGGCGCAAGCCAGAACAATGCGTGCCCGAAGCGCCAACGCCTGCGCGGTCTTGCGACGCAGCGTCAGTGCCGTGATTGCTCACGCTCATCCTCGGTCAACACCAGTTCGCTCTTGGGACTTCCACGCATCGCCGCCTCGTCGTGTGCACACGGTACACGATGGATTCGACACGTATTAAGTAGTTCAACGAACTTCTAACTCACGACACTAGCTTATCCTCGACGAAGTCGCGCACCGAACCCGTTGTGGCGTAGGACGCCGCGGCGCGGCCACGCAGCGTGCGATCCTCGTTGAGCGGGCCGGAGAGTTCGACGCCGGTGCGCGACAGGCCGTGTTGGCCGATCGTCTGCTCGAAGCTGAAAAGCGGCACGGTCGAGATCGGCTTGGAGACGACGTTGACGAGGCCACCCGGCTCGGCGCGACCGTAGAGCACGCTCGCCGGCCCCTTGACGACCTCGATCGACTGCACGTTGGCCATGTTGACCGGCACGCCGGCGACCTTGCTGCCGTCGAGGTAGTAGGTCGAAGCACCCGACATCGGGCCCATCGCCGTCATCGAGATGCCCGGGAAGCCGCGCAGGATGATGAGCGGCTGGGCCGAGCCGTTAAAGCCAAAGTCGAACTGAGCGCCGGCGATGTTGCGCACCGCGTCTTGCAGGTTCAGGGCGTTCTGGTCGTCGATCACCGCGCGGGGAACCACCTGCACGCTCTGCGCGTTCTGCAGAGAGGGCGTGTCGGTTCGCGTGGCCGTAGAACTCTCGGGCGCGCGATAGGCATCCGGCCGGCCGGTCACGACCACCGGGGCCAGCGTCTGGGTCGGCTGCGCGGGCGCCGAGGCGGCAACGGATGGGGCCACGGCCTGCGCCGATGCGAGGCCGGGCACGGTGCAGCAGACGGCTGCGACCCACGGCGCCAATGCGAGCAGGCGGCGTGGAAGCGAGCGCGCCTCGGTGATGCGGGCGCCGCGAGGGCGACGTCGGTGAAGCTCGCGCAGCGCGCGTTCGAAAAGAGTCATGCAAAGCTCCTGACGGCCGCGCGCCAATCGCGCGGCCGATGCACAAAGGGGTCTCGCAGGGCATCAGCGCCGGCTGCGAAGTTCTTCGACGGTCAGGAGACTTGGGGTGGGGCGCGCGGCTGCGCAGTGGCCCAGGCGAACAGGGTTCGCGGTGCCACCAGCAGGAGTTCCGGCACGGCATCGCCGAGCGGCGTCAGGGCGGGCACCGACAGCGGCGTCGGCGGCATGCCGAGCACGGTCACATGCAGGGAGCAATAGGCGCAGTGCTGGAGCAGGTGCTTGGCGGGAGCCGCCGGCATCGAACCGCTCGCGGTGCCATCGACGGAAACGAGCTTGGGGCCCATCGCCGTGCAGACCTCCATCCAGTCGGCCGGTGCCTCGCGTTGCAGCGCTTGCGCGATCGTCGGTGCGAGCGACGCCAACAGGACCGCGAAACACGCTATCCATGCGACGACTGCTTTTCTGCCCCGGGCGACGACCATGGGTCATTGTAAATTGCGAGTCGGTTTCAAGGCTTCGGCAGGTTCCACGCCATGGACCACACGGCAGTAAGCTATGTCTTCGACGGCGCTCCCGAGAACAACCAGGCCTTCCTCTCATGAAACCGATCCTCCGCTCCATCGTCCTGGCTTTAGCTGCGCTCTGCGCCGCTGGCGCCCACGCCCAGGTCACCGTGAAAGACGCCTGGGTGCGTGCCACTCTTGCCACCTCATTGGCCGGCGCGGC
>JAMFRW010000415.1 GCA_026224975.1 Rhodoferax sp. | reverse complement strand
GTGGAAGAAGCAGCGGCGCAAAAAGGCGTCGGGCAGTTCCTTCTCGTTGTTGGAGGTGATGAAGACCAGAGGGCGGCGCTTGGCCTGGACCAGCTCGCGTGTCTCGTAGCAGTAGAACTCCATGCGGTCGAGTTCGCGCAGCAGGTCGTTCGGGAACTCGATGTCGGCCTTGTCGATCTCGTCGATCAGCAGCGCGCACGGGGTTTCGCGCTCGAAGGCCTGCCACAGCACGCCCTTGACGATGTAGTTGTGGATGTCCTTGACGCGCGGGTCGCCCAGCTGGCTGTCGCGCAGGCGGCTCACCGCGTCGTATTCGTACAGGCCCTGCTGCGCCTTGGTGGTGCTCTTGATGTGCCACTGCAGCAGCGGCATGCCGAGTGATGCCGCCACTTCCTCGGCCAGCATGGTCTTGCCGGTGCCGGGCTCGCCCTTGACGAGCAGCGGGCGCTTGAGCGTGGCGGCAGCGTTCACGGCCAGCATCAGATCGGGCGTGGCGACGTAATTTTCGGAGCCTTGAAACTTCATGACGGATGGTGCGGAGTTGGGCGCCGAAGGGGCGCCGTGGTGGGGCGAAACGGGCCGCGCGAACTGTGGTTCACAGGGTGCAAGCCAGTATAAGGTGCCCCCTATAATCGCGCGCTGATCCGAACACCGCTGCCAACCTCGCCCCTTCGACCATGAAAAAGCTGCTCTCGTTGTTGATCTCGCTGGTCGCCATTGGCGGCGCTGTCGGAGGCGCTTCATCTGCCCAGGCGCAAGACGCCAAGGCCGGCCAGAAGAAGGTCGACATGTGCATCGGTTGCCACGGTATTCCGGGCTACCAGGCCACCTTCCCCGAGATCTACAAGGTGCCGATGATCTCGGGCCAGAACGCCAAGTACATCGTCGCGGCGCTCACCGAATACAAGAAGGGCGAGCGCAAGCACCCGACCATGCGCGCCATCGCCACCTCGCTCACCGAGCAGGACATGAACGACGTGGCTGCGTTCTACGAACAGCAAGGCAAGGATGCTGGCGGTGCGGTGCCGGGCGCCATCGGCACGCCGCCCGCGGCCGTGGCCGAGTTGCTCAAGAAGGGCAACTGCCAGTCCTGCCACGGCGACAACTTCAACAAGCCGATCGACCCGAGCTACCCCAAGCTCGCCGGCCAGCACCCGAGCTATCTCTTCGCTGCGCTCAAGTCCTATCAGATCGAAAAAGGCTCGCTCGTCGGCCGCGGCAACGTGATCATGGCCGGCATGGTCAAGCCCTTCAGCCATGCCGAATTGAAGCAGCTCGCCGACTACATCGGCTCCTTGCCGACCGAGCTGAAAACAGTCGAACAAGCGCACTTCCGCCCCTGACATGTTTGGGCCAGCGGCGGCACGGATGATCCGGATCGCAGCGCTGCTGGCAATCATCCGCGTGGCCCCGGCCGTGATGGCCGTGGATGCATCCACCGCACCTGACGCACCTCAACCGCTGCCCAGCGTTGGCTGGACCGTGATCGGACGCCAGGGCATCCTCCTGCACGTGGTCGTGCCGACCGAACTCGCGCGTGACCGCGCGGCGTATCAGCGCGAGATCCCGGCGGTGTGCGGCTCGGCGGAAACCTGCTTCGTCAATTTCTACACCAACACCGCTGGCGCAGCGCTCACAATGCCTGTGCCCGACGCCATTGCCAACGAGCCCACGGCGGTGCTGCGGCGGTCCGCCAAGCAGGGCGTGGCCGATGGCTGGCGCTGGAGCTGCCGGTTGGCCATGCCCGAGCCGAACTGTTTCTGATCGATTCGCCGACTGCGAAGTACTTGCCTTCGGTTCAAGCCCGGCGCGCCGGCGCCGATATCGAGGGCAGATTCCTCTGATCGGCCACGGCTTCCATGCTCAAGAAAATCAACGTCGAAGAGATGCGCCTGGGAATGCACTTGCACGAGCTGTGCGGCACCTGGCTGGACCATCCCTTCTGGAAGAGCAAGTTCGTCATTCGCGATCCTGCCGACCTCGCCAAGCTCCACGGGAGCGGGGTGAAGGAGTGCTGGATCGATGTCTCCAAGGGCCTCGATGTGGCGTCGTCCGACGCAGCAGGGGCGGCACCCGCGCCGGCGGTGGCGGCCGCGCCCGTCGCGGCGCCGCCGCCTGCCGCCCCCGGCGCGCGGGTGAACACCTCGATGGCCGAAGAGCTGGGCCGCGCCGCCTCGCTGGTCAACCAGTCGCGCGCGGCCGTGATGAAGCTCTTTTCAGAAGCGCGCCTGGGCCGCGCGCTGGAAGCCGAGCAGTGCGCACCGCTGGTCGAAGAGATCGCCTCGTCGGTGTGGCGCAACCCCGGCGCCCTCATCAGCCTGGCGCGCCTCAAGACCCACGACGATTATTCCTACATGCACTCCATCGCCGTTTGCGCGCTGATGGTCTCGCTCGCGCGCCAGCTCGGCCAGAACGAAGCGCAGGCGCGCGAAGCCGGCATGGCCGGCCTGCTGCACGACATGGGCAAGGCCTTGATGCCGCTCGAAGTGCTGATGAAGCCCGGCAAGCTCACCGAGGCAGAATTCGACCTCATCAAGCTGCACCCACAGCGCGGCCATGATCTGCTCAGCGAAGGCAGCGGCGCACCGATGGCCGCCCTCGACGTGTGTCTGCACCATCATGAGCGCCCCGACGGCAAGGGCTACCCGTTCGGCTTGACCGGCGATGCGCTCTCGACCGTCGCCCGCATGGGCGCGGTCTGCGATGTGTACGACGCCATCACCTCCAACCGCCCTTACAAGGACGGCTGGGACCCGGCCGACTCGCTCGGCCGCATGGCCGATTGGACCAAGCAGGGTCAGTTCGATCCGCCCATCTACGCCGCGTTCGTCAAGAGCCTGGGCATCTACCCCAACGGCGCGCTGGTGCGGCTGCAATCGGGCCGGCTCGCGGTGGTGGTCGAACAGAACGAAGCCGCGCTCGTCAAGCCGCGCGTCAAGGTCTTCTTCTCGACCCGCGCGCAAATGCCGGTCACGCCCACGATGATCGACCTGAGCCAGCCCGGCTGCTCCGAACGCATCATCGGCCGCGAGTCCAACAGCGAATGGAAATTTCCCCACCTGACCGAACTCTGGGCCGGGCGCGCGGTGATCGAAAAGATGGCAACGGTGGCCTGAGGGACCGCACCGGTACACCGCATAAGCACTGGCATTTTTCGTGCAAGGCTTGCACTAGACTGCCTGATTCTTATCCTGTACCGGAGAGCCTCCATGCTTCGACGCCGATTGTCCCGACCGATGCTTTTGCTGCCCGCCGTGGCGCTCGCCGCCCTGCTCTGTGCCCCGGCTCAGGCGCAAACCCTGCGCTGGGCGACCGCGGGCGACCCGCTCACGCTCGACCCATATGCCCAGAACGAATCGATGACCAACGCCGTCAACGGCCAGGTCTACGAGTTCCTCGTGGCCTACGACCGCAAGCTCGCCATCGTGCCGCAGCTCGCCACCTCGTGGACGCAGGACGGCCCGCTCAAATGGACCTTCAAGCTGCGCCCCGGCGTGAAGTTCCACGACGGCAAGCCCTTCACCGCCGACGACGTGGTCTTCTCCGTCAACCGCGCCAAGCAACCCACCTCGCAGATCGCGGTGTACGCCATCGCTGTCGGCGAGCCGAAGAAGATCGACGACCTCACCGTCGAGTTCACGCTGCCGCAGGTCGAGCCCATCTTCCTGCAGAAGATCAACACCATCTACATCATGAGCAAGGCATGGTGCGAAGAGAACAAGGCCACCGTCACGCAGAACTTCGCCGGCAAGGAAGAATCCTTCGCCTCGCGCAATGCCAACGGCACCGGCCCCTACATGCTGGTGAGCCGCGAGGCCGGCACCAAGACGGTCTACAAGCGCAACCCCAACTACTGGCGCAAGATCGAAGGCAACGTGCAGCAGGTGGTCTACACGCCGATCCAGAGTGATGCCACGCGCACCGCTGCGCTCATCTCCGGTGAGATTGATTTCGTGCTCGACCCGGCGCCGCGTGATGTCGATCCGCTGCGCAAGATGGCAGGCGTGAAGATCATCGAAGGGCCCGAGAACCGCATCGTCTTCATCGGCCTCGACCAGGGCCGCGATGAACTTCTCTACAGCAACGTCAAGGGCAAGAACCCGTTCAAGGATCTGCGGGTGCGCAAGGCGCTCTACCAGGCGATCGACATCGAGACGATCAAGACCCGGCTCATGAATGGCCAGGCATCGCCCACCGGCGCGGTCACGCCGTCGCCGCTCGGCACCTACAACGATCCCGAGCTCGAAAAGCGCCTGCCCTACGACGTGGCCGCATCCAAGAAGCTGCTGGCCGATGCGGGCTACCCCAACGGCTTCGAGTTCACCCTCGATTGCCCGAACAACCGCTATGTGAACGACGAGAAGATCTGCATCACGCTCGCCTCGCAATGGGCCAAGATCGGGCTCAACGTGCGCGTGCTGGCGCAGAACAAATCGCTGTTCTTCAACAAGGTCGAAAAGCTCGACACCTCCGCCTACCTGTTCGGTTGGGGCGGCGCCATCACCGATGCCGAAACCACCTTCACCCCGATCTACCGCAACCGCGGTGAAAAAGGCGTGGGTGAATACAACCGCGGCAACTACAAGGACGACGAACTCGACGCACTCGCCGCCTCATCGAGCAAGGAACCCGACCCCGAAAAGCGCAAGGCCATCATCAAGGCCACCTTCAAGCGCGAGCAGGAGCAGGTTCACTACATCCCCCTGCACCGCCAGTTCATCCCCTGGGCTGCGCGCAGCAATGTCGAAGTGGTTCACCGCGCCGACAACTGGCTCGAATGGCAGTGGATCAATATCAAGTGAGTGCTTGATTGACGCGGGGAGCGGGCCGAGCCGGCAGTGGGAGGGCCGGCTCCGTTCAGGGAATTCTTATTCACTCCGCCGGCCCTCCCACTGCCGGCTCGGCCTCACCGCTGTGTCGGCCGACCCGAACCCACCTCACCCCTCGCGCGCTCCGAGACCAGAAAGCGCGCGAGGCCCCAGCCGCAGCCCGGCAACAACGTGAACCGGACGAGCAGGGCATGGGGCCGCCGCCGGAGTGAATAAGAATTCCCTGAACGTAGGCGGCGGCCCCATGCCCTGCTGCGGGCACCTCCAAAGCAACGAGCACCCAACCGCAACGAGCGCCCGACAGCAGACCCGTGGCATCAAAGAGCTACGCAGATCCCGCCGTCAGCAGCCTGGCCCCATCGAGCTTCGACGCCTCCTTGTCGAATGTCCACAGCCGCTGTTCGCCTGCAGCACTGGCAAGCGCGGCATGCAGGCAGTCCGAAAAGTCTGCCTGTCCTTGACCGTAGAGTTGCAGGGCCACTTCCACTGCGCCTTCTGACTCGAACGACAACTCCACAGCCGACAGCAATTGGGCGAAAGTTTGCGCGATGGTGGCCTTGTCGAAACGGAAGTTCGAGCGCAGCACCCACTCGAGTTCGAGCGCGACCGTCACGGGGATGTAGAGCGTCTCGCCCGCCGCCACACACTGGCGGATGAGCTTCTTCGCGATGACCAACTGGGCCGCGTCGTCTTCGACCAGAAAACGAACGAGGACGTTCGTGTCGAGCGCGGCCATCAGCGCCAGGCGTTCATGTCTTCGACGGCGACGCGCTTGCCTTTGGGCGCTTTGGTTGTTTTGGGCGCCTTGAGGCTGCCGGCCAACTCGAGGACGGAGCGGGTCTTGGCGCGCACGATCAGGCTGCCATCCGGCATCACATGCCACACGAGGCGGGTGCCGGCTGCCGCACCCAGGCTCTCACGAATCTGCAGCGGGACGGTGGTCTGCCCCTTGGCGGTGATGGTCGATTCCGACATGGCGACTCCTTGCAATCATCCTTACTATGTGGACGATTGTAAGGCCGATCAAAACCGGCTGAGTTGCCCTTGCTCGACCGCATTGCGCTCGGCCAGCCATTGTTCGAAGGCCGGCGGCGCCATGGGGCGGCCGGTGAAGTAGCCCTGAATCGCGTCGCACCAGGCTTCGGCCAGGGCGGCGTGCACGTCGGCGGTTTCGACGCCTTCGGCAACCACGGTCATCTTCAGGCGGTGGGCGAGGGCGATGATGGCTTCGGTGATGGCGCGGTCTTTCGGCTCGGTCAGCATGTCCTTCACGAGCGATCGGTCGATCTTGAGCTTGCCCATCGGCAGGCGGCTGAGGTAGCTCAGGCTCGAATAGCCGGTGCCGAAATCGTCGATCGACAATTGCACGCCGATTTCCTTGAGCGCGTGCAATTGGCGCAGCCGCTCTTCGGTGCTTTCCATCAGCGTGGATTCGGTCAGCTCGAGTTCGAGCAAGGCGGCCGGCACCTTGTGGCGGGCGAGCGATGCGCGCAGGGCGGGCAGCAGGCCCGGGTCGAGCAATTGCACGGCCGACAGGTTGACCGAGAGCACGCCCACTTCGACGCCGCGGCCTCGCCAGTCGGCAAGCTGGCGGCAGGCCTGGTCGATGACCCATTCACCGATCGGAACGATGAGCCGCGACTCCTCGGCCAGCGGGATGAAGACGGCCGGCGTGACCTCGCCCAGCTCCGGCGTGTTCCAGCGCAGCAGCGCTTCCACTGCAGTGAGCGAACCATCGAGCGCATTCACCTGCGGTTGAAAGACGAGGCGCAATTCGTCGCGCGCGACCGCGTTGCGCAGCAGCACCTCGATCTGCAGGCGTTGCTGCGCGCGGTCGTTGAGGTCGCGGGTGAAGAAGTAGACGTTGTCGCGCCCGCTCGCCTTGGCTTCGTACATGGCGGCGTCGGCGTGGCGCATCAGCTCGTCCATGTCGGCCGCGTCGTCGGGGAACATCGCAATGCCCACGCTGCTCGACACGTTGAGTTCGATCTCGTCCACGAAGTACGGCGCGCGCAGCGAGGCCATCAGCCGCTGCGCGATCTGCAGCGCTTCGTTGCTGCCGGTGACGCCGTTGAGCAGCACCACGAACTCGTCGCCCCCGAAGCGGCTCACGGTATCGGCATCGCGGATCGACAAGCGCAGCCGGTCGGCCACGAGCTTGAGCAGCGCATCGCCGGTCTGGTGGCCGAGCGAATCGTTGATGGTCTTGAAGCGGTCGAGGTCGATGAAGAGCACAGCCACCGGCTGGCCGGTGCGGGCCGATTGCAGCATGGCATCACGCAGCCGCTGCTCGGCCACACTGCGGTTGGGCAGGCCGGTCAGCACATCGTGATGGGCCAGGTACTTGACGCGCTCTTCGGAGATCTTGCGGTCGGTGATGTCCAGGCAACTGAAGATGTAGTGCGACAGCGTGCCGCTCGCATCGCGCACCGCGGTGAGCACGGCCCAGGCCGGAAAGGCACCGCCGCCGCGCCGCCGAACCGAGACCTCGCCGCGCCACCAGCCGCGCTTGTCGGCCACCGTCCAGACGGTGCAGGCTTGCGGCAGGGGCTGGTCGCCGACGTTGACGAAGTGCAGCGGTTCATCGAGCAGCTCGGCCGGGTCGAACGCGCCGGCCTTGCAGATGGCGCGGTTGGCCGAGAGCACGCGGCCGCCGGCATCGAGCAGCACGATGCCTTCGGACGATGCCTCGAACACCTTGGCCCACAGTTCCAGCCGCTGCTCCAGCGTCTTCAGGCGGTTGACCGGCGTGAAGGAAGTGACGACCGCGTCCTGGCCTTGATAGTCGAGCCGGCAGGCCGAGAGCACGGCCCAGTCGGAATGCTCGCCGCGCTGCCAGCGCACTTCGAATTCATGCACGACGCCCTGGTCGGCGAGCTGCTGGAAGAAGCGCCGCCGCAGGTCGGGCGTGATGCCGGTGGCCCACGGGTTGGCGTTGCTGTCGCCCAGCCATTGGCGCGCCTGCGGGTTGGCATGCAGCACGCGGTGGTCGGGCACCGAGGTCACCATCAGCGGCACCGGCATCAGTTCGAGCAGGCGCTGCTGCGCTTCGGCCGCACGAGCGCTGGCGGCCATCTCTTGCTGGATCTGGCGTTGCCGGTCGAGCTGCGCCAGCATGTCGTTGAAGCCCAGCACCAGGCGGCCGATTTCGTCGCCGCTGTCCCAGGTGGAACGCAGCGTGTGGTCGCCGGTGCGGCGCACGGTGTCGACCACTTCGGAGAGCCCTTGCAGAGGCTGCGCGATGCGCCGCGCCACGTAGAACACCGCGATCAGGATGACGGTGAGCAGCGCCGCCGCCGTGCCCAGGTGCAGCCACATGCGCAAGAAGAAGTCGTGCACGCGCACATCGATCAGCCGGCTGAGTTCGGTGGTGCCGCGGCCCCAGGCGTTGTCGAGTGCGTCGAGCACGGTGCGTTCGGCCAGGTCGATCTGCGCGCGCTCCATGCTGTCGCCACCGGCCACCTGCCGCACCACGGCGCGGAAGCGGTCGATGGCCGCCGAGAGGTCCGCCTGCGCGGGCGAGAGGCCCGCGCGCAGCTTGGGGTCGGCCGCGGCGGCCACGGCCTCGGCGTAGTCGGAGCCGATGGCGTTGCCGGACGAGCGCAACTCGCCTTCGAGCACGAAGAGCCGCGTGCGTTCGGCCGGATCGATGGCCACGCCGTCGACCACATCGTGCAGCCGCGGCGTGATCTGCGCGACCACGTCGAGCAGCGTCGGGTAGCGCAGCAGGATCAGCGACATGGTGTAGTAGCTGTCGAGGTCGGGATCGAGGATCAGGTTCGATTGGTTGCCCACCCGCGTCACCAGCTCGCGGCCCTGGTCGAGCGCGGCGTGGCGGCGGGTGAGTGCTGCGCGCGGCACTGCATCCGCTGGCGTGTCGCCGCGCATGGCCTGCAAGGTGGCGATGAACCTGGCGTTGAGTTCCACGCTGCCCATGCCGTCGCCATGTTTGCGCTCGGTCGCATCGAGCCGCCCGGTCACGGCCTGGCTCACGTCGGCGGCTGGCGCGCTACGGCCGAGGGCCACCAGCACCGGGCGCAGCTCGTCGATGTAGGCCGTGCCGGCCAGTTCCTTGCGCGAGAAGTCGATGGCGATGTATTTCTCGTGGATGAGGATGCTGCTGATAAAGATCACCGTGCACAGATCGAGCAGGTAGATCAACAACAGCTTCTTGCCCACGCCGAGGTTCGACAGCGTGCGCGCGAGCGGGTGCATCAAGCGGGCAAAGAACCCGAATGACGACGCCGTCGTGGCAGAACCTGGGGCCATCGGTTATGTGCTCCGAAGAAGTGCAATGAGCGGCACAAGTGGGGCGTGCGCGCGAGACGCTGCGCGTGTTTGGTGCGCCGCAGCAATGATCGACCCATGCACTTCGGCACCCCCGCCGCTCACTTGAGTTCCGCAGGGAAATCGGCCTGTAAAACCATGGGTCGCGCGTAGGCAGTGCAGTATCTGTTCCAGCGCGGATGTCAGATGCGTGGCCGGCGGCGGGTGGCCGGTGGGGCTGCCGAAAGCGTCGGCCGGCTGCGGCGAATGTCGGCCATGGCGGCTTCGGCCGACGGCAGGTGACCGAGGGTCTGTGCAGCCAGCAGGAAGGCGGCGGTGCCGATGAAAGTCACGCTGTTCGGAAAGTGCGCCAGCCGATGCGAGAACCAATGGTCTTCGAAGAGTACGACAGCGTTCACCGCCGGCACCGCGCTCCGCAACTCGATGAGCAGGCTGTGGATCGACAGCTCGCCGAGGTTTCTGAACTTGCCGGATTCTTTGGTGGCGGCTGCTTTGGCAATGAGTTGGCCGAGTTGCGTTTCGCGAACCTCGATCTCCGGATGCGCGAGCAGGAAGGCGGCGATGGCCTGGGCCTCTACCGATGCAAGGCCGGGTGCCGACCCCCCGCGCCCAGCAGTTTCGCGCCACACCACATCGGTGATGGCGCAGCGGAAGTGCAGCAGGAGACGCAGGCAATCGCAAGCCGCCAACGAGAAGAGCGGGCCGGCGTCGGGGATCAGCAGGCTGGTGGTGCTTGTCGACCGCGCCATGGTTCAGCCGTGAAAATTAGCCCCACCTTCAGACGCCACGTGTTGCCTTGCGGGCAGCAAGCGGCTTCGATGCAGCACGAAGCGCGGGCAATGCGTCCTGGGCCTGCTGGCGGGCGGCGGCGCTGTCCATGAAGGGAAAAGGCAGGCCGAGTTCCCGCAGCATGGCGTAGACCACGCCGCCATCGTTCACGCCGAGTGCCTCGACCGTCTCCGACAGCGAGGCCTGGCCGACCGAATAGCGCAGCAGTTGCCGGTGTGCCGTGCTGATGGCCGCGCCCGAGGGCTGATCCTGCCCGAGCGCCGCGAACATCTGGCCGACGATGCGGTTCAACGGCACGCCGGCCCGCGCCGCATAGGCCTTGGCGTTGTTCAGCGAATCGGCATCGACCGAAAAAGTGATGTTGGCCTTGTTCATCGAATCCCCACATATTTACGTGTAAGCATAACATGTCGATGCGCGAGCCGCGGCGGGGCTGCTACTGAAAATACCCCAGCATCCGCTCCAGCGCCATCGTGAACGGCGCCTGCATGGTCGGCAGGGTCATCAGCACGCCGATCAGGCCCACGCCGAGGGTGATGGGAAAGCCGATGGCGAAGATGTTCATCTGCTGGGCGACGCGGGCGATGATGCCGAGCACGAGGTTGACGAAGAGCAGCATGCCGATCAGCGGCAGCGCGATCCAGAGGCCCAGGCGAAAGACTTCGGCGCCCCAGATCTGCGGCTGCACCACGCGCAAGAAGGCGAAGGGTTCGCTGCTTGCTGGGAAGGCATGAAAGCTCTGGACCACGGCGGCGATCAGCAGCAAGTGGCCATTGATGAGGATGAAGAGCCAGCTCACCGTGATGCCGAAGAAGCGGCTCACGGCCGTGGCTTCGCCGCCCGTCATCGGGTTGAAGAAGCCCGCGAAGTTCAGCCCCATCTGCAGGCCGATCAGTTCACCCGCGAACTCCACGCCGCTGAAGACCAGGCGCGCCGCAAAGCCGAGCGAAACGCCGATGACCACCTGCTGTGCGACCGCCATGAAACCCGCCGAGGAATCGAGCGCGATCACTGGCATGGTCGGCAGGCTGGCCTGTGCGCAGAAGGCGATGAGGAATGCAAGTGCCACCCGCACGCGCGCCGGCACGGTGCGCTGGCCGAAGACCGGCATCGCGCTGAAGAGCGCCAGCACGCGGATGAAGGGCCACAGGATCGGCGTGATCCATTCGAGCACCTGCGCTTCGGTGAAGGTCAGCATGGTGCTCGCCGGC
>JAMFRW010000414.1 GCA_026224975.1 Rhodoferax sp. | reverse complement strand
GATGCTCTACCGCAACCTCGCCTCGATGGACGTCGAGGAATCGATCCGCGGCAACCCGATCGACGGCGTCGTGCTGCTGATGGGTTGCGACAAGACGACGCCATCGCTGGTGATGGGCGCGGCGAGCGTGAACCTGCCGACGATCGGCGTCTCGGGCGGGCCGATGCTCAACGGCAAGTGGCGCGGCCAGGAGCTGGGCTCGGGCACCGGCATGTGGAGCATGAGCGAGCAGGTGCGCGCCGGCACGCTCAAGCTGCAGGATTTCTTCGAGGCTGAGAGCTGCATGCACCGCAGCCACGGCCACTGCATGACCATGGGCACGGCCAGCACGATGGCCAGCATGGTCGAGGCCTTGGGGCTAGGCCTGACGGGCAATGCGGCCTATCCCGCTGTCGATGGCCGACGCAACGTGCTGGCGCGCAACGCCGGCCGCCGCATCGTCGACATGGTTCACCAGGACCTGCTGCTCTCGCAGATCCTGACGCGTGAAGCCTTCGAGAACGCCATCAAGACGCTGGCCGCGATCGGCGGCTCGACCAACGCGGTGATCCACCTGATCGCCATCGCCGGCCGCATCGGCGTCAAGCTGAACATCGACGACTTCGACCGGCTCGCGAGCGAGCTGCCCTGCCTCGTCAACCTGCAGCCTTCGGGCAAGCACTTGATGGAAGACTTCTGCTACGCCGGCGGCCTGCCGGTCGTGATGAAGGAGATCGCCGAGCACCTGCACCTGAGTGCGATGACGGCGACCGGCAAGACGATGGGCGAGAACATCGCCGATGCGCAGAACTACAACACCGAAGTCATCACGCCGTTCGGCACGCCCTTCAAGGAGAAGGCCGGCATCGCCGTGTTGCGCGGCAACCTGGCGCCACGCGGTGCGGTCATCAAGCCGAGTGCCGCCACGCCCGAGCTGCTGGTGCACACCGGCCGTGCGGTGGTGTTCGAATCGAGCGACGACTTCCATGCGCGCATCGACGATGAGTCACTCGATGTCGACGAAACCTGCATCCTCGTGCTGAAGAACTGCGGCCCCAAGGGCTACCCCGGCATGGCCGAGGTGGGCAACATGCCGCTGCCGCCCAAGGTGCTGCGCAAGGGCATCACCGACATGGTTCGCATCAGCGACGCGCGCATGAGCGGCACGGCCTACGGCACGGTGGTGCTGCACACGGCGCCCGAGGCCGCGGCAGGGGGCCCGTTGGCCATCGTGCAGAACGGCGACCTGATCGAGCTGAATGTGCCTGCGCGCAAGCTGCATTTGCACATCAGCGACGAAGAACTCGCGCTGCGCCTCTCGACCTGGAAAGCGCCCGAGCCGCGGCTGAGCAGCGGCTACTGGAAGCTCTACATCGATCACGTGCTGCAGGCCGACGAAGGTGTGGACCTGGACTTTCTGGTCGGCAAGCGCGGCGCGTTCGTGCCCAAGGACAACCACTGACCTTGTCATGACAGCGTTCCTCGCGGTCGATTGGGGCACCTCGTCACTGCGCGGCGCCTGGCTGGCCGCCGATGGCGCGGTGCTCGAGGAGCGGGCCTTCCCGCGAGGCATCCTCAGCGTGCCGGCGGGTGGCTTCCCGGCGGTGTTCGAAGAATGCTTCGGCGACTGGATGCAGCGGCCCGGTGCGCTGTGCCTCATCAGCGGCATGGCGGGCAGCAAACAAGGCTGGGCCGAAGCCGCGTACTGCGCCTGCCCGGCGGGCTTTGCCGATGTGGCCGGTGCGTGCCGCTGGATCGTGCCCGGCCGCGTGGCCATCGTGCCGGGGCTGAGTTGCGAGCGTGAAGACACACCCGACGTGATGCGTGGCGAAGAGGCGCAGGTCTTCGGTGCGCTCGACCTGCTCGGCCTGCAAGACGGCGTGCTGGTGCTGCCCGGCACGCACAGCAAGTGGGTGCGTGTGACGGCAGGCCGCGTCGAAACATTCGCGACCGTGATGACCGGCGAGTTCTATGCGCTGCTGCGCCAGCATTCGATCCTGGCGCGCACGCTGCCGGCTGCAGAGGGCGGGCTGGATGGCGAGGCCTTCGATGCCGGCGTCGCACTTTCATTGCGCAGCGCGAGCCTGATGCAGACGGCGTTCAGCGTGCGCTCGCTGGCCCTGTTCGAGCGGCGAAGTGGCGACTGGCTGGCGAGTTATCTCTCCGGCCTCGTCGTCGGCGAAGAGTTGCGGTCACAGCAGCTCGCCAAGGTCAAGCAGGTGATCGTGATCGGCAGCGATGCGCTCACCGAGCGCTACGCGCGTGCCTTGGCAACGCAAGGCGTGCGCGCGCTGCGGGCCGGGTCTGCGGCCACCTGGCGCGGGCTGTGGAAGATCGCCGCCACCTTGCCGCGCTGAACGCACCGCCTTGCCCCTCTTTCGCCCCGCCCATGAATCGAGCCACGATGAACACAATGCCTCAATTCGACGCCGCAATGGCCGCCGCGCCGCTGGTCGCCATCCTGCGCGGCGTGTCACCGTTTGAGGCTGTGCCCATCGGCCAGGCGCTGGTCGATGCGGGCTGGTCGCTGATCGAAGTACCGCTCAATTCGCCGCACCCGCTGCAAAGCATCGAGGCCATGACGGCCGCGCTGCCGCAAGCATTGGTGGGGGCCGGCACGGTGCTCACGCCGAAGGCGGTGCGCGAGGTGCATGCGGCAGGCGGGCGGTTGATCGTGTCGCCCAACTTCAATGCCGACGTGGTGCACGAGGCCGTGCGGCTGGGTCTTGTCTGCCTGCCCGGCGTGATGACGGCGACCGAAGCCTTTGCCGCGCTCGCGGCCGGGGCGATGGGCCTCAAGCTCTTTCCCGGCGAAATGGTCACGCCCGCGGTGGTCAAGGCCTTGCGCGCGGTGTTGAGTGCCGAAACGCTGCTGCTGCCGGTGGGCGGCGTGACCCTCGCCAACCTCGCCGCTTACCGCGCGGCGGGCGCCAGCGGCTTCGGCATCGGTTCGGCGCTTTACAAGCCGGGGATGGATGCGGCGGCGGTGGCGGCGAGCGCACGCGACTTTCTGGCCGCGTTCGAAGCGGCGGGTCAAGCGGCGCTCTAGGTCGCTCCTTCGGGCACTGTCGGTGGCGGACGCATCTCCGGGCCGATCCCAGCAGATGGACCCACGCTGACCTGATAGCGTCCGCGTCTTGCTCCTTTTGCATCGCCCGTCATGAACCACGCCAAACCCATATCGGAACTCACGCGCCGCCGCCTCCTCGCCTGGGCTGCCACGACTGGCGTCGGCCTGGCGCTGCCAGCGGCGTTGCGCGCGCAAGCCGCTTGGCCTTCTAAGGCGATCCGCTTCGTCGTGCCGTTCGCGCCGGGCGGCAGCTCGGAGATCGTGGCGCGCTCGGCGGCGGTCGAGATGGGCAAGCTGCTGGGCCAGTCGGTCTTCGTCGACAACAAGCCGGGCGGCGCCGGCAATGTGGCGATGGCCGAGGTGGCGCGTGCCGACGACCAGCACACACTGATCCTCGGCCACATCGGCACGCTGGCCGTCAACCCGTACATCTTCGACAAGCTGCCCTACGACCCGAACAAGGATTTCAAGCCGGTTTCGTTGCTCGCCAAGGTGCCCAGCCTCTACCTCGTGCACCCGGATGTGCCGGGCAAGAACCTGCGCGAGTTCATCGCCCTGGCGAAGAAGAACCCGGGCAAGCTCAACTACGGTTCGGCCGGAAATGGCAGCGCCGGCCATCTGGCGATGGAATACTTGAAGATGGTCACCGAGACCTTCATCACCCACGTGCCCTACCGCGGCACCGGCCCGCAGTTGACCGACCTGATGGCGGGCCGGCTCGATGCCGCGTCGGTCGGCGCCTCGGCCGTGTTGCAGTTCATCAAGAGCGGCAAGCTGCGCTGCATCGCCACCGGCACGGCCCAGCGCATACCGCAATTGCCCGATGTGCCCACGGTCGCCGAATCGGGCTACCCTGGCTTCGAGATGACGCAGTGGTACGGCTTGCTCGCACCCGCCAACCTCGCGCCTCCTTCCGCCGAGAAGCTCAGCGTGGCGACGATGAAGGCGATGAAGGAACCGGCGCTGCTGGAGCGGCTGAACGTGGACGCCGCCATCGCCGTCGGCGGCACGCCGGTCGAGTTCGCGAAGTTCATCGCGCAGGAGCAGGCGCGCTGGAAGGTCGTGGTCGCGCGGGCCAAGATCAAGCCTGATAACTGATCGGCTTGCTCCGCGCCATGCCCGCCATCGACACCGACCAGCCTCCATCGACAACCCCACGCGTGCCGCGCCGGGTAGGCCTCTACCTGGCCGTCGTTCAGTTCTTCTTCGCCGTCTCCTGGGTGGTCTATGCCGCCTACCTGCCGCAGCTCGCGGCGCAGGTCGGCCTGCCCAAGAGCGCGGTGATCTGGGTGCTGATGCTCGATCAGCTGATCTTCCTCGTCGCCGACTTCGCGACCGGGCTGATGGCCGATCGCGCAGGGCGCGTGGTCGGGCGGCTGGGCCAAGCGGTGCTCGCGGCCACGTTGGTGTCGTGCGCTGCCTTCGTGTTGCTGCCGATCGTTGCGCCACGAGGATCGCCGGTGTTGTTCCTCGCGCTCACCATGGTCTGGGCGATCGGCTCCTCGGCGCTGCGCGCGCCGCCGCTCAAGCTGATCGGCCAGAACGCGGCCGCGCCCGTGCGGCCCTGGCTGGTCGGCATGTCGGTGTTCGGGCTGGGCGTGGCGGGTGCACTGGCGCCGTACCTTGGGCTGCGGCTGGCGGCGATCGACCCGCGCGTCGCCTTTGTGGCATCGAGTGCCGCGCTGGCGTTGGCGACGTTGGGCATCGTCGCCGCGGAGCGGTTGTTGGCACGAGTGGCGCCCGCAGCTGGATCGACGCTGCAGGCCGTGCTCCAGCCAGCAGCACGCATCTCACCCAGCGCTTTGCCCTCGCTCGCAGTCGCCGCATTCGCCGCCATCCTCGTGGCCGCCGCCTTCCAGGCCCACGTCTTCCTCAACAGCAGCGCGCTCTACCAGCGCTTCGCCGCCGCGGCCGATGTGCCTTTCCTCACGCCGGTGTTCTGGGTCGGCTTCAACCTCTTCCTGCTGCCGGCCACGCTGCTGGTCAAGCGCTCGGGCGGTGTGCGGGTCATGGGCGTGGCGGCGCTGATCGCCGGTGCGGCGGCACTGTTGGCGCAGCACGCCACGCAGCTTCAGTTGCTGGTCAACCTGCAGTTCCTGACCGGCGGCATGTGGGCGTGTGTGCTGATGGGCGCGACATCTGCCGCGCTGGCGCTTGGCCAAGGCGGGCGGGAAGGGCGCTTCAGCGGTGCGCTGGCCTCGCTGCTGGCGCTGGCCGCGTTGGGGCGCATGGCGATCGTCGCGAGCGGTGCGGCGCAGGATGAATCATGGGCCACGCTGCGCGCCTGGGCGCCCGGGCTGATGTGGCTGCTGGCCGGCGCGCTCCTGCTGGTGTCGATGCGGACGAAACCCGCGCCGGCCGACGCGCTCAGGCGCAGCTGACGCGGTCGCGTCCGGCCTGCTTGGCGTGATAGAGCGCGCGGTCGGCGCGGGCGATGAAGCTGGGCGCGTCGTCGCCGTCTTCCATCGCGGCCACGCCGCCGGAGATGGTGATGGTGAGGATCACTTCCTGAGTCGTGCGGTTACGGATCTTGATGGCCTTGGTCTTGGTGCGAACGGCCTCCGCGAGCCGTGTGCCGTGTTCGACGCTGGTGCGCGGCAGCAGGATCGCGAACTCCTCGCCACCGTAGCGAGCCACCGCGTGTGACGCCGCGTTCGAGGGCGTGCCCGCCAGCGGTTTCGCGTGGTCGTTGGCATGGTCGGCCACGCAACTCCGCAGGATGTCGCCCAAGGCGCGGATCACACGGTCGCCCATCACGTGGCCGTGTGTGTCGTTGACCTTTTTGAAGTGATCGATGTCGAACATGATCAGGCAATGCGGGCTGCGAGGTTCGTGGGCTTCGGCCAGCAGCGCGCGCAGCTTCTGGTCGAAGCCCTTGCGGTTGAGCACGCCGGCCAGCGGGTCCAGCACGGCTTCGTCGCGCGCGGTGTTGAGGTCGCTGCGCAGGCGGTCGATCTCGGCGCGGCTGGCCGTCACCTGCAGCTGCAACGCCTCGGCAGAAAGCTTCATCTCGGCGGTGCCCGCCAGCGCCTCGTTCACCTGCGGCGAGAGTTCGGGCACGTCGTGCGCCTGCAGCGCCTGCGAGAGTCCATCGAGCTGCACGCCGAACACGCCGGCTTGCGTGCCGGTGAGCGTGGCGCATTCGGCCACCTCGTCCATCACCTTGTCGAAGCGGCCGCTCAGCCTCTGCATGGTCGACTCGTCGACATGGGCGATATGGGCCTTGTAGAGCAGCGCGATGATCGCGTCGTCGAAGCGTTTGCCCAGGCCGAGCGCCTGGTCGATCGCCTGGCTGAGCTTGGCGTTGATGCCGGCCGCGTGTTCGTACCAGACGGTGAAGGTGACGGGGTTGAGGGCGGCATCGTGGCGGCCCATGTGGACGAGTGCCACGCGCAGCAACTCGGCGCTGCGCTCCTTCGGTTCGGTGTATCGCATGTTTGATCGAAACGCTTCTTTGTACTGCCGCGAAGTCTTGCCAGCGACGCTTGGCGGATCGGCGTCTGCTCGCTCTCGAATGCGCGTCCTTCGACGCGGGCCACTCTCGGCCCGCGCAGGAGTATGCCTACATTCACGCGGGCTGTTAACCGATGGTTGCAAGTAGCGTGCTTGTTCAGGATTGTTTCATCGTCTGACTGACAGGAGCTTACGAATGATCAGAAACGCATTGATCGCTGCGCTTGCCGTGGTATCCATCGGCACCGTGTCCATTCCCGCCTCTGCCCAGTCCGGTGCCGTGATCCGCATCGCGCCGCCGGCGGCCCGCTACGAGGCCGTGCCGCAGCCGCGGCGTGGCTATGTGTGGACGCCCGGTTATTGGGACTGGCGCCGAGGCCAGTACGCATGGGTGGGCGGCAATTGGGTGCGCGAGCGCCGGGGCTACGTCTACCAGCAGCCGGCCTGGGTCCAGCACGATGGGCGGTGGGAACTGCGACGCGGTGCCTGGGGACGCGGTGACCGTGACCGCGACGGCATTCCCAACCGCGCAGACCGTCATCCCAACGATCCGCGTCGCCCTTGATCTGACAGTCGCAGCAACTGGGGCTCAGCGCCCCAGTTGCTGCCAAAGGTACGTGAATTCGAGCGCCAGCTTGTGCGCTCGCTGCAGGTTGTCGGCCGCGCCACCGTGGCCACCTTCCATGTTCTCGTAATACAGAACATCGTGGCCTTGCGACAACATGCGTGCTGCCATCTTGCGCGCATGTCCAGGGTGAACCCGGTCATCACGCGTCGAGGTGGTGAAGAGCACCTTGGGGTAGGCCACGCCGGGCCGGATGTTCTGGTAAGGGCTGTACTTCGAGATGAAGGCCCATTCGTCCGGATCATCCGGGTTGCCGTATTCCGCCACCCATGAGGCGCCTGCCAACAGCTTGTGATAGCGCCTCATGTCGAGCAGGGGCACGCTGCAGACGACGGCGTTGAACAGATCGGGTCGCTGCGTAAACACTGCCCCCACCAGCAGGCCGCCATTGCTGCCGCCTTCGATGCCTAGGTGCCTCGGGTTCGTGATCTTGCGCGCAATCAGGTCTTCGGCCACCGCGATGAAATCGTCGTAGCTGCGCTGCTTGTTGGCTTTCAACGCCGATTGATGCCACGCCGGGCCGAACTCGCCGCCTCCTCGGATGTTGGCGATCACCAGCACCCCGCCGCGCGCGTTCCAGGCGCTGCCGAAGGCCTGCGAGTAGCGTGGCAGTTGCGAGATCTGGAAGCCGCCGTAGCCGTAGAGCAGCGTCGGGTTGCTGCCATCGGCTGGCGTTTCTGCGCTCGCGCCCTTGGGCCAGACGACGAAGTAGGGCACGCGCGTGCCGTCCTTGCTGGTGGCGAAGGCTTGCTCGGCATGCATGCCGGTCGCGTCGAAAGCGGCCGGTAGCGACTTGAGCAACTCGCGCTTATCGTTGCCGGTGTGAGCCATCAGCAGCGAATCGGGCGTCAGGAAATCCGCATAGCTCAGCAGATAGGCTTCTGCGAGCGGGTCGTCGCGCAGCATGGGGTCTGCCAAGCCGTAGACGCCGAGCGTGCCGGGGAAGGGTGCTTGCACGAAGCGGCGCGTGAAGGTGGTTTTGGCATCTCTGCCATCGACATCGCCCTTGCCACCTGACACACGCTTCCACTCCTCGAGCCGGCTGGCCACGTTGTCG
>JAMFRW010000413.1 GCA_026224975.1 Rhodoferax sp. | reverse complement strand
GTGGACTGCTGCGTTGCCTTCGGCCGCCTTGATCAGCGAGCGGATCGCCGTGGGCGCGGTGTAGAAGACCGTGCACTTGTGGTCCTGGATCATCTTCCAGAAGCGGCCGGCATCGGGGTAGGTCGGCACGCTTTCGAAGACGATCTCGGTCGCGCCGAGCGCGAGTGGGCCGTAGGTGATGTAGGTGTGGCCGGTGACCCAGCCGATGTCGGCGGTGCACCAGAAGATGTCGTCGGGCTTGAGGTCGAACGTCCACTTGGCGGTGAGCGCCGCATGCAGCAGGTAGCCGCCGGTCGAGTGCTGCACGCCCTTGGGCTTGCCGGTGGAGCCGGAGGTGTAGAGCAGGAAGAGCGGGTGCTCGGCGCCCACCCATTCGGGCTCGCAGGTGGCGGCCTGGGCGGCGACTTCATCGTGCAGCCAGTGGTCCCGCGCATCGTTCCAGGCGATCTTGCCCCCGGTGCGCTTGTAGACGATCACGTCCTTCACCGATTCGCAGCCTTCGAGCGCCAGCGCTTCATCGACGATGGCCTTGAGCGGCAATTGCTTGCCGCCACGCAGTTGTTCGTCGGCGGTGATGACCATCACGGCGCCGGTGTCGGCAATGCGGTCGCGCAGCGATTGCGCCGAGAAGCCACCGAAGATCACCGTGTGCGTGGCGCCGATGCGGGCGCAGGCCTGCATGGCCACCACGCCTTCGATCGACATGCCGAGGTAGATCGCGACGCGATCGCCCTTTTTCACGCCGCGCGCCTTGAGCGCATTGGCCAGGCGGCAGGTGCGGGCCAGCAACTCGCCGTAGGTGACCTTGGTGACCTTGGCGTCGTCGGCTTCGAAGATGATCGCCACCTTGTCGCCGAGCCCGGCATCGACCTGCCGGTCCAGGCAGTTGTAGGAGGCGTTCAGCGTGCCGTCTTCGAACCATTTAAAAAACGGGGCGTCGCTACTGTCGAGCACTTTCGTGAACGGCGTTTTCCAGACCAGGAATTCGCGGGCGAGGCGCGCCCAGTAGCCTTCGTAGTCGGTTTCGGCCTCGGTCACGAGCGCCTGGTAGGCCTCCATGCCCGACACATGCGCTGCCAGGCGCAGGGCCTCAGGCGGAAGATACGAAGTCGTTTCGGTGGTCGTCATCCCGGTCTCCTTGGTTGTTGCTGTTACCGCCACATTAGGCACCTGCTCTTACGAACGCCTTACTCGGCCTCGCGACAGCGCCGGTGGCCAGGCGCCCATGTTGCGGCAAATACAATCCGCCGCAATCGGATTGCCCCTGTCAGTCCTGTGAAAGTTGCTTGCATGGCCCACCCGCCCGAACCGCTCCAGCCGCCCACGCCTGGCAACCGCAAACGCCTGCGCGCGCTGCCGACTTTCATCTTCATGAGCCGGTGGCTGCAATTGCCTTTGTACCTGGGGCTGATCTTGGCGCAATGCGTTTACGTGTTTCATTTCTGGGTCGAACTGGTGCATTTGATCGAAGCCGCGTTCGGCAACCAGGCGGCGCTCGCGTCGCTCGTCGACGGCATGGGCTATCAATTCCCGAACGTGCTCGATGCGGCCGGCCAGATCGTCGGCCAGCAGGCACCCAAGCTGACCGAGACCGTGATCATGCTCGCCGTGCTGGCGCTGATCGACGTGGTGATGATCTCCAACCTGCTCATCATGGTGATCGTGGGCGGCTACGAAACCTTCGTGAGCCGCATGGACCTCGAAGGCCACCCCGACGAGCCGGAGTGGCTGAGTCACGTGAACGCCTCGGTGCTGAAGGTCAAGCTCGGCACCGCCATCATCGGCATCAGCTCCATCCACCTGCTCAAGAGCTTCATCAGCGCCGCGAGCCTGAAGCCGGAAGTACTGATGTGGCAGACCATCATCCACATCGCCTTTTTGCTCTCGGCCATCGCCATCGCCTACACCGACAAGCTCCTCAACGCGACGCAAGACACGGCGCACTGAGCATTTTCCGATCGATCAGGCTCCGGCAAGCGTGCGCTCCACCGCGTCGATCAGCTCGAGAAGATCGACCGGCTTGGTGAGGTAGTGCACGAAGCCCGCTTCCAGCCCCTGGCGCACGTCTTCCGGCATGGCATTGGCACTCACGGCGATGACCGGGATGTGGGTGGTCGCGGCCTCCAGCCGCAGCCGGCGCAAGACCTCGTAGCCGTTCATGCCGGGCAACTGGATGTCGAGCAGGATCAGGTCGGGCCGCTCATCCTTCGCCATCTGCAGGCCGATCATCGGCAGGGCCGCGCTGGTCATCTCGAGCCGCGGCACACGGCCCAGCATGGCCTGCATCAGCATCACGTTGACGGGGTTGTCTTCGATGTAGAGGACCTTGCGCTGGGCCTCTGCAGGAGACGGCGGCGGCGCATCGGCGCCCATCGCGTCTGCGCTGCTCTCGCCTGAGGTCACCGTCTCCGGCAACAGGTGCGGCGAATCGGCGCCGGCGACCGATGGGTCGAGCATCTCGTCGATCAAGTGGCGCAGATGCTGCGCGGCGCGCATGATTTCTTCCACATGGCCGCGCTGGCGATCGGTCAGCGTGTGTTGCGAGTCGGAACCGAGCAACTGGCCGAAACCCAGGACCGCATTCATCGGCGTGCGCAGCTCGTGCGACATGGCCGAGAGGAATTGCGACTTGGCCCGGTTGGCGCTTTCGGCGTCTTCCTTGGCAGCGACCAGTTGCTGGTGCGCCGTGAAATATGCGCTGACGTCCGCATAGGTGCGCACCGTGCCGCCGCCGGGCAGGCGCAGCGTTCGCACCTCCATGTAGCCGCCGGTGCGGGTCTTGCGCACGTAGTGGTCGGAGAAGCGGTAGTGCTCGAAGCTGGAGACGAAATGGCGCGTTTCCGGGTCGATGAACTGCAGGCCGCCATCGCCGAAATCACCCCGCGCCCACTGGAAGCGGATCACCTCGTCGTAGCTTCGGCCGGTCGCGAAGAGCGTCTCCGGCAGGTCGAGCATCTCCAGCATCTGCCGGTTGTAGACCTTGGCGTGGCCCTGCGCATCGCGGCTGATGATGCCTTGCGAAATGCTGTCCAGCGTGATCTGCAGCGCTTCGGTCTTGTCGAGCAGCGCATCGCGCGTCTCGTGCAACTGGCGCTCGGCGAGCTTGGCCGCGCCGATGTCGCTGTACATGCCGATGGAGCCGAGCAGGTGGTCGTTCGCATCGAGGATGGGCGTGGCGTTGACAAGGCAATGCACTGGCGAGCCATCGGGCCGGGTCAGCGTGTGCTCGTAGCGGCTCGGCAGGCCGCGGGTGCGCTTGTCGAACTCACGCCGGAAGATGGCAGCGTTGGCGTCATCGACGAACGCCAGCACGCTCTGGCCGATCACCTGATCGCGGCTGCGCTGCAGGATGCGGCACATGGCCGGGTTGGCATCGGTGGTGATCGTCTCGGTATCGATGAACCAGAAGCCCTGGTCGCTGTTTTGCATCAGCAAGGCGAGCAGGCGGTGCTGGTCCGTCGACGCGGACTCGCTTGGCACATCGGCAATCAGGTTGCGGTCCTGGTCCATGATCCGTCGCACTGCATCGGTGGCATCGCGATCAGCCACTGCGAGCAAACCTGCCGCATCCGATCCCAATGATTAATATGATTATGTGATGCGATGCGGGCCGCGACAAGCTCGGTCGTTTATTTCATTTATTTCCGTTCGGCGCGTTGTTCGTTGCCGTCAGCAGCAGCCCCGCACCCAGCAGGCCCGCGATCAGCGAGCCGCACAACACGCCGAGCTTGAGCTGGGTGTCGTAGGCGGCACCGTGGCCGTCGAAGGCCAGCCCGCCGATGAAGAGGCTCATGGTGAAGCCGATGCCACACAGCACGCACACGCCGAAGAACTGCTGCGCGCTTGCGCCCGCCGGCAATCCGGCGCCAGTGGCGCGCATCAGCAGCCACGAAGCACCGAACACCCCCACTGCCTTGCCGAGCACCAGCCCGAGCGCGATGCCGAGCGGAATGCCCTGCGCCAACGTGCCGATCGACACGCCTTCGAGCGAGACGCCGGCGTTCGCAAACGCGAACATCGGCAGCACTGCGAACGCCACCCACGGATGAAGCGCGTGCTCGGCGGTCTCCAGCGGCGAGTGGCCAGGCTCGCTCTTGCCGTCACGCAAGGGGATCGCCATGGCCGTCACCACGCCGGCGAGCGTCGCGTGGATGCCCGACTTGAGCACGAACAGCCACACGATCAGCCCGACCACCACATAAGGCCCGATCGCGGTGACGCGCGCCCGGTTGAGCAGCGCCAGCACCACGATGCCGCCGCCCGCTGCGAGCAGCATCGGCAGCGACAACTGCGCGGTGTAGAACGCAGCGATGACGATGATGGCGCCCAGGTCGTCGATGATGGCCACCGCCGTCAGGAAGACCTTGAGCGACGCCGGCACCCGCGGCCCGAGCAGCATGAGGATGCCGAGCGCAAAGGCGATGTCGGTCGCCGTCGGGATCGCCCAGCCGCGCAGCGCGAGCGGGTCGGCATGGTTCAGGGCCACGTAGATCAGCGCTGGCACCACCATGCCGCCAAGCGCCGCGGCTGCCGGCAGCGAGGCCTGCTTCACCGAGGCCAGTTCCCCGGCCAGCACCTCGCGCTTGATCTCGAGACCCACCAGAAAGAAGAACACCGCCATCCACAGGTCGTTGACCCACCAGAGCAGCGGCTTGGCGAGCACCAGCCAGTCCCCGCCGATGCGCAGTTCGCCGTGCAGCTCGACGAACTGCCGGTACAGCGGTGCGAGCGAAGAGTTGGCGACGATGAGCGCGAGCGCCGCCGCGAGCGCCAGCACCACACCGCCGGCCGATTCGGAAGCGATGAAACGGCGAATGTTGCTGATCACCTGTGAGTCCTTGCATCGGTAAACTGCGCTCCTGATCCCGCCGAGCGAATCGCGCGATTGTCACTGCCTCCCGAGAAACCCATCCCATGACCACCATCCGCCAAGCCGACCTGGTCGACAGCGTCGCCGCCGCCCTCCAGTACATCAGCTACTACCACCCCGCCGACTACATCGCGCACCTGGCGCGCGCCTACGAGGCCGAGCAAAGCCCCGCCGCGAAAGACGCGATCGCCCAGATCCTGACCAATTCGAAGATGTGCGCCGAAGGCCGCCGCCCGATCTGCCAGGACACCGGCATCGTCGGGCAGGCGCAGCACGTCATCGCCGCCCGGACCGGCGTCACCGTCGGACCCTATTTTTTTCATTTTGAAAATCAATCATTTGTATAACCCAAGTAAGAAAAGTTTT
>JAMFRW010000412.1 GCA_026224975.1 Rhodoferax sp. | reverse complement strand
GCATGATCAAGCAGGACGGCGCCAAGCTTCTGTTCCCCACCTCCTACGGTTACTTCGACCCGTACATGCTGGCGCTCGCCGCCAAGGAAACCGATGTGCGCTTCTCGCATTGCGGCGGCATGTGGACCGAAGGCAAGCACCCCAAGAACACCGGCAGCTTCTTCGGCTACATCGACGAATGCCAGTTCCTCAACGGCGTGATCGCGGCGCACATGAGCAAGAGCAAGAAGATCGGCTTCGTCGCCGCCAAGCCCATTCCGCAGGTGCTGCGCAACATCAATGCCTTCACCATGGGCGCCCGCTCGGTCAACCCGGCCATCACCACGACGGTGATCTTCACCGGTGAATGGTCGATGCCGGTGAAAGAGGCCGAAGCCACCAACAGCCTGGCCGACCAGGGCGTCGATGTGTTCACCATGCACGTCGACAGCCCCAAGGTGATCGTCGAGACCGCGGCCAAGCGCGGCAAGATGGTCTGTGGCTACCACGTGAGCCAGGCCAAGCTGGCACCGGCCGCCTACCTCACCGGCGCCGAGTGGAACTGGAACACCGCCTACACCACCATCATCACTGCTGCGCAAACCGGCAAGCCGCACCCCAACTTCCTGCGTGGCGGCCTCAAGGAAGGCTACGTGAAGATGTCGGCGTACGGCTCGATGGTGCCCGAGGCGGCACGCAAGAACGCCGACGACATCAAGGCCAAGATGATCGGCGGCACCTTCGACATCTTCCAGGGTGGCACCAAGAGCAACAAGGGCGTGGTCGTGATCCCGGCCGGCAAGACGCTCAAGCAGACCGACCTCGAACTCGAGAAGATGAACTACCTCGTCGAAGGCGTGATCGGTTCGGTTTAAGCAGGAGAACGCCATGCGCCAAACGCTCGACGATGTCTTGCTGCCGGTCGGCGCGTTGGTCGCGGCGCTCCTGGTCTTCGGCCTCTTCGTGTGGATCGGCGGCGTCAGCCCCACCGAGACCTGGCTGCTGCTCTTCAAGGGCGCATTCGGCGACTGGTACTCCTGGCAGAACACGCTGACGCGCGCCGCGCCCTTGATGCTGACGGCGCTCTGCGTGGCGCTGCCGGCGCGTGCCGGGCTGGTCATCATCGGTGGCGAAGGTGCGCTCGTGCTGGGCGGGCTGGCCGCGGCGGCCGTGCCTTATGCCATCGCACTGCCGGGCAACGTGTTCGGCACGCTGGTGTTGTGCATCGCGGGCTTCGTGGCCGGAGCGCTGTGGATCGCGCTGGCAGGCGCGCTGCGGCAGTACCGCGGCGTGAATGAGACCATCAGCAGCCTGTTGCTCGCCTACACGGCGATCGCGATCTTCAAGCAACTGGTCGAAGGCCCGATGCGCGACCCGGCCACGCTCAACAAGCCTTCGACGCGGACGATCGACGAAGCGTTGCGCATCGGTGGCATCGCCGGGTCGGAAGTTCACTGGGGCTTCGTGATCGGCGTGGCCGCCTGCGTCGCGCTCGGGCTCTGGCTGGCGCTCACGGCGCGGGGATTTTCGGTGCGCGTGGTCGGCGGCAACCCGCGCACCGCGCAACTGGTCGGTCTGCCGGCCACGGGCTTGATTCTGCTGGCCTGTGCGCTCGGCGGTGGCAGCGCGGGCGTGGCAGGTGCGATCGAAGTGGCGGCGGTGCACACCAACGCCAACGCTTCGTTGATCGCGGGGTATGGCTATGCCGGCATCCTCGTCTCCTTCATCGCCCGACACAACCCGATCGCGATTTTCCCGGTTGCGATCCTGTTCGGCGGCTTCGGCGCGGCGGGCAGTCTGCTGCAACGCCGGCTGGGCTTGCCCGATGCCTCGGTGCAAGTGCTGCAAGGCATCGCCTTCGTGCTGATCCTCGCGAGCGAGGCGCTGCGCGGTGTCGATTGGAAAGCGGTGGGCGAACGCTTCAGGCGCTCGGTGATGCGCGGCGGCAAGCCCGCGCCGCTGGCGCCGGCGGGGACGCCGACATGAACGGGCAGTCGAGAGTGCCACAAGAGGCTTCGACAGGCTCAGCCCGAACGGAATATGGCGCAATCATTGCGGGGCGGGGCCGGGTTGCGGCACAGGTCCAGGAACCGCTCGCACTGAGCCTGTCGAAGTGCTGGTGGAGCGTGCACTCAATCCAGGAGACACACCCATGACGTCCGATGTGATGCTCCCCTTTCTCGCCGCCATCCTCGGCGGCGCCTTGCGCGTCGGCGTGCCCTTTCTCTTCGTCAGTCTCGGTGAGTGCCTCACCGAAAAATCCGGGCGCATCAACCTCGGCCTCGAAGGCGTGCTGGTGCTGTCGGCCGTCGCGGCTTTCGGCGGCTCGTATCTCAGCGGCTCGCCGTGGACCGGTGTGCTGGTTGCCGCGTTCGCCGGTGCCGCATTGGCCTTGCTGCACGGCCTCCTGTGCTCGCTGCCGCGTGTCAACGATGTGGCGACGGGCATCGCGCTGATGCTGCTCGGCACCGGCCTGGCCTTCTACCTCGGCAAGCCGCTGATCCAGCCGCAGGCCACGCAACTGCCGCCGATCGGCCTGGGCGCTTGGAGCGATTCGCCGGTTTTGCAGGCGGCCTTGCAGGTCAACCCGCTGCTGCCGCTGGGCATATTGCTCGCAGTCGCGATGTACTGGGGTTTTGCGCGCACGCGCTGGGGCCTGCTGGTGCGGCTGGCGGGTGATTCGGCGAGTGCGACCAAGGCGCTGGGTTACTCCGTCAACGGGATACGCATCTTGGCGACAGCCGCGGGCGGTGCCATCGCTGGCCTCGGCGGCGCCTCGCTCACGCTGTTCTATCCGGGGAGCTGGAACGAAGGCGTGTCCAGCGGCCAGGGGCTGATCGCTGTGGCACTCGTCATCTTCGCGCGCTGGAGCCCGCTGCGCTGCGTGGGTGCGGCCATGCTCTTCGGTGGCGCGGGGGCGATCGGCCCGGCGCTGCAGTCCATCGGCATCAGCCAGGGCTACTACCTCTTCGGCGCCGTGCCTTATGTGCTGACGCTGCTGATCCTGATCGCGAGCTGCCGCCCCGGCAAGGTGGCGCAGGGCAGCCCGGGCGAACTGTCATCCACACGCTGAACTGGCAGGAAGCACAAGCATCATGAGCGGACTCGGAGGCCTGAACAAGTCGCCCCACGGTGTCGTCATCGGCCTGGTGCAACTGCAATTGCCGGTCGTCGAAACGCCGGCGCAATTGCAGGCGCAGGCCGAGCGCATCGTCGCGATGGTGGGCAAGGCGCGGCGCAACAACGGTGGGCTCGACCTGGTGGTGTTCCCCGAGTACGCACTGCATGGCCTTTCGATGAGCATCTCGCCCGAACTCATGTGCCGCATGGACGGGCCGGAGGTCGCGTCCTTCAAGGCCGCGTGCAAGGCGCACAAGGTCTGGGGCTGCTTCTCGCTGATGGAGTTCAACCCGCAAGGCAACCCGTACAACACCGGCATCGTCATCGACGACCGCGGCGAACTGGCGCTCTACTACCGCAAGCTGCACCCGTGGGTGCCGGTCGAGGCGTGGGAGCCGGGCAACATCGGCATCCCGGTGATCGATGGGCCCAAGGGCTGCAAGCTCGCGCTCATCATCTGCCACGACGGCATGTTCCCCGAGATGGCGCGCGAGTGCGCCTACAAGGGCGCCGAGATCATGCTGCGCACGGCCGGCTACACCGCGCCCATACGCCATGCCTGGCAGATCACCAACCAGGCCAATGCCTTCCAGAACCTGATGGTGACCGCGAGCGTGTGCCTGAGCGGCAGCGATGGCACCTTCGATTCGATGGGCGAGGCGATGGTGTGCAACTTCGACGGCACGGTGATGGCCGCAGGCGGCGGCCGCGTCGACGAGATCGTCACCTGCGAGGTGCGGCCCGATCTGGTCCGCGAGGCACGCCTGAACTGGGGCGTGGAGAACAACCCCTACCAGCTCTGGCACCGCGGCTACACGGCGGTGAAGGGCGGCGCGATGGACTGCCCCTACACCTACATGCACGACATGGTGAACGGGCGCTTCCGCCTGCCGTGGGAGGCCGAGGTGGTGCACACCGATGGCACATCGTTCGGCTTCGCTGCGCCGACACGTTCGCATGCGCTGGACAACATGCCGCCCGATTTCGAAGGAGCCTGACATGCCCGAATGCTTCGTCAATGCCAACCCCTACCCGTGGCCCTACAACGGCGACCTGCGCCCGGCCAACACCGCGCTGATCGTCATCGACATGCAGACCGATTTCTGTGGCGTCGGCGGTTATGTCGACAAGATGGGCTACGACCTCTCGCTGACGCGCGCGCCGATCGGCCCCATCAAGACGCTGATGGCGCGCCTTCGTGAACTCGGCTTCCACATCATCCACACGCGTGAAGGTCACCGGCCCGACCTGGCCGACCTGCCGGCCAACAAGCGCTGGCGCTCGCGCCGCATCGGCACGGGCGGCCGGGGCATCGGCGACGAGGGGCCGTGTGGCCGCATCCTGATTCGCGGTGAGCCGGGCTGGAACATCATCGACGAGCTGGCGCCGCTGCCGGGTGAAGTCGTGATCGACAAACCCGGCAAGGGCTCGTTCTACGCGACCGACCTCGAGCTGGTGCTGCGCACGCGCGGCATCGAGAACCTGCTGCTCGCCGGCATCACCACCGACGTGTGCGTGCACACGACCATGCGCGATGCCAACGACCGCGGCTTCGAATGCCTGCTGCTCGACGACTGCACCGCCGCGACAGACCGCGGCAACCACGAAGCCGCACTGAAGATGATCGAGATGCAGGGCGGGGTGTTCGGGGCGCATGCGATGTCTTCGGCTGTGTTGGAGGGTTTGATGTGATGAAGCATCTTCGAATCGATGACCGCAGAGGAAGTCTTTCATGACCGCCCCATTGCAACCCAGGCCCAACGCCACTGGCGCGCTCACGCTCGAAACCGTCGAGCTGACCAAGCGCTTCGGCAGCTTCACCGCGATGGACCGCGTCAGCATGACGGTGGCCGCCGGATCGGTGCATGCGCTGCTTGGCGAGAACGGCGCGGGGAAGAGCACGCTGGTGAAGTGCGTGGCCGGTTCGCAGCGGCCCGAAGGCGGCACCATCCTCATCGACGGACGGGAGCACGACATTGCCACGCCGGTGGTCGCGCGCTCGCTCGGCATCGGCATGGTCTACCAGCACTTCACGCTCGCGCCCGGCATGAATGTGGCCGAGAACCTGCTGCTCGCCGGCGGCCGCACGCCAGCGCTGATCGACTGGAAGAAGGAGCGCGCGCAGCTCGAAGCCTTTCTGCAGACCACGCCGTTCCGGCTCGACCTCGACGCCACGCCTGCGGGCCTGGCCGCCGGCGAAAAGCAGAAGCTCGAACTGCTCAAGCAGCTCTACCTCAAGCCGCGTTTGCTGATCCTCGACGAGCCGACATCGGTGCTCACGCCGCAGGAGGCCGACGAAGTGCTGGCCTATGTGCGCGCCGTGGCGCGGCGCGGTGAATGCACGGTGCTGATGATCACGCACAAGTTTCGCGAGGTCATGGCCTATGCCGACGAAGTGACCGTGCTGCGCCGCGGCAAGCGCGTGCATGGCGCCAAGGTGGCCGGCACCACGCCCGAGCAACTGGCGCAGGCGATGATCGGCGAATCGGCCGCAGGCGCGTCGGCCATCGTGGCCGAAGGCAGCGCCGCGCCGCGTGTGGCGACCGACGCCGGCGCGGCCATCGCGCTCGAAGTCATCGGCCTGAGCGCCATGGGTGACCGCGGCACGCTCGCCGTGCAAGGCCTCAACCTCAAGGTGCGCAAGGGCGAGATCCTCGGCATCGCCGGGGTCTCGGGCAACGGCCAGCGCGAGCTGGTGGAAGCACTCGTCGGCCAGCGCCCGCGCACTGCCGGCACGGTGCGCGTGGTCGGCGAGCCGTACTCGGCCAAGCGCAGCGAGAACCGCGTGCTGCAACTGCGCGCGCTGCCGGAGGAGCCGCTGCGCAATGCCTGCGTCGGCGAGCTCAGCGTGGCGCAGAACATGGCGCTGCGAGACTTCGACGTGGCGCCGCTCAAGCGCGGCTGGCTGCGCTTCGGCGCGTGGCGAGAGCGGGCGCGGTCGTGGATCACCGAGTACGGGGTGAAGACCCGCGGCGAGAACGCACCGATCGCGAGCCTCTCCGGCGGCAATGTGCAGCGCGCCGTGCTGGCGCGTGAGCTGGCCGGCAAGATCAACGTGCTGATTGCAGCCAACCCGGTCTTCGGCCTGGACTTCGCCGCCGTCGCCGAGATCCACGCCCGCATCCTGCAAGTGCGCGCCAAGGGTGGCGCCGTGCTGCTGATCAGCG
>JAMFRW010000411.1 GCA_026224975.1 Rhodoferax sp. | reverse complement strand
TCGACGCCCAGGTGGGTCATGTCGAGGTGGATGTAGTCCTTGTTCGGACCGCAGCCACGGCCTTCCTTGATTTCCTGGTCCATGCAGCGGGAGACGAAGTCGCGCGGCGCCAGATCCTTGTAGGCCGGCGCGTAGCGCTCCATGAAGCGCTCGCCGTCGCTGTTGCGCAGGATCGCGCCTTCACCGCGGCAGCCTTCGGTCAGCAGCACGCCGGCACCGGCCACGCCGGTCGGGTGGAACTGCCAGAACTCCATGTCTTCGAGCGGAATGCCGGCACGCGCCGCCATGCCCAGGCCATCGCCGGTGTTGATGAAGGCATTGGTGGAAGCCGCGAAGATGCGGCCTGCTCCGCCGGTGGCCAGCATCACGGTCTTGGCTTCGAGAATGTGGACGTCACCGGTTTCCATCTCGAGTGCGGTCACGCCGACCACATCACCCGCCGCGTCACGGATCAGGTCGAGCGCCATCCATTCGACGAAGAAGTTGGTGCGTGCCTTGACGTTCTGCTGGTAGAGCGTGTGCAGCATCGCGTGGCCGGTACGGTCGGCCGCCGCGCAGGCACGCTGCACCGGCTTCTCGCCGTAGTTGGCGGTGTGGCCGCCGAAGGGGCGCTGGTAGATCGTGCCATCGGCGTTGCGGTCGAACGGCATGCCGAAGTGTTCGAGTTCGTAGACGACCTTGGGCGCCTCGCGGCACATGTATTCGATCGCGTCCTGGTCGCCGAGCCAGTCGGAGCCCTTGACGGTGTCGTAGAAGTGGTAGTGCCAGTTGTCTTCCGACATGTTGCCGAGCGAGGCACCGATGCCGCCTTGCGCCGCAACCGTGTGCGAACGCGTCGGGAACACCTTGGAGAGCACGGCGACGTTGAGGCCGGCGAGCGCCAGTTGCAGCGAGGCGCGCATGCCGGAGCCGCCGGCGCCGATGATGACCACATCGAACTTGCGCTTGGTGACCGAGGCCGTACCGGCCGACATTTCAGGAATACCCGCTTGCATCACAGTCTCCAAATCACTTGAATGGCCCAGCCGGCACAGCCAACCAGCCAGACGATCGTGCACACCTGAAGCGCGAGGCGCGCGCCGACCGATTTCACATAGTCCATCAGCACATCACGCACGCCGACCCACACGTGCACGAGCAGCGAGACGATCACGACGAAGGTCAGCACCTTCATCCACTGGGCCGAGAAGATGCCGGCCCATTTGTCGTAGCCCATTTCGCCGGGCAGCAAAACCTGCACGATCACGATGAGGGTGAAGAGCGCCATCAACGAAGCGGTGACGCGCTGCGAGAGCCAGTCGCGCAGGCCGTAATGCGCGCCGACCACCACGCGCTTCGAACCGTAATCCTTTGCCATCGCCAGTTGCCTCAGAAGAAAAGTTTCGCGCCGAGCGCGAGCGTCAGCACGATGCTCACGGCCAGGGTGACGATGGCCGATTGGCGGCCGAATTCCTTGGTGACCGCATGCGTCGCATCCATCCACAAGTGGCGCAGGCCGGCGATCAGGTGGTGCAGATACGACCAGATGAGAGCCAGTGCCACGAGCTTGAAGAACCAGCCCGGCAGAAAACCGACCCCGGCTGCGAAGACCGCGGTGAACCGGCCATAAGAAATCTCTGATGTGAGGCTGGTGTCGAACATCCAGATGATGAAGGGCAGCAGCACGAACATCACCAGGCCACTGACCCGATGCAAGATGGAGACGACGCCTGCGACGGGGAGCTTGTATTGCAGCGCGTCGATCAGCCGCATGTTCCCGCCGGGTCTTTGTTTTGCAGTCTGTGCCATGTCAGCCTTGTTTGGTTTTTTGGATGAAACCCGTTCGAAACCGCATTAGTTTATTGCAATGCAGCAGACTTGATCGGAGGGTGTTCGATTTGTCGGACAACTCAGGCCCCGGCCGACTTGGACCTTGGCTAGCTGAGTTCATTGCGGTAGTAGTGAGACGCCGTGTTGTAGAGCCCGCGGCGCAGTTCGACGGGCTTGTCGCCATAGGTCATGGAGAGCCGCTCGACGCTCAGCAGCGGTGAGCCCTCGGCAAGTGCCAGCAACTCGGCAGTGGCCGCATCGGCCGCCACGGCGCGGATTTTTTCTTCGGCGCGGATCATGCGCACGCCGAACTCCGATTCGAACAGGCGGTACATCGGGCCGCGGTAATCGCTGAGTTTCTCGGCGGTCAGCCCCTTGAAGAGCACTGCGGGCAGCCAGATGTCGTCGAGCACCACCGGCGCGCCGCTGAACGAGAGCACGCGCCGCACCTGGATGGCCGCATCGCCCGCCTGCAGCAGCAGCGCACGGGCGATGTCGGCGGGCGCGCGCTGGCGGCGGCAATCGATGAAGCGGCGTTCGCCACCGCCGGCTACGCCTTCGTCGGGCATCAGGCGCAGAAAGCGGAACTGCACCTTCTCTTCGGCATGCGTCGCGACGAAAGTACCCTTGCCTTGCCGGCGCACGAGCAGGTTTTCGGTCGCGAGTTCGTCGATGGCCTTGCGCACCGTGCCCTGGCTCACCTTGAAGCGCGCCGCCAGTTCGATCTCGCTCGGGATCGCATCGCCGGGATGCCATTCGCCCAACTGCAAGCTGCGCGTCATCAGCGTCTTGATCTGCTGATAGAGCGGGCTGAAGGCGGGGCTGGAAGTCTCGGCGGTCATCGTGTCGTGAAGGTAAAGGCATGTGCGAACACGCCACCCCGGAGTATCTTATAAAAGACATAAGACTCGGGTTGTCCCCGACTGGACACGTCGGACTGGCCTACACTTATCGCCGTTCGAAACGCGCCCGCTGCTTCGCACGCAGCCGCGCCGTCCTCTCGTTCAACTGCTTTTTCAACTGTCGCCCGGAGCATCCTCATGAGCAAGAAACCCGTTCGAGTCGCCGTCACCGGCGCCGCCGGCCAAATCGGCTACGCCATCCTGTTTCGCATCGCCTCTGGCGAAATGCTGGGCAAGGACCAGTCGGTCATCCTGAGCCTGCTCGAAGTGCCGATGGAAAAGCCACAGCAGGCGCTCAAGGGCGTGATCATGGAACTCGAAGACTGCGCGTTCCCGCTGCTGGTGGGCATCGAAGCCCACGGTGACCCGATGACGGCTTTCAAGGACGCCGACTACGCCCTGCTCATCGGCTCGCGCCCGCGCGGCCCGGGCATGGAGCGCGCCGAACTGCTCGCCGTCAACGCCGAGATCTTCACCGCCCAAGGCAAGGCGCTCAACGCCGTGGCCAGCCGCAATGTGAAGGTGCTCGTCGTCGGCAACCCGGCCAACACCAACGCCTACATCGCGATGAAGAGCGCACCCGACCTGCCGCGCAAGAACTTCACGGCGATGCTGCG